>CAJUFB010000016.1 GCA_910585805.1 uncultured Acetatifactor sp.
GCACGTCCGGTTCCGTAGAGGGGTGTGGGGAGTAATCCCCACATCTACTCGACACAGGAAAAGGAGAGAGGTAATGGAAGCAGAAAGAGCAGCGGCAGCGGTCAGAAAATCGGCAGATTATATCAACAGGCTGACCATAAATTCCGAGGTAAATGTGCCGGAAAAGGTATTGAACAGCACGGAGCTGTTTTTCACATGGGACAATGAGAAACGTGCGCCCGGAGTTAAGGATTTTCTGTATGACTACAGTTACTACAATGGTGTAGTAACGGAAGGGCTGTATGATATTTATGAGGCGGACCCGGAGAACGGAAAAGCGTATTATGATTATGTGAAATCCTATCTGGACGGCCTGACGGAGCAGAAGGAGGACGGAAGCTGGCAGTTGAATTTTGAGCGCTCAGGCTATGTGGACTGCCATGGGGCGGACTGCTATAAAACGGCGGCGCTTTTCGAGCGGTTTTCCAGAGGAGCGGATGCTTACGGCGAAATTGCGGATACGCTGTATCGTCATCTGACGGATGAAAATTACGTCAACAGTCTGGGCCATACCCCCTGCCTGGAGAATATGCCGGAGGAGCTGGGGCACAATTACTGGCACGGCTGGCGGGAAGCCCCCATATACAAAATCTGGCTGGACGGCATCTACATGCTGCAGCCTTTCCTGTCACACCATGGGGCGAGAATCGGCGACAGGCGGCAGCTGGAACTGGTGCAGGAGCGCCTGGACTGGGTGGCACAAACCCTGCTTGCTCCTAACGGCATGTACTATCATGCGGGAAACGGGAAGGAGGATGTGTGCAGGTTCTTCTGGACCAGGGCTATGGGCTGGTACGGCATGGCCATGGTGGATATCATGGAGGTGCTGCCGGAAGAATATATGGAGAAGAGAAAGGCGGCGCTGAAACTGTTTGTGGACGGCATGCTGAAATATCAGGACGCGGACGGCATCTGGGCGAATCTGGCGGACAGGCCGGCCACGGAGACAAACCGTCCCGAGAGCAGCGGAACGGCGATGATGAGTTATATTATTTTAAAAGGCGTCAGGAAGGGATGGCTGGACGAATCCTACAGGGAAGCCGGGATAAAGGCTTTTGTGGGGCTTGCGGAGAAAAAGCTGGACGAAAGCGGCCTGCGGGATATCTATCTCAAGGCGGCTGCCAACGGCACCAATAATTATGAAGAGACACAGTATTATCTTACCGACGAGGGAAAGGGAAGCGGGCCGTTTATCATGGCATACTCGGAGATGCTGTATCTGTGAAGCTGGATTACGGTCAGAAAGTGTGGTTTTACGGCAAATGATAAAAAAATAAATGAAATAATAATACATGATTGGTCAGAGGTCCGTTCAGACAGGAAGGAGATAAGGATGCATTTTACATACTGTCCCCATTGCGGGAGCAAGGCGGTTCAGAAAGAAATCGGGGATGAAGGGCTGCTCCCCTTCTGTGAAAAGTGCAGTGTTCCGCTGTGGGATATGTTTACCACGTCAATCATCTGCGCGGTGGTGAATGAAGAGCGGGAAGTGGCGCTGATTCGGCAGGATTACGTCTCTGCGACAAATCATGTGTGCGTGGCCGGTATTATGAAACCCGGGGAATCGGCGGAAGAAACCGCCGTCAGGGAGATTAAGGAAGAGACGGGCCTGGATGTGGTGAAACTGGAATACATAAGAAGCTATCCTTATGAAAAAAAGGAGATGCTTATGCTTGGGTACAAAGCTGTAGTCAGAAAAGCCGAATTTCAATTATCCGGGGAAGTGGATTCCGCGGTCTGGGTGAAATATGAGGACGCACTGGGGCTGCTGAGAGAGGGAAGCATTGCATGGCAGCTGGTGAAGGAAGCCATTGGGCAGGGGCGCATTGCGGCGGGAGACCGGTAAATTTTGCGCGCTGTAAGATCTCATGAAAGAGAATGGTGAAAGAGAATTTTGACAGGGATCAGAAAAAAATATTGTTCTTTCAGGGCAAACGGTGTATACTGATATAGCTTACGGACGGAAAAAGTTGAAACATACTATTGGAAGCAAGTGCAGCTTCCGATAGTTGAATGCGGCGCAAAGAGATGCGCCTTTTATCGGAAGCGAAGAGATTGCTTCCAATAAGACATACTATCGGAAGCAAATGCAGCTTCCTATAGTTGAATGCGGCGCAAAGGGATGCGCCTTTTATCGGAAGCGAAGAGATTGCTTCCGATAAGACATATTACTGGAAATTGCGGAAGGTAGATAACAGGTACAGAAATGGACGATAAAACGTTTGCAGTCAGAACCATGAGAACAGAAGATTACGAAGGTCTCTATGCTCTGTGGAAAACCATCCGGGGCTTCGGCATGCGCAGCTTGGACGATTCCAGGGAGGGGGTGGAGCGCTTTCTCAGACGCAATCCCACTACAAGCGTAGTGGCGGTGGACGGGGAAGGCGCCATTGTAGGCGGGATTCTCTGCGGACATGACGGAAGGCGGGGATGCCTGTACCATGTGTGTGTGAGGGAGGACTGGCGCAGACAGGGAATCGGCAAAGCCATGGTGGTTCACTGTATGAACGCCCTGAAAGCAGAGCAGGTCAACAAGGTCAGCCTCATCGCCTTTACCGCCAATGATATCGGAAACGCTTTCTGGAAGTGTATCGGCTGGACCAGGCGGGAAGACCTGAATTATTATGATTTTACACTGAATGAGGCGAATATTACGGCTTTTAACCGCTGAGCATTTTGAACCTGGAATGTCCTGACGGAAAGAGTCGGAAAGTAAAGGAGAAACACAGTGTGAGCGAACTGAATACTCATATTCCCGATATGATGTATTTTTCTTCACCGCAGGATATTGAGGCGGAATATATCTCGGCGGAGAAAACAGGTCAGGTATTTATGTCCCCGTGGATCGGTATTTCTTCCTTGTTCATCATCGACAGATTTAGGGATGCGGGGGCATATTTTAGAAAAATATTATCGGAAAATAATTTGCAATTGTTATCCAGCCATTATAATATCGACTACGATGAATGGTGGCTTAGCGATACCCTTCTGGACAGCCCTTTAAAGACAGCCCATTTGCGGCATAATATTGAGGCATTTCAGCATGTGCCGCCCCTGTGCTCCGTTTCGTCAGGATATGTCTGCAAATTGGATGTGTCAGGGATCAAGGAAGAATTAAAACTATATGTCACACAGGATGCGAACCGGGAGCTTGTCTACACCGGGAAGGAAAGGATTCCCGTGGTAGAAAAAATTAAGCATACCATTCAATGGGAATTATCCTACGGAGGTGAACAATCAGAACCTGGGAAAATTACTGCCAGGGACATGGTTTCGGGAGAGGTGCGGGAGATTGCTGCGTCAGATATAAAATACCATAAGATATGAAAGCCCTGGGTGAAAAATTGCAGGGGAAGAGACGCATTTAGAATGCAAGCTGTTAAGACAAGCTGTTAAGAGTGTTCAGGTCTGTCAGGCAAAAAGCGCTGACAAGTATGTATTTGGTGAACGGGGAAGCGATTATGGACAGAATCTTTATTTCGGAACTGAAGATAGAGCATGTCAGGCATTTAAAAGACATTAGGATACCTCTTTCAGGTGATAAAATGAAGCATCTGATCCTGACCGGAAAGAACGGCAGCGGGAAGACAAGTGTGTTGGAGGCTTTGGGGCATAATTTGGAAGCAAAGGTATCATCTTCCGACAGACAGAAAGTGGTAGAAGATACTATATCATACTATGAAAATCTGCTGCAGGAATTAGCGTATAAAGGTGAGAAAAGCGGTGAGGTCATCAATGCAGAAAATTTATTGGGAAGCTATAAGGCAGAACTGGCTGATATTACAGCGGGAATGTCCATGGAATTTAACCAACCTGCAGAAACACTGCAATATGTCTTTGAAAAGGGAGAATTTATTCTGGCTTATTACAAAGCAGAACGAATTTTCAGAGCCGATACATCAAAGCACATTGAAAAGGTTGAGTTAAAAGATAAATACACCATAAAGGAGATTCCACGGGAAGGATTTATAAAGTATCTGGTGGATATCAAAGTAACGGAAGCGCTGGCCAGGAATAACGGAAAAATTGAAAAAGCGAACGCTATTGGACGGTGGTTTGATAACTTTACGGCGTTGCTGCGAAAAATATTCAGTGACGACTCTCTGGAACTGATATTTGAGGAAGAGGATTTTTCCTTCCAAATCAAGGAAAAAGGCAGAAATCCTTTCGACTTTAACACTCTGTCAAGCGGATTTGCCGCCGTATTGGATATCATACTGGATATTATCATCAGGATGGAGAAGAAGACAAACCGGTCCTTCGATTTCAATATACCGGGAATCGTGTTGGTAGATGAGATTGAGACCCACCTGCACATTGAAATGCAGAAATCCGTACTGGAATTGCTGACCACGATATTCCCCAACATTCAGTTTATCGTGTCAACGCATTCGCCCTTTATCCTGAACAGCATACCGGATGCGGTGATCTATGACCTGGAAAAGAACATTCTGGTGGAAGACGGCCTGGCGGATATTCCTTATGGCGGGATTGTGGAGGGATATTTTCAGTCAAGCGAAATGTCAAAGTAGCGGCATGCGACAGAAGGATTTTGATCCATCGACAACACTTTTCCAAAAGGGAGAACAGGAATACATATCAATCAAACGGAAAGAGGAACAATATGAAGCAGATACAAGGCGGCATAACAGCGGCAAAAGGATTTCAGGCAGCAGGCGTGGAAGCTGCAATCAAATACCGGAACCGGAAGGACATGGCTCTGATTTACAGCCAGGTCCCCTGCACGGCGGCAGGAACCTTTACCACCAATGTAGTCAAGGCGGCCCCGGTGCTCTGGGATCAGAGAATCGTAAGGGAGTCTCCATACGTTCAGGCGGTGGTGGTCAATTCCGGCATCGCCAACGCCTGCACGGGAAAGGAAGGACTGGACTGCTGCGCGGCAGAGAGCAGGTGCGCGGGAGAGCTGCTTGGCATTCCGGCGGACTCAGTGTTAGTGGCATCTACCGGCGTTATCGGCATGCAGATTCCCGTGGATAAGATTACGGCGGGCATCGGCAGGCTGGCAGCAGCAAAGTCGGACAGCCCGGAGGCCGGAACAGATGCGGCGAAGGCCATCATGACCACGGATACAGTGGAAAAACAAATCGCTGTAACGTTTGAAATCAGTGGAAAAACCGTTACCCTGGGCGGCATGTGCAAGGGTTCCGGCATGATTCATCCCAATATGTGCACCATGCTCGGATTTCTTACCACGGACGTGAAGATTTCCAGACAGATGCTGCAGAAAGCCCTCAGCGCGGATGTAGTGGACTCCTTCAACATGATTTCCGTGGACGGGGACACCAGCACCAATGATACCCTGTTGCTCCTGGCCAACGGCCTGGCAGAAAATGAGGAAATTACTTCCGAGGGGAAGGATTACGACAGTTTCTGCGAAGCCCTGCATTATGTCACCACATACCTGGCGAAGAAAATGGCAGGAGACGGGGAAGGTGCCACAGCCCTGTTCGAGACAAAGGTAATCGGCGCCGCTTCCAAAGAGGACGCCCGGACACTGGCGAAATCCGTCATCTGTTCCTCCCTGACCAAGGCGGCCATCTTTGGCCATGATGCCAACTGGGGCAGAATCCTCTGCGCGCTGGGATATTCCGGCGCACAGTTTGACCCGGAGAATGTGGACCTCTATTTCCAGAGTGTCAGCGGGAAAATCCATATTTACGGAAAGGGCGTAGCCTGCGATTACAGCGAGGAGGAGGCCACAAAAATTCTCTCCGACCCAGAGGTTACCGTCCTGGTAGACATGCACATGGGAGAGCAGGAAGCCACCGCCTGGGGATGTGATCTAAGCTATGACTATGTGAAGATCAACGCAGACTACAGAAGCTGAACGTGAATGGCTCCCGTTTTGCCTGTTCAGCGGGCAAAACGGAAAAGTCCTGCCCTGTATACTCGCGAGCGCATTCCCAGGCCATTCTTTGATGCGTATTTACAGAAACGCAATTTTAAGGGAACAAATGTTTTGATATTAGTCAATAACTGTGCTGTTTTCTATGACCTGGTCATATTGGGATATCGTATTCACGATACGTCCGGTGCACCAAACCATGTGTTGACTAACACCAGTGTTTTTAAACGCGTATATATTGCAGCCCGGCAGAAAGGTATCATTATGAGGAAGAAAATAAACAATGTGCTGAACATCATTATGGAAAGCTTCGTGGGAGTATGGATAGGCCGCGCCATTTATGTATACTGGGATTATAAGACCCATCCGGGTCTCTATGCTGCCGGGTCCGTTCCATGGTATACCAGTATCCTGGTATATGGCGCGGTTGCATTGTTCATTCTGGTAATCTGTTTCCTGATAAAACTTTTTATCAAAAAGGGCATACAAACGTCAAATTGATATTTTGTCATGGCTCTATTCCAATAAACGAAATGATACTGTCATGAGCCTGTTTCAACGAATGTGATAACGAGGTTTTGGAAGGATTTACGAAAAGTAAGCGGACAGGCAGATTCTTCAACAGAAAAATGGTTATAATGAGAAAGGAAGCGATACCCATGGAAAAGGACATGGAAAAAGTACTTCAGAAAGCGGAGGTGCTCATCGAAGCCCTTCCCTACATCCAGCGCTTTAACCGCAAGATCATCGTGGTAAAATACGGCGGCAGCGCCATGAGCAACGAGGATTTGCAGAAAAATGTCATAAAAGACGTCACATTACTGAAACTGGTAGGCTTCAAACCCATTATCGTCCACGGGGGCGGCAAGGAAATCAGCCGCTGGGTAGGAAAAGTAGGGAAAGAATCCACCTTTGTCAACGGTCTGCGTGTGACGGACGAAGAGACCATGGAAATCGCGGAGATGGTTCTGAACAAGGTGAACAAGGATCTGGTCACCATGGTACAGGAACTGGGCGTGAAAGCAGTGGGCATCAGCGGCAAGGACGGCGGTCTGCTGCAGGTGGAGAAGAAATATTCCGACGGACAGGACATCGGCTATGTTGGCGAGATCACCGGTGTGAATCCCAAGGTGCTGTACGATTTATTGGAGAAAGATTTCCTTCCTATCGTAGCCCCCATAGGCCTGGACGACAGTTTCCGGACTTACAATATCAATGCGGATGATGCCGCCTGTGCCATTGCCCGGGCGGTGAAGGCGGAGAAGCTGGCTTTCCTGACGGATATCGAGGGCATTTACAAGGATTTCAAGGAGAGACAGGGCTTCATTTCCAGAATAACGGCTTCCCAGGCGGAAGAACTGGTTTCCGGCGGCTATATCGGCGGAGGCATGCTGCCCAAGCTGAACAACTGCACTGCCGCCGTGCGGAACGGTGTAAACCGCGTCCACATCCTGGACGGCCGGATTCCCCACTGCCTGCTGCTGGAAATCTTTACCAACCAGGGCATCGGCACCGCCATTGTGGACGACAAAGAAATGGAGCATATGGAAGGAAATACAAATTAAAGCGGAAATACTCTGCCCGGGTTGGTACTGGGCGGGATAGATGCGGAACTGGAATAGGAGGATCATTTATTATGAACATGCAGGAATACATTGACGAGGCGGAAGGCGCGCTTCTTCACACTTACAACCGCTATCCGGTTGTGCTGGACAGAGGGGAAGGTGTATATTTATACGACACGGACGGCATCAAATACCTGGATTTTGTCTCCGGCATAGGCGTATTTGCCCTTGGCTACAACAATAAGGAATACAATAACGCCCTGAAATCCCAGGTAGACAAGCTGCTGCACACTTCCAACTACTATTACAATGTGCCGGCCATCAACGCGGCGAAGAAGCTGAAAGCAGTGTCCGGCATGGACAGGGTGTTTTTCACCAACTCCGGCGCGGAGGCTGTGGAAGGTGCGCTCAAGGCTGCCAGAAAATACGCTTTTCTCAAGGACGGCAAGGCTGACCACGAAATCATTGCCATGAACCACTCGTTCCACGGCAGAACCTTCGGTGCGCTCTCGGTGACCGGAAATTCCAAATATCGCGAACCATTCGAACCAATGATCGGAAATGTACGGTTTGCCGACTTAAATGACATGGAAAGCGTAAAGAAACAAATCACCGATAAAACCTGCGCCATCCTTCTGGAGCCGGTGCAGGGTGAGGGCGGCATTCATCCGGCTGCGGAAAGCTTCCTGAAGGAAGTAAAGGCAATTTGCGAGGAGAAGGATATCCTGCTGATTTTCGACGAAATCCAGTGCGGCATGGGAAGAACCGGGTATATGTACGCATGGCAGCAGTACGGTGTGAAGCCCGACATCATGACTACGGCGAAGGCTCTGGGCTGCGGCGTGCCTGTGGGAGCGTTTCTGATGACGGAGAAGGCGGCACAGAATTCCCTTGCCGCCGGCGACCACGGAACCACCTACGGCGGAAATCCTTTTGTCGGCGCGGCCGTGGAGAAAGTCCTTGCCTTATTCGAGGAGAATCATATCATAGAACATGTAAGGGAGGTTGCGCCTTACCTGGAGAAATGCCTGGACGGGCTGAAGGAGAAGTATGACTGCATCCTGGAGCGCCGGGGAACAGGGCTTATGCAGGGGCTGGTATTTGACGCTCCTGTGAGAGACATCATCAGCCGGGCGCTGGAAGAGGGATTGGTTCTGATCAATGCGGGAGAAAATATCATTCGCTTCCTGCCGCCTCTGATTATTACCAAAGCAAATATTGACGAGATGGTTGACATTCTGGAGAGCTGTATTGAGCCGCAGGAGGAACTTGCGTAGAACTGCAGGCCTTCACGGCATTTTGCAGGAAAGTACATTTTATATCGGCAGTATTGACGGATTGCCGTTTGAAAGTGAATGCGGATAAAGAAATAATAAGCGGATATTTTTGCGATGCTGTAAAGAAAATGAATACATTTACAAGAATAATCTGGGGGTTAGAATGCATTTTAAAAAGAAGTTGATTGCAGCGGTCGTTGTGGCGGTTATGACGGCAGGCCTTTTCTGTGTGGGAACCCTGCAGGCCGGAAATGACGAGGATTCCGGGGAAGACATCGGTATGCGCCTGCCCGGGTCTGCGGATAAGGAGACCATCTATTTCTGGTATTCCGATGAAAATATGACGAATTTCCTGAACAGTGCAGCAGTTTCCTTCGGGGAGCGGGAGGATGTGAGGGTGATTCCGGTGCTGATCTCCGACGGAGAATATCTGGAGGCGGTGAACAGGGCTTCCGTTTCCTCCGGGCAGGTGCCGGATGCCTATATCATCAGTAACGATTCACTGGAGAAGGCAAGCCTGGCGGGACTGGCATCCCGGATTGAGGATGTGGGAGGCGTGTGCAGCGCGGAGAATTTTCCGGCGTCTGCCCTCTCTGCCGTGACTTATCAGGATAAACTGGTGGGGTATCCTCTTTTCTTTGAGACCAACGCACTTGTCTATAATGACACTTATCTGCAGGAGTGGGCGTCACAGATTGCCATGAAGGAGCTTCTGGAAGCCGGTGAGCTGGATGAGAATCCGGAGGAGACAGACGGGATTGCAGTGAATGAAGAGCAGCTGGCCGCTCTGCGGGAAACGTATTACAGTCAGGCAATTCCTGCCACGTTGGATGACATTCTGAATATAGCTTATACCTTTGATGTACCTTTGGGTGTGGACGGCGTCATGAAGTGGGATGTGTCCGATATTTTCTATAATTACTGGATGGTGGGAAATTATATGATTGTGGGAGGGGACAGCGGAGATGACCCGGGCATGATCAATATCAACAATCCGGAGACTATCCAGTGCCTGGAGGTCTACAAAGCGCTGAACCAGTTCTTTTTCATAGAGCCGGATACGGTAGACTATGCTTCTGTAATAGAAGATTTCTGTCAGGGGAAGCTTGTCTTTACCATTGCCACAACGGATGTGGTGAAGCGTCTGGAGGACGCAAAGGCAGAGGGCACTTTGAACTTCGAATATGGAATAGCGCCCATGCCTCAGGTGAGCGCAGAGCTGCAGAGCCGTTCCATGTCCGTAACCAATGCGGTGGCGGTGAACAGCTACTCGGAGCATGCGGAGCTGGCAAATCGTTTCGCCGCCTGGCTGGTGACGGAATATGCGGACTCCATGTATGATATGACGGGGAAGGTGCCGGCATATTTGGGGGCGAATGCGGACAATGGGGCATTGCAGATTTTTAAGCTGGAATATGCGGACAGCATACCGCTGCCGAAAATGATGGAGACCGGGAACTTCTGGCTTCAGCTGGAGGGATTGTTCTCAAAGGTGTGGAACGGCGCCGATGTGACGGCGTTGGTACAGGAACTGGACGAGACTATTTCGGAACAGGTCAGTGCCGGGGGGAAGTGAGTCTGAAAAGATGCTGAGTCCGAAAAGATGCCGATACCCGGCAGACTTTTCCCTGGGAACTGCGGGAAAAGGACGACTGCAAAGGGAGCCATGGACTGAAGCTTTTTCCTAAACAAATTGCAGCGGTTTTTTCGGCAATTCCCAAGTGCATAAATTTCCAGTCACAGGATACACTTAAAGACAGGAACCGTCGGGACACAGGATTCCGGTTCCTGAAAGGGAGGTGCAAATCTATGATTGGATTTTTGATCGCTCTGATTTCCGGGGCGCTGATGAGCGTACAGGGGGTGTTTAACACTCAGGTGACGAAATCTTCCAGTATCTGGACGGCAAGCGCATTTGTGCAGCTGACGGCGCTGTTTGTCTGTCTGGGTGCATGGATCTGTACGGACAGAAGTAATCTGATGAACGTATTTACGGTACAGCCGAAGTATATGCTCCTGGGAGGGGCCATCGGCGCTTTTATCACCTATACCGTAATCAAGAGCATGGATATGCTGGGACCTGCCAAAGCGGTCATGCTGATCGTGGTGGCACAGCTGGCAGTGGCTTATATCATTGAGCTTTTTGGCTGGTTCGGAGTGGAGAAGCAGCCGTGGGAGTGGCGGAAGGCTCTGGGTATGGCTGTGGCAGTGGCCGGCATCATTATTTTCAAGTGGAAATGAACCGGGCAGGGGATGTTTTGTTCCCCTGCTCCTGGAATACATACAATACGGGATGGCTTCATGAATATGTTTCTCATCTATTCTTTCAGATACAGTTCCACCCGGTTTTGTATTGTTTCTGTCACTTCTTCCAGCGTTTTTATCCCCCCAAAAAAGGCCTGGGCTTCTTCGTTGATGATATTCATGATATCCGTATTATACTCGTAAAAAGTATCGGCCTGTATGAGCAGTTCCCTGATTATCCCGCAGTCCTCCTCCGAAGCCGCATATACTTCAATGTAAGCATCCTGGTCAGAATACGTTTTTGACGGCATCTCCGCAACGGTGCCGTCCTCCGCGGTCATAAACTGAGCCTCCTGCTCCGCTTTCATTTTTTCGTCAAATGCACTTTGAATCACCGGAAAGCCTTCCCCGCTGTTCCCGCTCAACAGATAATATTTTATAAAATCCCATGCGCCGTTCTTATTTTCCGAATACTGTGTAATCGCCAGCTGCTCATTGCTGAAACCTACAGCCGTGCCGCTTCCGTTTTCTACCGGATAGCCAACGAACGTCAGTTCTTCTCCAAACAATTCCCTCAGTATCTGGTAATCCGCCACGTCCCGGAGAATCCCTGCCGTCATAAGGATATCGCCGTCCCGGATTCCGGCCGACTGGCTGCTTCCCGTATACCCGCCGCGATATAATTTTGCGAAAGTCATGGTGTCCCGGAACTGTGGATTGCGGAAATTGCATGTCCCGTTCTCCCAGTCGATAAAAGAATCCATGGAAAAACTGCACAGAGCCGTAAGAACCGGTTCATCCTCATAAAAGCCGTTGACAGCATTGAGATCCTTTCCCGCCGCCGTCAAGAGCTCCCTGTATCCTGCCAGGGACAGCCCCTTTTTGTCTCCCAGAACAGACTTCTTCCCAATAACCGTATATATCTGGACTGCAGAGCCTATGCTGTACAAGTGCCCGTTTACCTGGCAGGCTTCCCATACACCCTTTGTCATGGTATCCTGATTGACATCCCTGTCATTCTCCATAAATGTATTTAAATCGGCAAGCACATCCCTGTCCCCGTAAACGCTTCTGTTTATCAGGGAAGTCTCCATGATATCCGGTCCCTTTCCCGTCACCATATCAAGGTTGAGCCGGTTTAACGCACTGTCAAAATCCTGGCTCTCATCCTCCCAATAGGATACCGTTTTAATCCTGTAGCTGTCGCTGTATCGGTTATAAGAAGTGATCGCCTCCCGCAAACCTTCGCTTATCTGCATTGCCCCCAGGGTAAGCTCTGTTTTTTCTGACTCCCCCTTTGCCAGGAAGCAGGCTTCGGAACAATTCCCGTTTTTCACGTTGCCGATAGTCTCAATTGTTTCCCCATTTACGTTGATACATAAAATCCCCTCCGGCTCCACACCCCACTCAGACCATCCCAGAATTCTCTCCGGGGAACCTTTTTCGCTGCCATACCGATACAATGTCCCATTACAGCTGAAAAGAAATCCGTTAGAATCCGAGAGCATAAAATCTGCTGTCCCGAACCATCCTTCCCATATCTTACTGCCCTCATCTGAGCCGGAGCTGTCCCCGTCTAATTTCCTTACTTCCAGACCTTCGCTGTCAGATACCAGCGCAGTCAGCCCGTTCTTTTCACTGAAACAGACATCTTCCAACTGTACTCCCTGCAGGCTTGCCACCTGCCCGCAAAGGGATATGCCCATCCCGGAATCTAACCTGTATATACGGTTTACCGTACAAAATGACTTGTCTATATATTCATACTGGCTCAGCAGACTGTCGCTTAAACCTGCCTCCGCAAGCGGGACGCCCGCTTCCACTGCAAGATATAAATCCCCGGCACTTCCCGGCATTATTTTTTTATATGTGACAGACATCTCTGTATGTAAATCCTGAAACTGAATTTCCTGTTCCCGAAACGCTGTCTCCCCAGCTTTTTTGGACAGCAGTTTTACCGTATCTGAATTATTCAGATAGCAGCACAGAAGGTATACGGTTTTGTCAGTTCCTGTTGCCATATCGTTCACATAAAATTCATCCCTGTCCAGATCTAACGGGACGGATTCCGTTACATCCCCGGTTTCCCTGCTCAATACATGGAAAGTCCATCCGGACGTGCTTTCGTCAAATTTTACGGCATATATTGCTTCCCCCGTCAATTCCGCCAAATCATACCGTCCCTGCAATTGCATGAAGGATGCCTGGTACTCCAGGGCGCTGCCATTGCCTGTTCCTTCCGTTTGCCCTTCCTGTTCTCGTTCTGTTTGTACTATCTTCTCACTGTCCGGCCCCGTCATGTCTGCCGGCTTTTCTTTTCCGCACCCGCCCAGGAAAACAGCGCCCAACAGCACAGTTGCCGCGGACAGGATTGCCTTGCCAACAGGTTTCCTCATAAAGTGCTCCTTTCTGATCCATAAAGTATCTCTTTCGATTTACCCTGTATATGATATTGTGTAAAAGCATTATAGCATGTGCTAGGTACAGGACACAATACGTCGAATTAATTGCAAAATTTGCAACTAATTCGACGTATTGTATAAAAAGCTAAAAAGTTATACTATAAAATATACTACAGGAAGAAGTATAGCTTCCTGTAGTTAAATTAATTAACGGACTTACAAATATAGAATTGCCCTAATAGTAAAGGAGGATTTCTAGTAATGAAACACAAAAATTTAAAAGCATTTTTATTCACATCCGCTTTGGCAATCGCAGCATTCGGCACAACATTGCCTGCCTCAGGCAGCGAACCTGTTCCCTCCGAGCCCACAGGCTCTCAGGCTCCATCTGAAACAGCTTCACCTGCTGACGGCAGTGATATAAAACCTTTATCTGATTTAGAAATCAAACACACCACCTAAAAATTTATCCTGCCGTTCTTCCAAAAATTGCAGCAGAAAGCGATCATAACAAAAAAGCGCCGCCACCTGGCTAAACCGGAATGCATTTTCCCATAGTCTTCGGCGCATTTCACATTGCCGCTTCTGCCCGGAAACCATTTCGTAAAGATTCCATGCAATGCGGTAAAACGCCCTTGCCAGAGAGCCAATCTGCGGCTGCCCTAAATAATCCCGCGCAGCCGTTTCACTGGCGGCAGCCGCATCCTCAAACCGTCCCAAATCCCCCAGAAAATTGTCATAGCCTTCTACAAATATCTCATAACCTGTATGTTTTATCCCTGTTCTGCCCTCTTGCTGTTCCAGCGAAAAACCGATTATCTCATACCAGTCCTTTGCTTCTTTAAGCTTCCCTGACTTACGGCAGACATCCGCAATATTTACGGCAATTATAATCTCTTCCCGCTGAAAAACCCACCACTTTTTATCTTTTCCTTCCAAATTCGGAACAGTAGTGTACAGGGCTTCCACCAACCGCTCCAGGCACTTCTCCAAATCGCCCTCATTTCTCTGTATCATCAAGGCATCAAAAAACAGAAATTCCTGCTTCACTCTGGGAAAGCTGATATCCACTCTGCCCCTTAGCCTTTCCAACGCCCATTCTGCCTTTTTCCATTCACACAAACCGACCAGTGTGGCAACCTGCTGCCGCAATTCCAGCACTTCCACGGAATCCGTCTCCAGTATAGCCGAACGCCATCCACCGGCCTTCCCATACTGCCTTACAAGCCGCTGATAATTATCATAAGAGGGCTTATGTGCCCCTTTTTCTATCTTCTCTAACTGCCGTTGCGTGATAACCGGCTCTTCCCCGTCATAGACAGCCTTCGCCCTGGATTTTCCGGCGAACTTCCGCAGCATTTTCAGCACCAGCCCTGCTTCCCTGGTATTTTCCACCGAAATCCCCTGCCATATTCTGAATCCCGAACGCCCAAATTGAGTATATATACCTTCAAAAGCATCCCGAAACATATCCATCTGTTTCAAATACTCCTGTTCTTCCTTTCCAAGCTCCGTCCCGGGAATCCGCTTCATCAAATCCAACAGCGGAAGCAGATAGCAATGGCAGCAATTGCGCCGCAACAGTTCTACGGCGTCTCTGCCCATCTCGTATGCCAGTCTATCGTCCTTCTCCTTTAAAGCCAGCTCTATCCCAAGCAATGACGTTTGCGGCAAAATCAGCACTGCCATTCTTTCCTTCCACAGATGTTCCCCGGGATAATCCCCGACAGCCCGTTGCAGTTCCCATGCCTCAGACACTCTGCCGCAGGCTGCTCTGGCTGCGCCGGACAGCAATACAGCTTCCAGTTCAGCAGGTGACAGCCACAATTGATTCAGCCTCATCTTCCAGTCTCCGGTAACAGTACATGAAACCACCTTCTCGGCCTTCTCCAGCAGTCTTTCCACATTAAGAGAGCCTTGGATGCCCTCACCGCAATCCCTTTTTAATAATAGCCACAGTTCTGCCTTCTGCAGAAACTGTTCCTCCAACGCTTCCCTCATATGATATTTTTCACGATATTCCGCTATTTTCATTTCGGTCTCTTCAGGTCTGGTCGGTGTCAGAAGACAAATGTCTTCCCGCATCCGCCATCTGTCCAGCTCGTCGGCGGATGCGACCATCTCAAAATAGTCTGTGGCCACACCCATCCGCTGCAGCAACGTATCCCCCGTCAGCTTCCTCCATCCCGATTTCCCTGATTCCAGATTCTCCAGCGCGGTCCTGCTCAGGATACCGGAAGCCAGTTCCTCCCGGGAAATCATTCTCTTCTTCCGCTCTTCACGAAGTATGGTACCGTATATCTGGTTATACTCCTGCCCCAATTTATTATGTTCGTATTCTCCCGGCATTCATGTCCCCCTTTATTCACTTGTTCGTTCTTCCTCGCTACAGGTATGTATGGAGGTGTTACCAAATAACTTTTGCGTTTTGCGCCGACTATCAGTGCGGGATTCAGCTTTTTGCCCACTACGGTTAAAAGTTATTTCCGTACAATTCCTATTGTAGTAATAACGGCAGAAACGGTCAACAGGCTTCGCAGACAAAATCCCCCCTTATCTCGTTTCATCAATTTTCTGGTAATTATGAAAAGAAACTTGAAAAGGAAATTTTCATGAAGATTTTATAAAGGCACTTGTAAAAAAGATACAATTCCGATACAATAAGAGAATCAGCATAGAGAGGCAATCCCTTTTTGGCTTTTCCCGGGACTTTTACAGGCGGTTCCGGTGGGAAAAGAGAAAGGGACTATGATGAAAAAGGGAAAGATTCTTACATTTTTATGGATTGCGGCCGCATGCTTCCTGTTCTGCGGCTGTGGGAAGAAAAGCGGAACGATCCTGATCGGAGAGGCGGAAGACAGGTCAGGGGAAACCGTTTCACAGGAGCAGCAGGCTTCCGGAACGGAGGCGGCGTCCGAAGAGAGCATGGATGCGGCAAAGTCCGCGGAAGAGGAGAAAGAGGATACGGTGATCCGTGTCTATGTGTGCGGCGCGGTGGTAAATCCCGGAGTGGTGGAGATCTCTGCGGGGAGCCGGGCGGAGGATGCGCTTTTGGCAGCGGGAGGATTTGCGGAGGAAGCTGCCAGGGAAGCGGTGAATCTGGCGGACTGGGTCAGCGACGGACAGAAGCTGTATTTTCCTGCGGAAGGAGAAGTGTTTGCGGCGGACGCCGGCGGGGCGTCTTCCGGTGGGGAAGCAGCCTCCGGGCTTGTGAATATCAACACTGCCGATGCGGCAACGCTCTGTACGCTGCCCGGTGTGGGAGAGAGCCGCGCGGCGGATATCATTGCTTACCGGGAAGCCAACGGCGGCTTTGACAGCTGTGAGGACATTATGAAAGTATCAGGTATCAAAAATGCATTGTATGAGAAAATCCGTGATAAGATAACTGTGAAATAGAAAGTCTGTGGAGGTTGCTATGGCTGGAAAGAGAGCTTTGGTAGTAGATGATGAAAAATTGATTGTAAAGGGGATCCGTTTCAGCCTGGAACAGGATGATATGAAGGTGGACTGCGCCTATGACGGGGAGGAAGCCCTGGAATATGCCCGCGCCAATCAATATGACATCATTCTCCTGGATGTGATGCTGCCGAAGCTCACCGGCTTTGAGGTCTGTCAGCAGATACGGGAATTTTCCAATGTTCCCATTATCATGCTGACGGCCAAAGGCGAGGACATGGATAAGATCCTGGGACTGGAATACGGCGCGGATGATTATATTACCAAGCCGTTTAATATCCTGGAGGTAAAAGCCAGGATCAAGGCGATCATGCGCCGCACGGAACCCAAGCGCATCATGGGAGAAATGCCTGCGGCCAAAAGCGTGGAGCGGGGAGATGTGCGCCTTGACTGCGAAGGGCGCAGAGCGTTCATTTCCGGGAAAGAGATCAGTCTCACCGCCAAGGAATTCGAATTATTGGAACTTCTTATGCTGAATCCCGATAAAGTGTACAGCCGGGAGAGTCTGCTGAAGTTAGTCTGGGGAGCGGACTATCCGGGGGATGTGCGTACGGTGGACGTACATATCAGAAGACTTCGGGAAAAAGTGGAAGCCAACCCAAGCGAGCCCAGATACGTGCATACGAAGTGGGGCGTAGGCTATTATTTCCAGGTGTAGGGAAGTGGCTTTTTGAGGCATGGCTGCCCGTTTCGGAGATACCGCAAAACAGGTGATCGAGATACGAATCATCGTTAATACACTGTTCCCCGGCCGGGGCTGACCGGTAAGCTGCGATATGGGTGCAGACTGCAGTATGGCCGGGGCGCTGTGCCGGGCCTGCCGGGCTGCTGTGGCCGGCAGGCCGCGTGATAACCGGGCAGGTCATGTCATATTGCAGCATGAGTTCGGGTAATTGTATGGAAATGGCAATGTTGTAAGGAATGCCCTCAAAAGAGGCCGGGCATCAGGCGGGAGTGGCAAATGACAGCAAAAATATTTGAGGAGCTGAAGAGGCTTCTGTCTCTGCGCAGCTTACAGGCGCGCATCTTTATCATTGTGCTGGCGGCGGGTTTTATCCCCAGCATGATCGTGCGTTATGGAATTCTGGATAATTATGAAGATCATTCTGTCCAGCAGAGAATTTCCACCGTTCAAAACCAGCTGATGATCGTGGGAAACCATCTTATCAGCAATAATTATTTTAATACAAAGCCGGAGGGCTACAGCAGCAGTGTGTCCCGGGACGTGATCAATGCGGAGCTGGAGATGATATCCAATCTGTATGAAGGGCGTGTCATGATCATTGATTCCAGTCTGCGGGTTGTCCGGGACACCTATGATATCAGCGAGGGCAGGACCATCATCTCGGAGGAGGTGATCAGATGCTTCCAGGGGGAAAGCATGTCCAATTACGACAGGGAGCATGGTTATATAGAGATGACCACTCCCATTATCGATGCCAGTGTGGACAGCGGGGAGATCGTAGGCGTCATGCTGACCAGCATATCCAATGACTCGACGGTTGCCACGCTGGAGGTGCTGAACCGGAAGTCCGTGCTCCTGCAGAACCTGATGATTGTGGTGATCGTGGCCATGGCGATGGTATTGTCCGTAATATTGACGCGCCCTTTTAACCGGGTGACAGAAGCTATCAATGAGGTGAGGGCAGGCTACAGCGATGAGAGTATTTCCGTGCCTGACTACGCGGAGACATCACATATTGTGGATGCCTTTAATCAGCTTCTGCGGCGGATGCGGACACTGGACAATTCCAGACAGGAATTTGTGGAAAATGTGTCCCATGAGCTGAAGACGCCCATGGCGGGGATCAAGGTGCTGGCAGATTCCCTGCTGGCCCAGAGGGATGCGCCTGCGGAGCTGTACCGGGAATTTATGGAGGATATCGTGTCCGAGATCGACCGGGAGAACCAGATCATTACCGATCTGCTGGTTCTGGTGAAGATGGACAAGAAGGCACAGGAAATGAATATCGCATCCATAAGCATCAATGATTTAACGGAATTGATTTTAAAGCGGCTCCGTCCTATTGCACGAAAGAAAGACGTGGAAGTAGTCTTTGAGAGCATACGTCCTGTCATTGCCGAGGTGGATGAAGTAAAGCTGACGCTGATCATGACCAATCTGGTGGAGAATGCCATAAAGTATAACAGGGAACATGGCTGGGTGAAGGTGGAGCTGGACGCGGATCATCACTACTTTACCTTTCAGGTCAGCGATTCCGGACTCGGGATACCGGAGGACGCGCTGTCGCATATTTATGAACGGTTTTACCGTGTGGATAAATCCCATTCCAGAGAGATCGGCGGTACCGGTTTGGGACTTGCGATCACAAAAAGCGCAGTGCTGATGCATCGGGGAGCCATTACAGTGACCAGTGTGGAAGGGGAGGGATCCTGTTTTACAGTGAAGATTCCTCTAAGCAATACAGGGAGCAGTGTCGTTTCATAGGTGACGTTTCAGCGGAAATGGAGGATGGGCGTTATGAAAAAAATATTGAGAATCTTACCGTTTGTTGCGGTGGTTCTGTTTTTAGCCGCATGTTCCGGAAAGGAAGAGGAAGGCGAGAATGTCTATCAGGTATATTATGTCAGTAATTCGGAGACGAAAGTGGAGATGCATTCTCATGTGATGGAAGCGGAGGATCCGGAAGAGCAGTTGAAGGAACTGATAAACTGTCTCTCTACAGAACCGGAGAAGCTGGAATACAAGGCGCCTTTTGCCATGGGGTTCCAGGTGCTGGGAACCACGTTGGAGGGAACAAATCTGCAGATCGATGTGAATGCGGCTTACAAAGAACTGCCGCCTGTCACAGAAGTCCTGGTACGCGCCGCAGTGGTGCGCACATTGACCCAGCTGCCGGAGGTCAGCCTGGTCATGATCACAGTGGAGGGAAGCCAGCTTCTGGACAGGAAGGAGAATACGGTGGGATGGATGAATGCGGAGCAGTTTATCGACAATGACGGGAATGAGATCAATACCTATGAGGAGGCCAGGGTAAGGCTGTATTTTGCGGATGAAAGCGGTACAAAGCTGATTGCGGCGGACAGGGAAAAGCATTATTCCACGAATACGCCGTTGGAGCGTTTTGTGGTGGAGGAGCTGATCGCGGGTCCCAGCGGGCGGATCGAGGGACTGTTTCCTTCTGTCAACTCGGGTACGAAGATCGTCAGCGTCATGACAAAGGACGGCATCTGCTATGTGAACCTGGACGAGACCTTTCTGGCGGTGGTGAACAATGTGTCCACAGATGTATCGGTGTATGCCATTGTGAATTCCCTTGTGGAACTGAGCAGTGTGAACAAGGTGCAGATACTGATTAACGGGGAGGTGCCGTCAAGCTTTGGAACGTCAGCTTTTGAACGGAATCTGGATATAGTGACCACGTTGGAGAACTGATGGATTTGTGATGAGCGTGGGTATGTTTCTGAACTGCCGGCAAATGTTTCAGGTCGTGCGTATCAATTTTACATTTCATGCAGATGTGGGAGATATCAATCATATGAAAGAGACAGCGTACAAGATACTATTTCTGGAGGATGAGCCTACCATCCGGGAGGTACTGACGGAGTATATGCTGATGTCCGGGTATCAGGTTACCACGGCGGAGCGGGGAGATGCGGCGGTCTGCCTGGTGCGGGAGCAGGATTTTGATCTGGCAGTGCTGGATATCTGTGTGCCGGGGGCGGACGGCTTTGAGGTGCTGAAGTGTATACACGCCTGCCGGAAGAAGACTGCGGTGATCATGCTGACGGCTCTGGAGGACGAGAAAACCCAGGTGAAGGCTTTTAATCTGTATGCGGATGATTATGTGATCAAACCGGTCTCGCCGATCATCCTGCTGAAGCGGATGGAAACAATACTGCGGCGCACTGCCGGACACGGGGAAGAAGGTGCGGAAGAGCAAACGGGGCTGGTGCTGAAGGAAGAGGCATATTGCGCGTTGTATGACGGGGAGAAGCTGCCCCTTACCCTGAGCGAATATCTGCTGCTGCAGACGCTTTACAGGGAGCCTGACAGAGTGTTTACCAGGGAACAGCTGATCATGAGCATTTTCAATGAGGACTATATCGGCAATGACCGGATTATTGATGCCCATGTAAAGAATCTGAGGAAAAAGCTTCCTGTGGCCTGCATCCGGACTGTCATTGGAGTAGGATATCAGTTTGACAGGAACTTTCTGAGCGGAAGTATTTTCAGTTGATCGGTTTATGCCGGGATTTTCAGTGATGCCTCAGGAAAATACCTGGATGGCGGTCCGCAGTCGGGTTGTACTCCAAATTCAACCGGTGCGCAGTATAAAACACGATTTCCGGTGCAGACTGACAGCAGTTTGTCCGTGGCAGGCAGTACTTTTGGAGGGTATCGGACTGCAGGTACACGCTCTGTGACAGAATGCCGCGGGCAGCAGGCAGGAAGTGCAGCCGGAAACAGGGATGAATGGGAAGGATGGAGGTGGAACCGTGCGCCTGGGGCGAAAAAATCTGCTGTACAGCATGGGGCTGGCGGGTGTCATGATGTTGTTTCTGGTGGGATATTTTATCTGCATGCTGCCGTCTCTTTATGTGGATCATATGATGGAACAAAATCTGAAATCCATCTATGAACAGCACAGGGCCTATATGGAAACCGGCAGTTATGACGGCGTACGGGTGAGAAACGCAACAGTCTGTTTTTCCATGGAGATCCCGTTGGACGGGGATTGCATTCTGGTGGCAGGCAAAGCATTTTCTGCGGAGATCACTCTGAAGGACAGGCGCATGGCGGAGATTCTGGACAGATGCCGGGAGAAACTGGAAGCCGGCGGAATTCCGGGTAAGGAAGAAGCGGCTGACGATTTGCCCAATGAGGAAAACCGGGAGCGGAAAACGGATGCCGATTTACTGGCAGACGAAATGGAGGCGCTGAAAGAGGTATTGCTGGAGACTGTATCGGATACCGATCTTTTTCCTGTGGAAATCCGTCTGCTGTCCAACAGCGGGTTTGCGGAAGATTTTTTCCATGAATCAATGAAAGCGCATACTTATTCCGAAGATCTGGTGATTATGGAATACGGTGTTGAGGATGCCCATAACCGGTATGCCAACTATATTGCAATGGAGCGGACGGAGGACAGTATCGTTCTCTCCGTTCTGCCGGTGGTGGCGCCGGATGCGGATGAGATCCGGCCGGTGGTGCTGCAGAGCCTTCCCATGCTGGGTGCAGTGATCCTGTTGTTGGTGCTGCTGTTTTCCTGGATGTATTCAAGGGGGATTGTGGAGCCTGTTCTGCGGTTGGTGCGGCATGCGGAGGAGATGGAGTATGCGCGGGATTTTCAGGTGGCGCCTTTGGCGGAGGAGTGGCCGGACAGGAAAGACGAGATGCGGGAGCTGGCCGATACGCTGGATGATTTTTACCGGCAGATCAGAGAGAGCTATCAGGAGCTGGAGGAGAAGAACCGGGAACTGCGGGAGGAAAACCGCCGCCAGGAAATATTTCTGCGTGCATCCTCCCATCAGCTCAAGACACCCATAGCGGCGGCGCTTCTTCTGGTAGAGGGCATGATAAACGAGATTGGCAGGTACAGGGAGACAAAGGTTTATCTGCCCAAAGTGAAGGAGCAGCTGCTTTCCATGCGCAGGATGGTGGAAGAGATTCTGTATCTGAACCATTGCGCGGAAAACAGGAAGCTGCAGCGGATAGATGTGGGCGGATTGCTGGCGCAGCGGCTGCAGTCCTACCAGGTGGAACTGGCGGACAGAGGGATTTCGGCGGCTGTTACCGGTGCGGAAAGCCTGCCTTTGTACACGGATGAGATGATGATCACCCAGATTTTGGATAATCTCCTGTCCAATGCCGTGAAGTATACGCCCCGGAGCGGATATATTAAAATTGAGTTGATGGAGTGTAACGAAAAAGGGAAGCCGGAAATGCGGATTGAAAATTCCGGTTCGCATATAGAAGGAAGTCTGCTGCCTCATATCTTTGAGCCATTTGTCAGAGGCCGCCATGAGGGCGGCTCTTCTCTGGACAGTCACGGACTGGGGCTGTATATTGCTTCTTATTATGCCAAAAAGCTGGATATAAGCCTTTCGGTGCGAAATGGGGAGGGCTGTGTTATGGCTGTGCTGGTATTCGCGGAGTAAGGAAGTGCCACGAAATAAATTTGCAGGATTCCGCACGGGAAGGCGCATATATGCGGGCGTTTTTCGCCTGAAAGTGCAAATTTATTTCCTGTGCGCGCGTTCTGTCATCAGGTTGTCTGCGTGGGATTCTAATGATAAAGTTCTTTCTGATCATACATAAAAACACCATCTGTTCTTCATACGAAATTCATATGGCTTTGATAAGATAAATACAGCGGCAGGATAAGGAAGTGTTTATCAAGGGGTGGAGGAGCTGCCGCAAAATAAAAATAAGGGAGTGATAGATTTATGCTGTTATCCATTCAGGATCTGACCGTGCGATACGGGGCGGATACAGTGCTTTCCATCCAGTCGCCCATCCGGATCGAGGAAGGTGACCGGGTGGGGGTGATTGGTTCCAATGGTGCAGGGAAGACGACTCTGATCAAGAGTATCCTGGGACTGGTTCCTTACAAGGGCATTATTAAGACCGGGCTGAAGCCGGAGCAGATGGCAGTCCACATGCAGTTTAACGAGTACACGGATTCCATGCCGGTAAAGTATATTATGGAGGCCATTCTGGGCAGAAAGCTTACCAGGGAGAAAAAGCTTCAGGAATTGATTTCTTTTTTTGAATTTGAGGACTGTCTGCGGAAGAGATATTCAAAGCTTTCAGGGGGGCAGAAGCAGCGGTTTACCATTATTCTGGTGATGATGCAGAATGCGGAGCTTACTTTTTACGATGAGGTTACCTCGGGGCTGGATTTTGAGACGCGGCAGAAGCTGGTGGAAAAGCTGGTAGAGTGGTATCAGGGAAAGGAAACAAGCTTTCTGATGGTCTCTCATTATTATGAAGAGCTGGACCAGCTGGCGGATAAACTGCTGATCCTGGATAAGGGGAGGGTCATCGACTATGGCAGGCGTGAGGAACTGTTCCGCAAATATTGCGGTCGGGCGGTTATTATCGTGGGCAATACCGAAAAGAATATGACACTTCTGTCATGTTTCGGGAAGCTTGCGTCTCCGGCGCATCTGATCGCCATGTCCTGTGAAAGTGAGGAAAAGGAAGAGCGGATCGTCCGGCTGCTGCTGGAAAATGATATTAATTACAAGCGGAGCAATAATGATATCGAGATGCTGTATATCAATGCGAAAGCCAGGGAAGAGATGGCAGGCGGTATGGCCGGGGGTGCCGGAAAGGAGAGGTATGAAAGAGAATCGTAAGAGCAAAGGACTGATATCCGGACAGATGCTGCTGTTTGAGTTTCGCAATACCATTGGAAATCCATATGTGCACATTTTCGGGGTGGGAATGCCTGTATTGATGATGATCATTATTACCCGCGCCGTGGCCGGGGAGATGCCGGAGGGACCCATGCTCTCGACTGCAATGACTAGTGTTTTTCTGGGGATAGGGGCGCTGATCCCCATGGCGACCATATTTATGGGGTATGGTGTGGCCCATGCCCAGGAGCTGGAAAAAGGGATCCCTCAGCGGCTGGAGTTATTCGGCATTAAGATCAGCGTCACCCTCTGCAACCGGATCCTTTCCGAGATCATTTTTATGTCCATGGCATTTGCCGTTTATTTTGCGGCGGGATACGGATTTGTGGAAGTGGAGCCGCCGACGGTATCGGGAGCCTTGCTGTATATGGTTTGTATCCTGGTGCTCAGCGTGATATTGTTCTGCCTTGCCCATGCCATTTCTTCTCTGCTGAAGAAGTTCGGTGCAACTTACTGCGTGACCATGATACTGTATTTCCTGCAGATGATCCTGGGGGGCATGATGGGGATCAGCTATGACAATATGCCGTCGCCCATGCAGGTCGCCGCGAAGCTGCTGCCGGTTACTTATATCAACCGGGATTTTTATACGGTGTGGAAGGGGGAGCATTACAATTTTGTGCCCATGGTGCAGTCCTATCTGCTGATGGGGGCAACGGCGGGGATATTGCTGTTTGTGACACTGAGGAAGGAGAGACGGGAACTGCATTAGAAAAAAGGGAATGTGGCGCGTATCAGCGGATATCCGGCAATTCCGGATTATGGAAAGGGGGAATTATATGAGGCGTCCATTATTTGCGGCCGCTGTGTTCCTGGTGATGATTGCCGCCATCCGGTTAAAGACCGGATGGGCGGAGGAAGTACCTGACGGCTGTATCAGCACGGATCAGCTGGATACAGGAAGGGAGCTTCTCATTGCCGGACAGGTCTATCAAAAAAACGAAACATCTGTTTATCTGAGATCAGTCGTATTAGCAACATCAAATGCCTTCGGGCAGTCAGCTGCGGGTTTGCAGCAGGAAAATCCGATTCAGGAAAATAGCATGCTCTGCGAAAATATCATATGTGAGACGGAAGAGGCCCGGAGGATTCCGCTGGGGAGCTTTCTGGCAGTCAGGGGAGAGTTTTCGGCTTATTCCCATGCCACCAATCCCGGGGAATTTGACGCGGCAGTCTATTACAGGACCCTGGAAGTGGGAGGAAAACTCAGGAAGGCGGTAGTCTTGTCGAGGGGAGAGGAATACTGGCATGTCAGAGAGTGGCTGTACGGGCTGAAATGTTATTTTAAGGAGCGGCTGTACCGGATTTTCCCGGAGAAAGAGGCAGCGGTGATGAGCGCATTGCTTCTGGGGGACAAGAGCGAGCTGGACGGAGACCTGAAGGAACTGTACAAGCGGAACGGGGTCTTGCATATCCTGTCCATATCTTCGCTGCATATCACCATCATTGGGATGAGTATTTACAGGATGCTGCGAAAGACAGGACTGCCCATCGCGCCCTGTGCGCTGGCGGGAAGCGTGATACTGATCCTGTACGGCTGCATGACGGGCTTCAGCGTATCGGCCTGCCGCGCCATCGGAATGTACCTGATCAAGATGGCGGCGGAGGTTGTGGGGAGGACTTATGACATGCTGACGGCACTGGGGGTAATGGGGGCGCTGATGGTGCTCCGCAATCCTTTTTACCTGCACAGCAGCGGCTTTTTGCTTTCTTTTACCTCGGTGCTGGGGATCGGGGTGGTGTATCCCGCTCTGGAACTGCCGATGCCCTCCGGTCAGGGAAGCACGGAAAATGCATCAAAGCGAAAGGGGGCAAAAGGAAGCGGGATTGGCGACTGGGTGCGGGATCTGCCGGCAGCTGCGGCGGTCAGCGGGAGAAAGATGGGGAAGTCTCTGGCGCAGTCCTTCTTTGCCAGCCTGTCCATCACTTTGACCACGCTTCCAGTGCAGCTTTGGTTCTATTATGAGATTCCTGTTTATTCTGTATTTCTGAACCTCTTTGTGATTCCTTTTCTGAAACCCATGATGATCACGGGGCTGCTGGCAATGCTGGTGCCCGGGCTGGGCGGTCTGGGGATTGTGGGCCGGATGATCCTGGGAAGTTATGAATTTATGTGCGGCTGTTTCGATGGGCTTCCCTTCCATACCTGGAATCCGGGGGCTCCGGGGACAGTGCAGATTGTGATCTATTATCTGCTGTTGTGCGGCGCGGTCGGCATTCCCATGGCAGTCAGGCATGGGGATGAAAGCAATCAGATAAAAGCGTCGAAAGAGGCAAAGGGCTGCGGCTTGAAAAGGGCAGCAGGTACTGGCGGAGCGGGAGACAGATCCGGGAAGTCCGGCATAAAAAGGCCCGGTTCGGAGTTAAGTAAAATGAAGATTGCCGCAACTGTGGGGAGTCCGGCTCTCCTGACTCTGGCTGTGCTGCTGTTTGCCATCCGCCCGCCGGCGGAGAACAGCGTCACTTTTCTGGATGTGGGGCAGGGGGACGGCATTCTGCTGCGGACAGCTTCGGGACAGGTTTATATCTTTGACTTCGGCAGCAGCAGTCGTAAAAATATCGGCAAATATATCCTGATCCCCTGCTTGAAATACAATGGCATCCATACGGTTGACGCTGTCTTTCTCTCCCATCCGGATGCGGACCATGTCAACGGCGCGGTGGAACTTCTGGAGATGGCCGGAGACGAGAATATAACGGTAAACCAGCTGCTGCTGCCCGATATCGAGGAGGGCGCAAAACAGGAACAGCTTGGGAAATTGTTGGAAGCGGCGGCAGGAACATCCCGGGAAGAAGCTGTTCCTGTGGGATATCTGTCCGCGGGGGACAGCTGGGAATGCGGCAGCGCGGCATTCACCTGCCTGCATCCGGAGAAAGGCTTCAGCGGGGCGGAGGCCAATGCTTATTCGGAGTGTTTTCTGGTGGAATTTGCGGAAGGAAGGACCGGAGAACGGCAAAAAGGCAAAACAGGCGGACAGGGCTGGACACTGCTTCTGACGGGCGACGTGCAGGAGAAAGGGGAGGCGGCCTTTTTCAGGGAGATTCAGGAGAGGGGCATCAGCGGGATTACCGTCCTGAAGGCGGCGCATCACGGCTCCCGCAATTCCACGCCGGAAGAACTCCTGGAGCAGCTGAAGCCCCTTCTGACCGTAATCTCCAGTGGAAGGAACAACCGCTACGGGCATCCGCACCCGGAGCTGCTGGAACGTGTGGAGGCATCCGGAAGTGTCATTGTGCAGACCGCGCTGTCCGGTGCTGTGACGGTTTCCTGGCAGGACGGCGGCCTGGCGGTTTCCGGTATGGCAGAATAAGGAAATTGTTATACTGCAGACCTCCAGGATTTACAGTGATGCCTCTGGAAGCAATGGCCGGGCAGAAGGTACAGAAAGCCGAAGGGGCAGATGTTTTTATTGTAAAATCCATATGAATGACATATAATAAGAGAGGTAAGAAGGAAGCCATGGAGACGGGCATAAACTTCCAACGCCTGCGTCAGGAACAGCCGGAGAAGGAGGACATGCGGTGCAGCCCCTGGATTTATATGAACATAAGATAATCAGCGACCCGGAGTTTCCGGTGCAGTTACATATCAATGACATATCCAGCAAACGGCAGTATTTTTCACCTCACTGGCATGAACATATCGAACTGCATTATGTCAGGGAAGGGAAAACCCTGCTGCGCCTGAACCAGAGGGAGATCTGGGCGGAAAAGGGAAATCTGGTGATCGCCAACAGCAACGAGCTTCATGCGGGATATTGTGACGGGAGCCACATGGAAGTGCTGGTGATGATTTTTGAGATGGAGGCATTTTCCAAGGAACTTGCGGATAAAAACGTTATTTTTCAGCCGCTGATCAAAAAGGACGAAGTGATAGATGATATCATGTCTGAAATTTACCGGGAATACAGCAGTCAGAGGATTGGCTACCGCCTGGTCTGCAAGGGGGAACTGCTGAGGCTGATTGCCCACCTGGTGCGGGAGTACACGGTGGAATTTCTGACAGAGCGGGAGAGCGACAGGAGAAAGAAACAGCTGGAGCGGCTGAATCTGGTATTGGACTATATACAGTCAAATTATACACGGCAGATCGGCAACGGCGAACTGGCAGACGTCCTCCATTTAAGCGAGGACAGATTCAACCATCTGTTTAAGGAGAGTATGGGGATGGCGCCGCTGCAGTATATCAACGAAGTACGAATAAAAAAGGCCATGAACCTCTTAAAGAAAAAAGAGGGGACCGTTGCCGAGATTGCGGACAGTGTGGGGTTTTCGGACTATAATCATTTCGGCAGGCAGTTTAGGCGTTACTACGGCTGTGCGCCTTCTGAAATTCTGAAGAGATAAAATGTGTCATGAAGCAGATGGCAGCGTTGAAACTGACCGGCTTTTCATAGTTGAATGCGGCGCAAAGTGCACGCCTTCATATTGCCGCCGATAAGTACAGCCAGATAACAGATTGGCATATCAGCCTGCAGAAGCATCCGGGCAGTAGATGAGAATATATAAAAACAGCAGAATCGTATGTATAGACAGCAAAATGAATCTTTCATATTTTGCTGTCTTTTTTTATAATCAAATAAAATAGCAAAAGTATTCCGATGGTGAAAATAGATAAAAGAAAAGGAGGAAATACCATGAAATTAGGAGTATTGACGGTAGCGCTGGGAGATTTGCCCTTTGAGGAGGCATGCAAATTCCTCGCGGAGAGAGGCGTGCAGATGGTGGAAATCGGCTGCGGCGGCTTCCCGGGAAAGGCTCACTGCGATGCGGCGGAGCTTCTGGCGGACGAGGGAAAGCGGGAGGCATTCCTGGAGACTCTGGACAAGTATCACCTGGAAATCAGCGCTCTGAGCAGCCACGGAAATATGGTGCATCCGAACCCTCAGATTGCAGAGCGGTTTGAGACGGATTTCAACAATGCCATTCTGCTGGCGGAGAAGCTGAAGGTACCTGTAGTGAATACCTTCTCCGGATGCCCGGGAGGAAGCAGAGAGGACAGGACTCCCAACTGGGTCACCTGTCCCTGGCCGGATGATTTCAGCGAGATACTGGAGTATCAGTGGAATGAAGTGCTGGTGCCCTACTGGAAGGAGAAAGCGGCTTTCGCGGAGGCTCACGGCGTATCCAAAATCGCCCTGGAGCTGCATCCGGGCTTCTGTGTATACAATACGAAGAGCCTGCTGCGGCTGCGCAGGGAGGTGGGGCCTCAGATCGGCGCGAACTTTGACCCCAGCCATCTGATCTGGCAGGGAATGGACCCAGCTGTGGCCATCCGGGAGCTGGGGAAGGAAAATGCAATCTTCCATTTCCACGCAAAGGATACCGGCATCGACGACAGAAACACGGCGGTCAACGGCGTGCTGGATACCACCCATTACGGAGAGGAACAGGAGCGTTCCTGGATTTTCCGCACAGTGGGATACGGGCACGGCGAGGATTACTGGAGGAATATTGTTTCCCAGCTGCGTATGGTGGGGTATGACTACGCTATCAGCATCGAGCATGAGGACGGGCTGATGTCCGGCAGGGAAGGTTTGGAGAAGGCCATCAGTTTTTTGAAGAATGTGCTGATCTATGAAGACAGAGGCGCCATGTATTGGGCATAACAGGGAGAGGACAGAAAATGAAACACAAAATAGCCATTGTAGGCTTTGGGGGCATGGCAGGCTGGCATTATGACGAGATTCAGACCATTGAGAATCTGGAGATTGCCGGTATCTGGGATATCAGGGAAGAAAGACGGCAGTGCGCGGCGGAGAAAGGGCTTCATGTGTACGAAAGCCTGGAGGAACTGCTGGCAGACCCGGCAAGCGATCTGGTGCTGATTGCCACGCCCAATGACGTGCATAAGCCCGTGGCCATTGCAGCCATGAGAGCGGGCAAGAATGTAATCAGCGAGAAACCGGTTACGCTGAGTTCCGGAGATTTGCAGGAAATGATGGATGTATCCGAAGAGACAGGACATTTCCTGACCGTCCACCAGAACAGACGTTGGGACGAAGATTATCTGACGGTAAAGAAGATACTGGAAGAGGGAAAGCTGGGAGAGCTGTTCCGGTTGGAGTCCAGAGTTCACGGCTCCAGGGGGATTCCCGGAGACTGGAGACAGGAGAAGGAACATGGCGGGGGGATGATACTGGACTGGGGCGTGCATCTTCTGGACCAGATACTGCTGCTGTTTGCCGATGTGCCGCTTCGCAGTGTCTACGGTACGGTGACCAACGTGACAAACCAGCTGGTGGATGACGGTTTTTACGCGGAAATCGTATTTGCCAACGGAGTCACTGCGTTGGTGGAAGTGGGAACCAGCAATTTCGTCTCCCTTCCCAGGTGGTATGTACTGGGGACGGACGGGACGGCAGTCATTGAGGACTGGAGCCTGAATGGCAAAATCGTGCGGGCATCCGGTGTGGACGAGAAGGATGTGGCGCCCGTCATCACAGCCGCCGGGCTTACCAAGACCATGGCACCCAGGCGCGACGACAGCATCTTTACCGAGGAACTGCCCAAAGTGAAGAGCGATGTGAGGGAGTTTTACTATAATGTGATGGCCGTACTGGAGGGCAGGGAAGAGAGCCTTATCCGCCTTCCTCAGGTGATGCGTGTTATGAAACTGATGGAGGCAATCGCAAAATCTGCCGAAACCGGTGAAGTGGTGCGATTTGAAGAGTAACATGCGCAAAGGAAACCTGAACAGTACCTGCATGACATGGATGCATGGGTTAACTGGCCGAAAACGGATGCCGGGTTTGCGCCGTTTGGGTGTATGCGGAAATGGAAGCCGACAGGAACCCTGACAGTGCCTGCGTGACACGACGCACGGCAGGTACTGTCAGGGGGATGCGGAACTGGAAAAGGAGGACAATTGAGATGGCAAGACCGGGAATTGCCGCACAGGTATATTCTGTGCGCGAAGCGGCAGAGAAAGACTTTGCCAAAACCATGGCGGCACTGAAGGAATGCGGCTATGAGGGAGTGGAACTGGCCGGATTGTACGGGCTTAAGCCCAAGGAAGTCAGGGACTGCCTGAAAGAACAGGGCCTGACGGCAGTCAGCGCCCATGTGGGGCTGGATTTATTCCTGGAGGATATGGAAGGAACCGTCAGCGCTTACCATACAATAGGCTGCAGTTATATCGGGATTCCCTGGTTACCGAAGGAGAGACATTACGGCGGTGAGAAGTTTGAGGAGACCTGCGGTTTCCTGAAAAAGCTTTCCGCAGCCTGTGCGGAGCGGGGAATGACGCTTTTATACCATAATCATAATTTCGAGTTTGAAAAGACGGAGAAAGGTACTTATCTGCTGGACGAATTTTTCGATGCATTTGATGAGCGTGAAATGCAGACGGAGCAGGACACCTGCTGGGTGAACGTGGGCGGTGAGGACCCGGTGGCATATCTGAAGCAATATGCGGGCCGCTGTCCTGTAGTCCATGTGAAAGATTTCCGCAGAACAGACGGGCAGGTAGAACTGGTGGCTCTGGGACAGGGAGAGCAGGATGTGCCGGCGATAGCCAGGGCTGCGGTTGAATGCGGCGCCAGGTGGCTGATAGTGGAGCAGGACGACCACCCTTACGGCGAGCCTATGGAAAATATGAGAATCAGCTGCCGGTGCCTGAAGGAAATTCAACTGTAAATCATTCCCATGATGCCGGGGTCAAAAGGTACAATTCCTGCTTGTAAGCAGGTTTGGTCCCAACATCTTCCCATACATACAGCGTGACATGCGTTGTAAGAAGGGAAGCCGGCGTATAGCGGGATGGTACAGTTTTACGATTCGGTAAATGAGCATGGATTTTTCATGAAATGCGCTCATGAGGACGGAATAAGATTACATAATGATAACAATGCCGGGATAAGCCCGGAAGGATATGGAGGTCTGAAAAAATGAAAAAATTAAGAGTCGGCGTTGTAGGCTGCGGCGGAATTGCAAACGGAAAGCATCTCCCCGCCATGAAGAGAAACGGAAATTTTGAGATTGTTGCGTTTTGTGACCTGGTAGAGGAGCGGGCGCAGAAGGCAAAGAAGGAGTACGGGACAGAGGATTCAAAAGTATATACCGATTATACGGAACTGCTGAAGGAGGATGTGGAGGCGGTATATGTGCTGACCCCCAACAGCTCCCATGCGCCCATCAGCATTGCGGCTATGGAAGCGGGCAAGAACGTCATGTGCGAGAAGCCCATGGCGAAGACCTATGCGGAAGCCAAAGCCATGGTGGAGGCTGCGGAGCGCACCGGGAAGATTCTGACCATTGGCTACCAGAACCGTTACCGTGCGGATTCTGTCTATCTGAAGAGCGCCTGTGAGAACGGCGAGCTGGGAGAGATTTACTATGCAAAGGCTCATGCGCTCCGCAGGAGAGCCGTTCCCACCTGGGGCGTGTTCCTGGATGAGGAAAAGCAGGGCGGCGGTCCGTTGATTGACATCGGAACCCATGCGCTGGACCTCACTTTGTGGATGATGGACAACTATGAGCCGGAGATGGTCATGGGCTCGGTATACCGTAAGCTTGCGGACCAGAAGAATACCGGAAATGCCTGGGGAGACTGGGACCCGGAGATTTTCACCGTGGAAGATTCCGCATTCGGATTTGTGAGGATGAAGAACGGTGCAACCATTGTACTGGAATCCTCCTGGGCGCTGAATACCCTGGATGTGCGTGAGGCCCAGACTACACTGTGTGGTACGAAGGCAGGGGCGGATATGGCGGACGGCTTAAGGATTAACCGCGTCAACCACAGCAGGCAGTGCGTGGAGAAGCCGGACCTGGCAGCAGGCGGGGTGGCTTTCTTTGACGGTGTGTCGGAGAAGCCGGACGATGTGGAGCAGAGGATTTTCTACAATGCTGTGGTAAACGGCGGGCCCCTGACGGTGGAGCCCAGGCAGGCCATGGTGGTGACCCAGATCCTGGAGGCCATCTATGAGTCAGGCAGGACGGGGAAAGCCGTATACTTCTGATCGGATTATTGTAAAGATCCGGACAGCAATGCGCCAGGATGCATGGATTTGGGGACGGATCTGAAGATGCGGGAAGGCCTGAATCTGACGTATTGCTGCACCAAGCTGTTTTCGCGGATTGACAGGAAAGGCGAGTATGCATCCGGACTGCCTGCGGACACTGAAAGGTTGTTTTGCCAGGAGCAGAAAGTGCCTGTAAAAGCCCTGCTCCGGGATTCTGATGAGAAATGGGCATTATATGCAGTGCCGGGCCGGTTCCGGAGAAAAGGAGATAAAAGGATATGAAATTAGGCAGAATTGCATGGTTTGAGGAAGCGGATTTCAAGAGCGCCCGGGAACGGGGAATGGAATTTATCGAGTTGGATGTGAATGACAGAGCCGGGGTATTTCTGGAAAATGTGGATGTGATCCGCGGCAGGAGCGAAGCGTACCAGATGCCCATCGGCGCAGTAGGCAGATGGGGCAGCGACAGGATCTGTAAGGACGGCATCCGTCAGGAGGAACTTGAGTTGGAATACAGACTTATCGACGCCGCGGCCGCATTAAATTGCGAAGTCTATATCACCGGCTGCAATTATGTGGAGGAACTGTCCTACTATGAAAACTGTGGGCTGGCGATTTCCTATTTTGAGAAGCTGATCGCCCATGGAAAAGAGAAAGGGGTAAAAATCGCCGTCTATAACTGCAGATGGAACAATTTTGTCTGCAATCCCATGGCATATACTGTGATTCTGGGCTATCTGAAGGATTTATACATCAAATACGACCCTTCGCACTGCATTTATGACGGCGGGGATTACCTGAAGGAAACCAGGGACTGGGGAGAGCGCTTTCTCCATGTCCATCTGAAGGGCTCCCTTGTGATTGGCGGGGAGCGGTTTGACGATCCTCCGGCAGGCCTGGATCAGACCAACTGGGGCGCTTTCCTGGCAATCCTGCATGCGAAGGGATACGACAGAGCCTTAAGCATTGAGCCTCATTCCGCGAACTGGAGAGGCGAACTGGGAGAGAAGGGAATCGATTATACGATTCAGTATTTCCGCAATCTGCTGCTGTGAAAGTGCTGTATCTTGCCTGCAGAAACGAAGCAGTCCGAATAAACGCCTGGCTTTTCGGCAGGACAGCCGTGCACCAAACCCGCTTCCCGAAAGCGTACCGCCTTTGGAAAGCGGGTTTGTGTACATCAAGGTGTGCCAGGTGCAGGCGCACAGTAAACCCCGGGCAATTTGGGGAAGAAACTGCTGTGGCAAAACGCCCTTCAGGCGGGAAACGGGAGCGAAATCTCACCGGAAAGACACATGGATTATCGTACATTGTTTAGCTTAAAACCGACAGAATAAGTATCTCCACGCTCATCATATCATTCATCCGTCCTGTCTTCACCGCTTCCTCCGCCTCCACGCACTTCTCCACGGCGCTGCGCAGCGTGGCAGTCCTGAATTTGGCTGCCTGGTTCAGATATTTTCCGGCAATAAAAGGAGCAACCCCGATTTTGGAGCCGATGACGCGGTTGTCGAAGCCTTTGTTTTTCAGTTCCTTTACCTGCAGCAGCATGTTGCACTGCCTTGCAATCAGGAACAGGATGCGCATGGGCGGCTCTTTCAGGGCCAGCAGGTCGTAATACAGCTCAAGCGCCTGCCTGGGCTGCCTGAGGGCAATGGCGTTGATCATGTCGAAAATATGGTTGGTGACGCGGGTGGCACAGATGGCTTCCACATCCTCCGCTGTGACCACATCCCGCTCCAGGCAGTAGCAGATCAGCTTTTCCAGTTCCATCTGGATATTTTCCATATCGGTGCCTGTTTTGGACAGAAACAGCTGTACGGTGCTTTCCGCGATTTTTTTGCCTTCTCTGGTCAGGATTCCGGCCACCCAGCGTTTCAGGGTATTTTCATCCTGCACGGTGAATTCGGCGGCATATCCCTTTGCCTGGACGGTCTTGTACAGCTTGCTGCGCTTGTCCACCTCATTTTCCGTGAAGACGAAAAAGGCGGTTTCGCTGGGATTGGCCAGATATTCCGCCAGTTTCTCGCCGCCGGATTTAAACAGGCCGCTGTCCGAAATGAAAATAACGCGGCGCTCCGCGAAAAAAGGCAGTGTCTCCGCCAGGTCGATGATCTGGGCAACCTCCACATTGCGGCCCTGGTAGAAATGGGTATTCATGGTATCGCCCTCATCGCAGAGTGCCTTGTGCAGTTTTTCCCTGTACTGCCTGCGCAGGTATCGCTCCTCTCCGTAAAGAAGATAGACTTGTCTTAAATTTCCCTGTTTGATATCGTTGCTGATTTGTCTCATCTTATAATACTCCGCTTATATCGCCGGTGCTTTTTCGGCTGGTCTTTCATCTATTGTGCCCTTTTTGGGAGAGAATTGTCAAGTGGTTTTGCGGAGAGTTTTTGATTAAAGCAATGGGTGGAAGTAACCGGGAATAAGGATGTAGGGAAGCTGGTACTTATCGCATGTGCTTTGGCAATATTTCGGAGTCGATAAAACAAATAATTTGGAAATCAATGGGGAAATATAGAAATTTTAGTGAAAATATTGCCAAAATAAGGCGAATTACTACAATGTTAGTAGCTTTTTGGCAAATTGGCACGGATATCGCGGTGGGTTGGAGTTGCTGTATCAGATATATCTCTTTTATAATAGGAAAGGACGAATTTAGACAATTTATGTTGTGTCATGCCATCCCTGAAAGCGTGGGAATTTCGGGAACGCGGGGCGTGGAAGTAATCGCATTCGCGAAACGCAAACCGAAATGCGTTGAGACGCGCAGTTATGTACAGGGATGATCGTTTTCCGGCAATCGCCGGAAAGGCAGTGACAAAAGAGTCAGATGGAGGTAATTTGATGGAACAGCTGAATATCACAGCTACGAAGGATAATGAGAAAATATACAAGATTCTGGGCGATCTGATGAACGGGGATAAAGAATTCCAGATCATGATCACGGTACCTTCGGGAAAAAACGAGAAGAAACAGAAGGCCATACAGGAACAGCCTAAACCTGCGGTGGAGCGGGATCTGGAAAAGGATGTCACGGATATGATACATGAGATCGGCGTTCCGGCACATATTAAGGGATATCAGTACTTAAGGGAAGCTATCATGATGGCTGTGGATGACCCGGGAATGATCAGTTCCATTACCAAGATCCTTTATCCGACCATAGCAAAACGTTTCCAGACTACTTCCAGCCGGGTAGAACGGGCGATCCGGCATGCCATAGAGGTGGCATGGAGCAGAGGCAGGATGGAGACACTGGATGCGTTGTTCGGCTATACCATTGACACGGGAAAGGGGAAGCCCACCAATTCGGAGTTTATCGCACTGATTGCGGACAGAATCCGGCTTTCCTACCGCGCACAGTGAATTCCGGCGCAGGATTCCGGTTGTGGGAAAATCCGATTTTGACCTCGTATTTTGATCCCCCGAAACCGGCCTGCGCACCCGGATCAGCTTTTCGGTGCTCCGGGCAGGGCAGCGGAGGAAAAAATTGGGAAAAGTTTTGTTTTCCGGTAAAAGAAGTACTTTCCACTGAACCGATAATGTTGTATAATAAAAGGGATAACATATTGAACCAGTGGTCAGTGGAGGTTTTCGATGAAAAAAATTCTTTTTGCGGCATCAGAGGGAGTGCCTTTTATCAAGACGGGCGGTTTGGCGGATGTGGTGGGTTCCCTGCCGAAATGTGTGGACAGGCAGTATTTTGATGTAAGGGTTATTATCCCGAAATATGCCTGCATGAAGCAGGAAATGAAGGATAAGATGAGATATGTGACTCACTTTTACATGGACTTTAACTGGACAAGCGTGTATGTGGGCGTCCTGGAAGCGGAGGAAGAGGGCGTGCACTACTACTTTATTGACAATGAGCATTATTTCAGCGGCGGCAAGGTTTACAGCGATGACCAGAAATGGGAGATTGAGCGTTATGCGTATTTCTCCAAAGCAGTGCTCTCGGTGCTGCCTGTGATCGGATTCCAGCCGGACGTGATCCATTGCCATGACTGGCAGACAGGATTAATTCCCGTTTACATGAAGGAGCGCTTCCGCGGAGGAGATTTCTATCGGGGAATGAAGTCTGTCATCACGATCCATAACCTGAAATTCCAGGGAAAATGGGATACCAGGACCGTGCGGAGTATTACGGGGCTGTCGGATTATTTCTTTACGCCTGACAAGCTGGAGGCTTATAAGGATGCCAACCTGCTCAAGGGCGGTATTGTCTACGCCGATGCTGTGACCACGGTCAGCCATACCTATGCGGAGGAGATCAAGACACCGTTTTACGGGGAAGGCCTGGACGGGCTGCTCCGCGCCAGAAGCGGTGATCTGAGGGGCATTGTAAACGGCATAGACTATGATGAGTTCAACCCTGCCACAGACAAACAGATCGTAAATCCATATGATGCCGTCAATTTCCGCAAGGAGAAGGTGAAGAACAAGCATGCCCTTCAGCAGGAACTGGGGCTGAAGGTGGACGATGGGAAGATGATGATCGGCGTGGTATCCAGACTGACGGATCAGAAGGGCTTTGACCTGATCGCCTATGTGATGGATGAAATGTGCCGGGATGATATCCAGCTGGTGGTTCTGGGGACCGGCGAGGAGCGTTATGAGAATATGTTCCGCCACTTTGCCTGGAAGTATAATGAAAAGGTATCCGCCAATATTTTTTATTCGGATGCGTTGTCCCATAAGATATATGCATCCTGCGATGCCTTCCTGATGCCGTCTCTGTTTGAACCCTGCGGCCTGAGTCAGCTGATGGCGCTGCGCTACGGAACCATTCCCATCGTAAGGGAGACAGGCGGATTGAAGGATACCGTAGAGTCTTACAATGAGTACGAAAGTACAGGAACCGGTTTCAGCTTTACCAATTACAATGCCCACGAGATGTTGAATGCAGTCCGTTATGCGGAGCGGATTTATTATGACAAGAAGCGGGAGTGGAACAAGATGGTGGACAGAGCCATGGCAGCGGATTTCTCCTGGCATGTGTCTGCGGCGAAATATCAGGAAATGTACGATTGGCTGATAGGATAAAACGATGGCGGAGAACGGTAGCAGAAAAAACAGCTTTATAGTGCAGGCTGGGATTCTGGCCGCAGCCGGGATTATCAGCAGGTTGATAGGCCTCCTTTACCGGGGGCCTCTGCACAGTGTCATTGGGGACCTGGGGTTGGGATACTATCAGTCTGCCCATAATTATTATACGATCATCCTGCTGATCTCCTCATACAGTATTCCTTCCGCCATATCCAAGGTAATTGCACAGAAACTGGCGCTGCGGGAATACAGAAATGCCCACAGGATATTTAAGTGTGCTCTGTGGTATGTCCTTGCGGTGGGCGGCGCTGCCAGCCTGTTTCTGTTTTTCGGGGCAGGGCTGCTCAATAAACTGGAGGTTCTGTCAGTGCAGGAGGCTTCTGTGCTTCGGACGTTTGCACCGACTATTTTTGTCTATGGGATCATGGGGGTGCTGCGGGGATATTTTCAGGCTCACGGAAGCATGGTTCAGACCTCCGTGTCCCAGATTCTGGAGCAGATCGCCAATGCGGTGGTCAGTGTGGGCGCGGCATGTCTGTTGATTGAGATTTCGCTTGGAACCATGGAGATTCCTGCGGATGAGGCGGGACAGGTTACCAGGGCGGCCCGGGGAGCGGTGGGCAGCGCCATGGGAGCCGGAGCCGGTGTGCTGGTGGCGCTGCTTTTTATGGTGGCGGTGTATTTGCTGAACCGGGAGACGATCAATAAGAGGATCGGTGGCGACAAGCATGTGGGCACAGATTCCTACAAGTCTATTATCCGCATGATTGTCATGGTGGTGACGCCGTTTATTTTAAGCACGGCTGTCTATAATCTGAGCGGAACCATCAACAATACGGTGTATACGCAGTGGTTTCCGGCGCTGAGGGAATTGGACGAGGTGGCAGTCTATACCAGGTGGGGAGCATTTTCCGGGCAGGCGCTGACACTTTCCAATATCCCCATTGCATTTGCCACAGCCATGGCATCCGCGATGCTGCCGTCCATTGCAAATCTGACCGCATCCAATGACAGGGAAGGGGCCAGAGAGAAGATTGCCCTTGCGGTGAAGACGATCATGCTGATCTCCATACCCTGTGCCGTGGGACTGTTTGCCCTGGCGCGTCCGATCACGGGACTGCTGTTCAGCAATACGAAAGAGACGGAGGACCTGGTGACAAAGCTTCTGATGGCGCTGGCGCTTTCGGTGGTATTTTATGCGTTGTCTACCCTGAACAGTTCTATCTTACAGGGAATGGGAAAGGTGAATACCCCGATTGTCAATGCGGGGATTGCACTGATCGTACAGACAGTGACAGCAGTGGTATTGCTTTCCTTTACAGAGTTGGATCTGTACAGTATTGCGATTGCAAATACGCTGTATTCTGCAATTATGTGTGCTCTGAATCAATGGACGGTGAGGAAAACCATTGGGTACAGACAGGAAGTGATGAAGACATTCCTGATCCCCTCTCTGGCATCGATTTGCATGGGAGGAGCGGCATGGGCGGTATATGAGAGTCTGCTGATGCTGACATCTTCTCCGAAGATATCGGTAGTCATCGCTGTCTTAGTGGCGGTGGTGGTCTATTTTGCCATGCTTTTGCTGTTTCGGGGAATTACGGAGGAGGAACTGAGGAGCTTTCCCAAGGGATACCTCCTGGTGCGGATAGCGAAAAGATGCAGGCTGATGAAATATACTGCAGACCGCCAGGATTTACAATGATGCCTCCGGGAAAATACCTGGCTGGCGGTCTGCAGTCGGGCTGTGCTGCAAATTCAATCGGTGCGCAGTATATAATGCGACAGCCCTGATACTATTTTTCGGCAAAAGTATATTCCGGGTCTAACTCCCCGCAGCTCTGCTGCGGGGAGTTAGACCCGGTTTTGGCCTGAATAAGCTGCGGCGGTTATTTTCCGACAATTCCGAATGGTTTGCGTTGGACAAAGAAAGCGTTCAGTTCATTCGCTTACAAGCTGTATCCCTGCGATATTGCTGTCGATCGCCATGGAAAAATTCGTATAATATACCACAAATCCGGGCTTGGCGCCGCCGGGTTTCTTGACATGCTTTTTCTGGATATAGTCAATCTCCACTTTGTCGTGGCCTCTGCCCCGGGAATAGTATGCGGCCAGCCGCGCAGCCTCCTCGAAGGTCCTGTCGGGCATCTCCTCCGCATTTTCCAGCTTTACGATGACATGGGAGCCGGGCATCTGCCTGGCGTGGAACCACCAGTCGTTGCCGGTGGCAAATTTAAAGGTCAGTTCATCGTTCTGATAATTATTCTTTCCCACATACATATGGAAGCCGTCACTGCTGATATAGTGGTAGGGCCTGCTGGTGATTTTCTGCTTTTTCGAATTGCCTTTTCTGCGGATATAGCCGCTTTCCGTCAGTTCTTCCTTGATCTGCGCCAGATCCTCTTCGCGAAGGGCAATGTCCAACGCTGCGGAAACGGATTCCAGATGGTCGATCTCGGCCCTGACCTCTTCGGTTAAGGAGGAGAGCGCCTCACAGGTTCGTTTCAGCTTACCGTATTTATCAAAGTATTTTCTGGCGTTCTCAGTGGCGCTTAAAGTAGGATCCAGGGGAATCGTCACCATTTCATTGGTATAATAATTCAGGGCTTCCAGAGACTTTGCGCCGGGCTGCGCATCGTAGCCATAGGTGTTCAGCAGCTCGCCGTAGATCCGGTAGGTTTCCCGCTTTTCAGTGTCCTTCATCTGGCGCAGCTGGAGGTCGTATTTTTTCACATTCCGCTCCAGGGCCGTCTGCACGATACGGCGAAGGTCGGCCGATTTCTGACGGATACGGGTCAGGGTGTTCTTCTCCGCATAATAATGTTCCAGCAGAGCGGACATGGAGGAGTAGGATACTGTATAGTCCCTGCTGCGCAAAGTGTCGGATGAAGATCCCTCTTCCGACAGTCCTCTTCCATAACCGTACATGGTCAGCGGAAGGGCGCAGAATTCCACAGGGCGGCCGCCCGCATATGCGATATTCGGTGTAAAGCGCTCCTCCCGAATGGCAGCGGCCATGCCGGAAAAGGCGGTATACAGCCTTTTATAATCGTCTTCCTTCAGCGCGGAGGTGGGCTGTTCCCCATCCACCTCCGCCTCACAGCAGAGCTCCTGCGCCAGAATGGGGGAGATTCCTGTGAAACTGCCGTAGATCGCTTTGAAGACAGGCTGTGGTCTGACGGCAAGAGCATGTTTGAAACTGTCATAGCCGGCGGACAGCGCATCCAGTTTATCCTGAGTATGGGCTACAAAATAAGGGCGTCCAGGCAGTACTTCCCGAAGGGAGCTGACAGCAGCGGTGACATGCTTGATGCTGTCAAGGATTATGCCGTTGTCATCGCAGAAGATAATATTGCTGTGCTTTCCCATGATCTCTACTACCAGAGTCTTGTGGCGCAGATCACCCATTTCGTCCAGATGTTCCACCTTTATATGGACGATGCGCTCTAAGCCCGGCTGTGAAATGTCAGTGATCCGTCCGTTCTGCAGATGCTTGCGCAGAAGCATGCAGAAGTTGGGCGCTGTCATGGGGCTGGGCTTGTTGGACTGGGTGAGATAAAGCAGCGGCAGGGAAGCTTCCGCTGAAATCAGCAGACGCGCCTGTCCTTTTGGCTGCCGGATAGTCAGGAGCAGCTCATCTTCTTCCGGCTGGGCAATTTTGTACAGGCGTCCGCCCATTAATTCTTTTTTCAATTCAGATACGACATTCGCTATGGTTACACCGTCAAAGGCCATGGATATTTCCTCCGTTTGTTTCTGTGGGCAGCGGGGCAGCGCTGTATTTTTGGCTGTATGGGGAAGGTCAGATTTCTGCTTTTACCCCTTTGGATTTCAGGAAAGCAACGATCTCGCTGGCATTATCCGTGCGGAAATCGTTAAAGGTCACCAGTTTCTTTCCGTCCATAGTGTACAGGATATAAGACCGTCCGCCCATGGAAAGCTTCTGCAGGTCATTGTATGCAAGATTTCTGACAGCGCCGAAGGCAGGCGCATAGACAATGCCGCTGTCGTTGAAGATCAGATGGCTGCGGCGCAGTCTCAGCAGAAGGATCAGAAATACCACTGTCGCGATCCCGTAGGCAACCAGCATGGTTATGACCACAGCCGTCGGCATTTCCGAATGGGAGATGATCAGGATGGTGGAAATGAATCTAAGGATGGAGAGGGCCAGAAGGACGGCGATAAGGCCTGTGAGAGGACTGGTCTTTTTTAGTCGGTACTGGTTCATGGTCATAATGCTCCTTTCTGGAATATTTTTGACATCCGGCTGCAATGTGCTTTCATTATAGCACAGATGAAAGGCAAAGTCTATTCACTTGGTTGGAAACTCTATAAGCTTCTCAATGACAGGATCCTTTGATACCTGTAATTCCTGACAGGCCTCGATAAATGACCTTAGGACTGCAGGACATTTTGCATTACGGCAGCACTGCTGTACACCGGAGCATTGCGCCAAACTTTTATAAAAAAGCTTGCAAAATGGAAGTGGATTGTGTAAGATAAAAGCAGAAGCCGCATGACTGACGGAAGTGGGAGCACCCACAGGGAGTGCGGCACAGACATAAGCCGACCGTCTGGGCACTGTTATTCATGACAATGGAAGTTATGCATTTTGCCGCTGTGGCAGGGGATCATGCACAGGCACATTTCATTGAACAGGATATTGTAGAGCAGCGCCGGAAGGTCGGTCTCTTTATATCCGGAAAATATGAAGGCAGGATTATAAAATAGTAGTATGGCGCCTGGCAGTGGCCGGGGCTGCTGCGGAACTAAATCAGGAGGAAACTATGGTACAACTGGAACAGGAACTGAAAGGAAATGCTTACCCCGGAAGGGGCATCGTTATCGGGCGTTCCGCGGACGGGAAGAACGCCGTAATCGCGTATTTTATCATGGGGAGAAGCGTGAACAGCCGAAACCGCATCTTTGTGACGGATGGCGAAGGAATCCGCACGGAAGCTTTTGAACCCTCCAAACTGTCAGATCCCAGTCTGGTCATCTATGCCCCGGTGCGGGTGTATGGAAACGACACGATTGTCACAAATGGAGATCAGACGGATACCGTTTATGAAGGGCTGGAAAAGGGGCTGACTTTCGAACAGGCCTTAAGGAGCCGGGAGTACGAGCCGGACGGTCCCAATTACACCCCCAGGATTTCCGGCCTTGTCCATCTGGAAAACGGCAGCTTTGACATCACCATGTCCATCTTGAAGAGCAACGACGGCGACCCGTCCTGCTGCAACAGATACACCTTCCATTATGACAATCCGGCCCCGGGAGAGGGACGTTTCATCCATACCTACATGCACGACGGCAATCCCCTGCCCAGCTTTCAGGGCGAACCGAAGAAAGCGGCAGTGGAAGGCGATATCGACAGCTTTGCCGGCATGCTGTGGGAGAGCCTGAACGAGGAGAACAAGGTATCGCTGTTTGTCCGGTACATTGACCTGGAAACCGGAAGATATGAGACCCGTATCCTGAATAAGAACCATTGATTGACGTTTCCCGGGGACGCTCCGCCAGTGAGAGAATAAACTGGCTTTGCAGGAGGGTGCTTTCCGGATGGCGGAGAAGAGAGAAGCGAGAAAACAGACAGGTAAAAGGAAAGGATGAATGAACCATGAAAGAAATCGAATTAAAATACGGCTGCAACCCCAACCAGAAGCCTTCCAGGATTTACATGGAAAACGGAAGCGAGCTGCCCGTTACCGTATTGAACGGCAGACCCGGGTATATCAACTTTCTGGATGCCTTTAACGGCTGGCAGCTGGTGAAGGAGCTGAAGGAAGCAACCGGGCTTCCCGCCGCCACTTCCTTCAAGCATGTATCTCCGGCAGGCGCCGCAGTGGGATTGCCTCTGGACGAAACTCTCGCGAAGATTTACTGGGTCGACGACCTGGGAGAACTTTCTCCTCTGGCGTGCGCCTATGCCAGGGCGAGGGGCGCGGACAGGATGTCGTCATTCGGCGATTTCATTGCGCTGTCCGATGTGTGTGACGCAGATACGGCCAGGCTGATCAGGCGTGAAGTGTCCGACGGCTGTATCGCGCCGGGGTATACGGAGGAAGCCCTTGCCATGCTGAAGGCAAAGAAGGGCGGCAGTTATAATGTGATCCAGATCGATGCTTCCTATGTACCCGCGCCGGCGGAGAAGAAACAGGTGTACGGAATTACGTTTGAACAGGGCAGGAATGAACTGGATGTAAACGGAGATCTTCTCTCCAATATCGTGACAGTGAATAAAGAGATTCCCGAAAAGGCCCTGATCGATATGAAGATTGCCCTGATCACCTTAAAATATACCCAGTCCAACTCTGTCTGCTATGTAAAGGGCGGCCAGGCCATCGGCATCGGCGCCGGACAGCAGTCCCGCATCCACTGCACCAGACTGGCGGGCACCAAGGCGGACAACTGGTTCCTGCGCCAGGCGCCCCAGGTACTGGGACTGCAGTTTGTGGACAAGCTGGGCAGGGCGGACAGGGACAACGCCATAGATGTCTACATCGGCGACGAGTATATGGATGTGCTGGCGGACGGCGCCTGGGAGAAGGTCTTCAGGGTGAAACCCCCTGTGTTTACCAGAGAGGAGAAAAGGGCATGGCTTGACGGGATGCAGGAGGTTACCCTGGGTTCCGACGCATTCTTTCCGTTTTCAGACAATATTGAGAGAGCCCATAAGAGCGGTGTGAAATATATTGCCCAGCCGGGCGGCTCTGTCCGTGATGACGCGGTGATCGAGTGCTGCGATAAGTATGATATGGTTATGGCATTTACAGGGATCCGCCTGTTCCACCATTGATATGGTACGGCATTGTTTCTGCAGGGCAGTTGTGTCCGGCAGAAGGAGCAGACAGCAGCAGGACTGAAATGGAACAGCAGCAAATCGGCGCAGCGGAAGAACACCGCGGCAAATGAACCGTAAATGGGATAAAAACAGTTGAAAAAGGGTATGTGTATATGATACAATACTGACATGCTGTATGCCTGAAGTGCCGGAGAGTGTTTTGGACTCGGTTTTGCGGGAGTTGGCGGGAAAACTGAAATCCGGGGTTTCGGGGAGAAATCCGGGTTGCCGTGCAGCAGAGAAAGGTAAGGACAAGAACAGATGAGTGAGACGGAGTCAAAGAATTTTATAGAGCTGTTGATCGATAAAGATTTGGAAGAAGGCGTGTATGATCATGTGCACACCCGTTTCCCGCCGGAACCCAACGGCTATCTGCATATCGGGCATGCCAAGTCAATCCTTTTGAACTATGGCCTGGCACAGAAGTATCACGGGAAATTCAATATGCGGTTTGACGATACCAACCCCACCAAGGAGGATGCGGAGTTTGTGGAGTCCATCAAGGCGGACATCCAGTGGCTGGGAGCGGACTGGGAGGACCGGCTGTTTTTTGCCTCCGATTATTTCGGGCAGATGTACGAAGCAGCTGTGAAGCTGATCAAAAAGGGAAAGGCCTATGTGTCGGACCTGACGGCGGAACAGATCAGGGAGTACCGCGGGACGCTGACCGAACCCGGCAGGGAGGATCCCTGCAATACCCGTACTGTGGAGGAGAATCTTCGGCTATTTCAGGAGATGAAGGACGGAAAATATGCCGACGGGGAGAAGGTGCTCCGGGCTCGGATCGATATGGCTTCTCCCAACATCAATATGCGGGATCCCGTCATTTACAGGGTGGCTCATATGCCCCATCACAACACGGGGGATGCCTGGTGCGTATATCCCATGTATGATTTTGCGCATCCCATAGAGGATGCCATAGAGGGGATTACCCATTCTATCTGTACACTGGAGTTTGAGGACCACAGGCCGCTTTACGACTGGGTTGTGAGAGAACTGGAATATCCTGTTCCGCCCAGGCAGATTGAGTTTGCCAAGCTGTATCTGAAAAATGTAGTCACCGGAAAACGTTATATCAAAAAGCTGGTGGAAGAGAAGATCGTGGACGGTTGGGACGATCCCAGGCTGGTGTCCATTGCGGCGCTGCGGCGCAGAGGTTTTACGCCGGAATCTATCCGGATGTTCGTGGAGCTTTGCGGAGTTTCCAAGGCGAATTCCATTGCGGATTATGCCATGCTGGAATACTGTATCCGGGAGGATCTGAAAGCGAAGGCGCCCAGGCTGATGGCTGTTCTGGATCCTGTGAAGCTTGTGCTCGACAACTATCCGGAGGGGCAGACAGAAATGCTTCCCGTGGGAAACAATCCGGAGAACGAGGCCATGGGAAGCCGGGAGGTTCCCTTTGGAAGAGTGCTTTATATCGAGCGTGAGGACTTCATGGAGGAGCCTCCGAAGAAATATTTCCGCATGTTCCCGGGAAATGAGGTGCGCCTGATGAATGCCTATTTTGTGAAGTGCACGGGCTGTGTGAAGGATGAGACAGGAAGGATCGTCGAGGTGCACGGCAACTATGACCCGGCTTCCCGGGGCGGAAACAGCCCGGACGGAAGGAAAGTCAGGGGAACCATCCACTGGGTGGCTGCGGACACTGCCGTTCATGCGGAAGTAAGATTGTACGAAAATATCATCGATGAGGAGAAGGGCGTATATAATGAGGATGGCAGCCTGAATCTGAATCCCGACTCCCTGACCGTATTGAGAGATTGCGCTCTGGAGCCTGCCTTTGCCGCGGCTGTCAGTCCTGACCGGTTTCAGTTTGTGAGACAGGGATTCTTCTGTGTGGATTCCAGAGATTCACAGCCGGGGGCGCCGGTCTTTAACCGCATTGTATCTCTGAAGAGTTCTTATGTCCTGCCGAAGCAAAGTTAGGATCTGCCGCAGGCCGGAAACAGTAAATGAGGGAAAGCCCTTTCCAGGATGGAGGAGAGCATGGGAATATTTTCAGGTTTAAAACGTTTGGGCCTGGGGAATATGGAAGAGATGGAGCTCTTTGAGGCGGCGGAGCGGGAAGAGGCCAGGAAAAAGACGCCTGTGGCGGCGCCTCCCAAACCTCAGGAGAAGGATCTGATCTATGACAGATCATTTGTATGTCCGGTATGTGACAGCCCATTTACCTCGAAGATCATGAAATCCAATAAGGCCAGGCTGCTGGGGACTGACCAGGATCTGCGGGCAAGATATGAAGGGATTGACGCCGTCAAGTATGATGTGGTGATGTGCCCGATCTGCGGTTACGCGGCATTGATACGCTTCTTTACCAATGTGACTTCCTCGCAGGCCAAGCTGATCCGGGAAAAGATCAGCCAGACGGTGAAGCTTACTGTGTATAACGATGAGATCTACAGTTATGAGCAGGCCATGGAACGGTATAAGATGGCATTGGTGAATGCGGTAGTGAAGCATTCCAGGGCCAGCGAAAAAGCATATATTTGTCTGAGAAGCGCCTGGCTGCTTAGAGGGTACAGTGAGAGTCTGCGGGAGAAGGAAGGGTATGACGAGAAACTGGTGGCGGCACTGGCAGTGCAGGAAAATGAATTCCTGGAAAATGCCTACAAGGGATTCGCGGAGGCCAGACAGTCCGAAATGTTTCCCATATGCGGCATGAACACGGTCACTGTGGACTACCTGGTGGCAGTGCTTGCAGTCAGATTCAAGGATTACGGAGTGGCTACGAAGCTTTTGAGCGCAGTGATCACCGCTCCCGGAGCCAGTATGCGCATCAAGGATCGCGCCAGGGATATGAAGGATCAGGTGGCGCGGGAGCTGAAGGCAAGATAGATCCCAGGGGAGGCAGATTTGAATGAAATGACATTTCAGCTCGGGACGGACGGAACAAAATGCCTGTATGAGCAGATATATGAGCATGTTAAAAAGGAGATCAAAGCTGGGAAGCTTCTTTCTGGGGAGAAGCTTCCCTCTACGCGTTTTCTGGCGGAATATCTGCAGGTGGCAAGGAGCACGGTGGATTACGCCTACGGCCAGCTGCTCAGCGAGGGATATATCGAAGCCAGGCCATGCAAAGGATATTTTGTATGTCCCACGGAGGAGCTGCTTCAGCTGGATGGTATTGACCAGACAGAAGAGAGCCTGTTTGGAAGCTGCATAGAGGGAAAAACAGGCGGCAGAGCTTTGGGCCAGACGGAGGAAAGGTCTTGGGGAATCGCAAGGGAAGCCTGCAGCAGCTTTGAGACGGATACAGAGCTGCATGGAAAGGGTGGTTTTCTGGTGGACTTTTCGCCCTATGAGATAGATATGTCCGGTTTCCCGTTCAGTGTCTGGAAGAAGATCACGAAAAACATCCTTACATTTGCCAACAGCGAGCTGTTTGCCAGGGGGGAAGCCCAGGGAGATCAGGGACTGCGCTGTACCATCGCGAGATATCTGCATTCTTCCCGTGGTGTGAACTGCAGGCCGGACCAGATCATCGTGGGAGCGGGAAATGATTATCTGCTGATGCTGCTGGAGAAGGTACTGGGCCGCCATGTGCGTATTGCCATGGAAAATCCCACCTACAAGAGATCCTACCAGATCTTTCGTTCCTTTGCTTATCAGATCACAACTGTGGATATGGATGAGTCCGGCATGCGTTCGGATAAGCTGGAGCAGGCGGAGGTGAGCACGGCGTACGTGATGCCCTCCCATCAGTTTCCCACGGGGACCGTGATGCCCATAGGGCGGAGAATGGAGCTTCTGAAATGGGCGGCCGGCGGGGCGGACAGATACCTGATCGAGGATGATTATGACAGTGAATTCCGCTTTCACGGGAAACCCATCCCGGCGCTTCAGGCTTCGGACCGCCATGGAAAAGTGATCTATATAGGAACCTTTTCCAAAGCCATAGCGCCGGCCATCCGCATCAGCTTTATGGTGCTTCCGGATTCTCTTCTGGAAAAGTATCTGAGGAAATGCGCGTTTTATTCCTGTACAGTGTCCAGGATAGACCAGAGCATTCTGAACGAATTTATCAGGGACGGCTATTTTGAACGGCATCTGAATAAGATGAGGAAGCTGTACCGGGCCAAACATGAACTGTTATTGGAATGTCTGCAGCCGCTTCGGGACAGATTTGTCATATCCGGGGAAAATGCGGGACTGCATCTGCTGTTGAACTCCAGGTGCGGGGCGGCTGAACGGGAGCTGGTTCAGGCGGCTGCGTTCCGGCAGGTCAGAGTGTACGGGCTGTCTGAAAGCATGGTGGAGGATGCTTCCCACAGCACCGCGGTATTGCTGGGCTTTGGCGGGCTTTCCGAGGAGAAGATCAGGGAAGGGGCGGAGCTGTTAAGGAAAGTCTGGTGAACCTAAAAAAGCCGCTTTGGCGGCGGCTTTCTTAAGGAGAAAGGATTTAAGCGTTGGAGATGGGAGGTTCTTCGTTGGAGCTGTCTTCCTCGTCGAAAAATTCTTCCACGGATTCCTCTGCGGTTTCTGCATTTTGAGCTACCTGCTCTGCAAGGGGAGTAAAGGAATCAGACCCCGGGTTCTTTTCTTCGGAAGGCTGTTCCGCGGAAGGAGCTGCTGCAGAAGCACTCTCTGTGGGGACAGGTTCTTCCGGTATATTTTCCTTCGGGTCGGAACTGTCGGATGCTTCCTCTGCCGTGTCAGGACTCAGAGGTACATAGCTGCCGGAATTGTCGTGATCTTTTTCCGTATCATCGCTGAAATCATCATAGTCGTCTTCTTCGAGCTCGTTTACTGCGGATTCCTTTTTCCGCACAAAGTAGCAGACGGCAGCGGCAGCAGAAGCGGCAGCAGCGGAGAAGAATAAAAGTTTTCGAAATTTTTTAGACATAGGCAACTCCTTTCAAATGGGTTTAACTGGTATTTGTACCAATTAGATATTAATACTATTTTGCAGTTTTGAAAAGGGAATCTGTGTAATTTTTATAGAAATTTTTGATTTCAGGCGGGAGGCAGGCGGAAATTTATTTCTATAGGATTTCGGAGGAAGCTGTTTTTTACACAGGTTATCAGACAGACATAAGAGGGCGGAGGCCCATACAGGAGCACATCATATGAACAGCAAATTTTTTGACCTGAAAAAAGAGAAACAGGACAGGATGATCAACGCCGCTTTAAAGGTATTTGCGATCCAGGGCTACCGTCACGGCAGCACGGATGACATCGTCCGGGAGGCGGCCGTCAGTAAGGGGCTGCTGTTCCATTATTTCGGCAATAAGGTTGGAGTATATCAGTTTATATATGACTACAGTGTCAGATACATGACGCTGGAATTGCGCTCCTCCGTGGATTCGAAGGAAAGCGACCTGTTTACGGTGCTCAAACAGATGGAACGGGCCAGGATGCACGCCATGCGGGGATATCCCTATATGCAGCAGTTTCTGAACCGTTCCATGTCGGAGGATTGTTATGAGGCGCTTCTGGCCGTGGAAGAGAAGAAAAATGTGCTGGAAGAGGCCTGTGCCGCCATCGATGCCCAGATTGACTATACGGCCCTGCCGGCGGGAATCGATGGTGAAAAGCTGCGGAAGATGCTGGATTTCACCATCAAGGGGCTGATGACGGAGCGGTTTCAGAATGCCTCTTTCCAGCCGGAGATGCTGTATGAGGAGGTATGCGACTACCTGGATGTGATGCGGAAAATCGTATACCGCTGACCGCTGAATCAGGATTGTCCCCGGGGGAGCCTGTTTGGCCGTTTTGCGGAAATCGTATACTGCAGAATCCATGATTGCCCCGGGACAGCTATTTGTTCATTTTATAGGGTCCGTCTGCCGGATAGCCGCCCTTTAATTTCTGCATGCCGCGCTGGATGGCGTCTTTGGAATCCTTCCAGTCGGCATCCTTGTTGCGGTAGTCAAACTTTTCCACCATCCAGGCCACGTCCTCGGCCAGACGCTGCATATTGCGCTCCATCAGCGGGAACATGATCTCATAGAAGGTATCCTTTTCGTTGCCAGCGAGTCTGCTGTCTGCCGCTTCACAGAGGTCGCCGAAGTGATGCAGGCAGAAGCCCCTGCCTTCTTTTACTTTCCTGCAAAACTCCGCATCCTGTTTCCAGAGATAGAAAAAAGTATCCATATACCGTTCATAAGTATCCTTAAAATGGTCACAGACATAACAGGAGCTCTCCTTTTTGCGCACCCACATGCCGATGGCGTTGGAGGATTCGGCGGTCTTGCGGAACTTGTCCTTCAAAGTGGTTTTTGCGGGTTTGAAGCGGGCGAACTGTTCCTTCATCTCGCCGATGACTTTCTGGTAATGAGTCTTCAGGATCCAGGCATTGCCAAGGGTATTACCATAGTCAAACATTTTCTGAAAATGCTGCCTGCAGAAGCCGGCATTGTCCGTCATCTCCCGGATATCGGCCTCCATATAGGAAGAGCCGCTGCCCAGCACGAAGTCCAGGAGATCCTGCTCCACGCTTCTCTCGATATGGCAGAAGGGGCATTCGTCGTTGGCGTTTACGGCATCGTTTAAGGGGATGGTGTATAATTGTTCTTTCATATTCTGTCCTTTCCGTGTCAAAGCCTGACCGCGGCGCGGCCGGGGAAGCCTGCAGTGTTATCCCTTATAGTTTACAACAATCTTTCCATAATTGCTATGATTGAGAACAACATTTTTTATCTAATCTTGTAATCGTGCATGAGTGGCTTAAAATCAAATATGACTGCGAAATTCAAAGGGCGGACAAGGGGGCCAACCCATACCGTGCCAGATATCATTCCAGTGTGCTGGATGTTGAAAATCTGGATGCAGGACAGGAATTTGTAGAATTGCCGGATACTTATACGATATTCATCACTGAGAAAGATTTTTATGGGATGGGTGAGCCGATTTACGTGGTGGAACGAATAAATCTGACAACAGGTAAGAATTTTGAAGATGGAGAACATATTCTGTATGTAAATGGTGAGTTTCAATTTGGTGATTAAATCCTGCATACAAACCGGATAAACGGCATGGCTTGCTGTATATTATGGATGGCGGGAATTAAATGATGTTTATTTAGAGACAGGGGTGATAAAAATCAGAAAGGGGTTTCGTGTATACAGTTTCAGGAAGATTGTCCTGACGGAACAGGAAAAAGAAGATTATGAAAGGAGCTTCCAGAAGCAGGTGGAAAAGTATGAGAGAGACTTAAAGTGTGGAGGAATTGACGAGAGAGGTAATTTTACACGCCTGCATGATAGACACGCAGAACATTGAATGTATATGCTGTATCCGGATAAGATTCGGATTAGTGGCGGCCTTTTAGCGGAAAGCTGTGAAGATAATGGGTACGGTGCTGCCCGACTTCAATAAACATGTCATGGCGTTGGAGACCTTACAGCGTCCAGAAAACGCACCCCGACAAAATGACCCGTTTGGCAGGATTATGGTGGCTCAGGCAAAGGCAGAGGATCTGATGTTTCTGACACATGATTCACTGATACCCTGTCACGAAGAGCCGTTTATTATATCGGTATGACTATGTGGACAAAATAACATGAGGCCGCTGGACAATGCAGTGGCCTGTTTTAGGTTCTGTTTATGACAGATTGCTTCGCGACAGGATATATTCTTTCAAAGCTTCTTTTGGGATTTTCCATACCCTTCCAATCCGGAAGCCCTTTAGCTCTTTCTTTTCCAATAGCTCATATACTCTGTTCTTTCCGATGCAGAGGGCTTCTGCCACATCATATATAGTCATTATATCCTGATATTGCTCTAGCATTTTTGATACCTCCCTGATTAGATTTTATTAGATTGTTAAGATGGCACATGTATCTGGGGACTGTTCATAATCAATTTTGGCGTTAGTCAATATATGTGTTGGCACGGCCCGGAAGTGCCACAAATACGGCATCCCGATATAACCAAAACTCGGAAATCAACAATGCAAAAAGTTTGGCAGCAGTCTGCGCACTTTAAGGAAAAAGGAAATTTGTCAAACACATCCAGGAATATGGGGATATAGAAAAGATTGAGAGTCTGCAATTGAATGGGAGACAATTCTGCCAGTGATACATATTTGACAGCCATTATTTAAGATTGGAAATACCAGTTGATTGAAGGTGATAAAATATTTGTAGACACTTCCTTATACACTTGGGCTGGCAAATGTTTTTGACCGTGAGCTTAAGATGCGAGCTTAGGATTCGCTTAATGTAAATCAGAGGCTTTTTAGTGAAATGAGGCTTATTTCTGGCAGGGGAGGATATAACCTCTATGTCTCCCCTGCTTCATCCACCGATATAAACAATTCACGGACTGGAACATCAAGGGCTTCACAGATTCTGGCTATGGTATCAAATCTGATTCTGGAAGTTTCATTATGGATAAGCTTCTTAAAACTACTGTAGTCACTCAGGCCAGACTGCCTGAAAAGCCAGTACTCTGTCTTTCCCTGTTCTTTCAATATCTCTGATATGCGTAATGTGACCATAAATTTCTCCCTCTGTATGATAGTATCCCTAAAGGGGTACTGCCATTTTATGATGGCTGATACTATTATACATGTCACGCTGGACGTCTCTTGTCCAAAGGGAGAAATATTTCAATTTTTTTACACTGTACCAGAAAATAGAATGTTGGCTTATTTAGTGAAAAGAGCCGCTAGCTGATGGAACGGCTGACAGCCTTCAGTCCTCTTTCTCTTTTGCCTGTTTAAACAAATTCCCCACCGGCACCTCCAGTATGCGGCTGAGCTTATCCAGAGTTTCAAACCGGATGCTGGAAGTTTCATTATTAATTATATTGCTGAAGTTTCTGTAGCTGAGCATGTCCATACGTTTATACAGCCAGTATTTTGTATGCCCCTGTTCTTCAAGTATCTCTAAAATGCGTAATTGTACCATGATTTAATACCTCCATGCAATATTGTAATACATATCTTTCTTAAAAATAATTGTGCTTAATAAATGATTTTCTTGCATATCTTTCGTATACATAATATAATGGGAAGCACAGATAATTATTAAAAACAAAAAAGAATATTTTCAGTCTGGACACATAGCGTCCAAACGGAACTGTATAATAAGCCTGAAAACAAGCCGGTTTGTTTTTAGTTGCAGCCTATTATATTAAGTGAAGGAGGTAGGAGCCGATGTTTTTGGATGTCCTACAGGAGAAAAACAGGGAAATGTTTTTGGAAGCATGTGTGAGCGTTGCCATGCCGGACAGAAGCCTGACAGAAAAGGAAAGGAAACTGGTGCTGGCATATTGCAGGGAGATGGGGATTGCCGAGCATATTCCCCAAAGCAGCGACGGGATTGCAGGGATTACTGCGATGCTGGCAGAACGGGCAGATGTACCTGAAAGAAAAGCTATGGCACTGGGAATTCTGGCGTTTGCCCGGATTGACGGAAGTATGGATGGGAAGAGCGGGTTCCCTGAAAAGCTGGCCGAAGGGCTGAAGATTGGAAAGGATACAGCAGAAAGGCTGGACTTCCTGTTAGAACTCTGTGATTCTGCATACAGGGAAATGCGGCGCACCATATTGGGATAATACATGTCAGGTATGTACATAACAAGTGGGATACGAAGAGGAGGAAAATACTATGAGCTCAATGGTTATGTTGGTTTTATGGATTGGCTTTTCAATAGGAGCATGGGTTTTATACCACAAAATTTTTACTGTATATTATTTCAGTGTCACCAGAGGCTTGATGAAAGAGCTGGGGACAGCATTGATAGTCGGCCTGATGTTGACAGCGATTACACTGTATTTTTGGTGGCTGACAGCAATAATTATCGTCCTTGCAGGGTATTCTGTAGCCGGAAAAGTGGGGGATGCAGACAAGAAAAAGAAAATTATCACTGCCTTCATCATTGTGGCGGTAATAGTAGCGATTGTCGGAATTGGCGTAAGGTCGTCAGCAGATGCGCCAAAGAAGACCAGTTCTATAAGATATGAAAATATGCAGATGGCTTTAAGAATGGCATGAAAGATAACCAGGGATGGTTATCTTTGCCGTGCGTTATGCAAACAGGAATAGAAGAGACAGGGGTACAGGTATCAGCCCGGAAACAGAAGGTAACAGTGTTATCCGGGTCGGTGCTGCAAGCCGCGGATAACAGCCAGAACTGTATCAAGCTGGACTGAATCCAGTGCCTTCAATTCCCTGGCAATCTGGTCTATTTTTACGGGGTCAGGGTTTTCCTCATCAAAAAAATCCTTCGGTGACACCTGCAGGTATTCACAAATATAAAAGAATGCCTGTAGGGAAGGGAATGTTTTTCCGTTTTCGATACGGTTGATGTAGCTTTCGTTCTGGCCCAGGGCAAGACTCATTTCCCTGGCGGAGACATTTTTCTGGTTCCGCAGTGACACCAGCCTTTTGACAAAAAAATCCTCAAACATGTTATCATCACCTCGTATATGGGATTATATAACATGGTTTGGACAAAAGCATGAACAGAATAAAAATAAGATAATAGATATCATATATCTATTGACACAAGATATTAAAAACCATAAAATTAATAGGAAAGGGAATTTTTGAATGTATGGATATTATGGGCATAAATGAAAATGATGGAGGAGGGGAAACAATGGGTGGAACTGATACGAATAAGAGTAATCGTGTCCTGTTCCTGTATTCACGGCTCCTGCATGGCCGGAAGCTGAGAAAAAGCGAGCTGGCAGAAGAGTTTGGCGTTTCTGAGAAAAGTATTCAGAGAGATTTGGAAGCCATCAGGGACTTCCTTGACAGAAAGATGGTTGAGGAAGGATTTGGCGGGCATCTGGTTTACGATTATCTGGATAAGGCGTACTGTCTCGAACAGGATAATGGGATGAACCTGTCAAATGCAGAGATACTTGCCATCAGCAAGATATTGCTGGAGAGCCGCGCTTTTACCAAACAGGAGATAGACAGCATTCTGGAAAAGCTGGTGGTGAATTGTGCGCTCAAAGAGAACCAGATTCTGGTGAATAAACTGCTGGCAAACGAGAAGTTTCATTATGTAGAGCTGCAGCATCATAAGCCTTTTCTGGACAGGCTGATGCCTATCGGGAACGCTATCAGGAATAACCATGTTATACAGATAAAATACAGAAAGCTGAAGGGAAGGGAAACTGTTGAACGCAGATTGGAGCCGCTGGCTATAATGTTCTCTGAATATTATTTCTATGTGGTGGGATTTATAGAAGGGATTGATAAGGAGAAGGCCTTTGAGAATGCGGATGATCCTTTTCCAACAATATACCGGATTGACCGCATTGAGGAGTTGGATGTCCTGAAGGAAACGTTTGAATTGCCGGAGCGGTTTGAGGAAGGGGAGTTCAGGAAGCGGATTCAGTTCATGTATGGCGGTAAGCTGCGAAAAGTCAGGTTTAAGTATTCCGGGGAATCGGTGGAGGCAGTGCTGGACAGGCTGCCTACGGCGAGAGTGTTGGGAGAGGAGAATGGAATTTATCTGGTGGAAGCGGAGGTGTTTGGGAAAGGGATTGATATGTGGGTGCGGAGCCAGGGGGAGTTGATTGCGGATTATACAATAATATAGTTTACTGGAGGAGATATGGAGCAGGAGAGTATACCAGGGAGGCCATCTTTTATATCTGCAGTATCGTTGGACAGGCATCCAATGAGGCTGGTGGGAAACAAGGAAAGGGAGCATTATTACATTGTGCTTGAGTATTTTGTAAAGCAATTTGAAATGACAGAATATATAACTTCTCGATTAGGACAATATCAGGATATGCTTCTTGGAAAAAGGGAAAAACCTGTAGTTGCTGATAATGAAATCGATTCATTCATCCGGGCAATTGTGAATGGCCGATATCAAGCAGTACATAAGAACAATCATTTTCAGCCATGGAAAAAGAAACATAGGCGTCAATTTTGCCAGAGGATATACCATTGTTATCTTATGTGTGATTTCGCATTGATTCTTTTCGATGTTGCTACAATACATAAAGCTGCTGACTCTTTAAAAAAATATCTGACGCGGAGACAAGTATCGCAACTTGATATATTACTTTTTGCATTAACAGACAGTAAAGCAGATATTAAATCGATTCCGATTGTGCGAGTACTTTTTGAGCAGTACCATAAAAATAAGGAATTTCTGAAAAAACCGGAAATGCGAATGATTGTTACATCCAATATAAGTGTAGGGAAATCAACTTTAATCAATGCACTAATTGGAAAAGCAATAGCAAGGACATCTCAAGAAGTCTGCACAGGTAATATCTGCTATATATACAACAAACCGTTTGAAGATAACCAGATTCAATTGAAAGCACCTGAATTAATGCTGAATGCTACTAAGGATGAACTAAGAAATTATGAATGGGATTTAGCAATAGAAATAGGGTCATATTTTCGGACATGCTGTAAGCAGAAAAAGAGATTATGTATTATCGATACACCCGGCGTGAACTCTACATTGAACAAAAATCATGGAGTGATTACAAGAAATGCGTTAAAAAGTGAGCGATATGACAAATTTATCCATGTGCTGAATGCACACAAATTAGGAACTGATGAAGAAATCAATCACCTTAGATGGGTCTCAGAGAATCTTCCGTCAGATAAGGCTGTTTTTGTAGTCAATAAATTGGATGACTTTCAGTGTACAGATGATAATGTTGCGGAAAGCTTGGAAAGTGTGCGTATTGATTTAGTAAATCTTGGCTATAAGGAACCAGTAATCTGTCCGCTGTCAGCATACGCAGCGTTTTTGACAAAGTTGAAATATAGCGGGGTGCAGATGACAGATGAGCAAAATGATGATTATCAGTTTTTTGTGAAAAAGTTCCGTAAGCCTGTATATGATCTTTCTCCATTTTATGACGGTGTTTTTGTAGATGAAGAGAAAGATAGTGAATATATCTCTATGTGCAAAAGGACAGGATTGTTTGGCCTGGAAAAAATACTTTGGTGTTAGTCAATAAATATGTTGGTATTGCCTCACAGTACTACTAAGTTGTAGTTGCGGATATCGTACACACTATGCCAATAGCAGCCGTTTCCAATGTTGCACAGCGAATGGAACAGCGATTCTGCCAGGCTGTTTGCACACCGGAATGCAATTGAGAACAATGCGTTGTAGCGATTAATGTATTTTGTGGCTACCCCACGGTAATGGCCGTACATCTCTTTTATATAAGAATGCAGGCTGTTCACTACATTTAAGTTGAATACCTTTTTGCCCTTTTCGGTGTTCACGTTTACAACGGTGCAGCCGGTGGCTGCTTCCAGGCTTTTATAGCTGCGGAGCCCGTCAGTCAGGATAAGGGTATCTTCTGCTATATGTGTGCCAAATATTCCGCACAGCTCCTTACCGGATGGTTTTGCGCGGTTCACTGTTTCAGCCACAGCTTTCCCGTCACGCTGGATGCCGGTACAGATTGCGACATATTCACTTGAAATTCCGCGCTTTGCAGCTTTTGCTCCATGTTTGCGTGCACCGCGGCTGACGTCCTCAGGAAGCTGCTTTCCCTTATAGCAGTCAAGCACAAAGGTTTCATCAAGTTCTGCGACACCGGAAAGGATAACCGGTTCCTTTTCCAGCAGATCCTGGAAGGCCATGAGAACTTTATGCCGCATATTGAATGCGGTCTGGTGTGAAAAGCCCAGTTCTTCTGCTGAATCATCCAGGGTTTTGCCGTCCATCGTGTCGCGGATAAAGTCAGCCCATATGGAACGGCTGAAATGGGAATGGTATGCCAGTGTGCCGGTGGAATACAGGAAAGTCTGCCTGCAGCCATGGCAGAAGAAACGCTGTTTTTCTTTGGTATGGCCATATTTGATAACATGTGTGTGCCCGCAATGAGGACATGCAGGCCTGTCCGGCAGCTGCTGGTTAGCAGAAACGATTCCCAGCACAAAGCTGATGATCCTTTCGATGTCAGATTCACAAAGGGTTTTGATGCAGTCAAACAGGGTTGCAATTTTATTTTTCATATGATTATCGCCTCGCATTACATTAGATAATCATATACTACAACTTTTTGAGTCCCATAAAACGGACTCAAACCGAAACCAACACAGTTATTGACTAACGCGAATACTTTTAGGAGGAACGCATGAAGAAAATCTTTATTAAGTACAACCCTTATAAGCTTGAAACTGAAATTACGGTAGATGGAAAAGAATTAGCTCAAAATAGTAAGTTGGGCGAGATGGCTTCGACAGGTTCTTATATACAGGAGTGGATTGAAGAACTGCCCCATATTCTGATTGAGGAGTATAACGATACGGATTTTGAGGTGACTTTTCATGGAACGCTTTTAGATTTTGAGGATTTAGTGGAAATATTTACACTGGCTTATGAAAGAGGTGAGGTTACTGCGAAGCTCAGCCACGAACCGGCGAAAGAAACTGCTGACAAAGAAACTCTTATTGATGAAGTTTTTCAAGAAATCCTCAAGGGCAATATTGCCGAATTAAAGAGCGATGATATTAAAAATGCTTTTAAGGACGCTAAAAGCGACAAATTTGAGGTATGTGTCGTTGCAACAATGAGCGCCGGAAAATCTACGTTAGTCAACGCCCTGTTGGGGGTGAAGCTGATGCCGTCTAGTCAGAAAGCTTGTACGGCAATCATTACTCGTATAAAAGATAATGACAGTGAAAAATGGAATGCAGAAGTGTTCAATAAAGAAGGGAAACTTATAGAAACACCAGATAAGCTGACATACGAAATAATGAAGGAACTGAATGAAAATGAAAATGTGTCAGAAATCAAAGTATCTGGGAATATCCCTTTTGTTACAGCGGAGGAAACATCGCTTGTGTTAATTGACACGCCAGGGCCGAATAATGCAAGAGAGTCAAATCACTATAAAACACAAAACGATTTTTTAAATAAATCATCAAAAGCTCTTGTCCTCTACATTATGGAACCGACTTTTGGGTCTGAGGATGATGACAAGACTTTAAAGCGTGTTGCGGATAGCATGAGTGTTAACGGGAAAAAGTCTAAAGATAGATTTATCTTTGCTGTCAATAAATTGGATGATCGAAGAAGAGAAGATAAAGAATCTAGTGATATGCATAAAACTTTAAAGGAGATCCGGGATTACCTTGGCAAACACAAGATAGAGAATCCGAACCTGTTTCCGATTGCGGCATTGCCGGCACTGAATATTCGGTTGATGACGAATGGGGTAAATGTGGATGAGGATACGATTGATGAAACAGAACTGAAAATAAAGAAATTGAACAGGAATTCGGAATTACATCTGGAAACATATGCGCCGTTGCCTAAAAGTATTTGTAATGATATAAATGAACAGCTTGCTGAAGCGGAACGTACTCAGGATGCCAATGCACAGGCTCTGATTCATACAGGAATTCCATCTGTTGAAGCTGCTATCCGGCAATATGTTCAGAAATATGCAAAAACTGCCAAAATAAAAAATATTGTTGAGGTTTTTAGTCATAAGCTTGAATCCGCGGGATGCTATGAGAAACTTAAAAGTGATATCATAAAGAACCAAGACAGAAGTGACGAAATTGTTAGACAAATTGAAAAAATCCGCCAAAATATTGATAGTGTGAATTCGGCTAAACAATTTAAAGAATCTGTGGATAATGCGGTAAAGCGGGTAAATGAAGAGTCTGTTGAGGTAATAGAAAATATTAGTGCCAAATTTAACTATGAAATCAAGAAAAGAGTAGAAGCATGCCGTGGTCAAGAACTATCCATTGAAGAAACAGATTATGAAATACAGCGATTAGAACGTTTTGCAAAGAAGCTGGAACCGGATTTTAGAGAAAGTTTAAGTGAGCTCATTCAAGAAAACCTAGTCAAAACAAGTAAAGCATTGCTTGAGGAATACAAAAAGAAACTTATTTCCCTGACGGATGAACTTGGTGGAGAGAAGGACTCTAAATCAGAGCAGGAAAAGGAAGAGAGAATACCTATTGATGTGGTCAAGCTTATGGAAGGAAATGTGACCTCTTCAGATGACTTTGCGATCTATAAGTTTGTTCAGACGAAGAAAGTTGAGGATGGAGAAGAATGGGTAGAAAATACTGATAAAAAATGGTATAAACCTTGGACATGGTTCCAGGAACGCGGATATTACCGTACAAAGTATAAGGAGGTAAAATTTGTCGATGCGAGTGAGGTGGCACAAACATTTTTGACACCTGTGGAGGACAGTATTTTTGCAAACGCGGAAAGTGCCAGGGAGCAAGCCAAAGAACATTCGAAATCTATCGCTGTTTATTTTAACGATGAGTTCGAAAAGTTGGATAATATATTGGATAAAAAGCTTAAAGAGTTAAAAATGTATGCTATCAATAAAGATGATGTAGAGGAACTTATTTTGAAAACAGAGGAGAATCTACAGTGGCTTGAATATATAACACAAAAAGTTGAATCTATTTTAGAGATTTAGGGAGGAAAGGATATGGCATTGACAAAAGCTTTTTATGATGCAGTTAATTCGGGGAGTAAAAGAATGGTTCGTATTATGATGAAAGACAGCCTTTTGGTTGATTTGTCGTTTGAACAGTTTAAGCAAATGGAAGCTGCTGCATCTGGTATGAAGGGACTGTACGAGGAGCATGATGGACGTAGTTTGAATAGGGATAAAAGTACTTGGGACGATGACTATATGAATAAAATAATGGTTCAAGTCATCACTAATTTCTCTCATGAGCGAGTTGAACACTTGAAAGAGGTTGTGCGTTATCTGCGGCCAGTTCCAGAAAAGGGACAAGCTTGCAGTAACGCGCAAACGAATAAGGATATCGGAAGGAAATCTTCCTCATGCCTCCATCAGCGTCGTGAGTCTGAATATCAGGAGCAAAAACATCGTGATATAAAAGAGGGGAATTACCGTGGGACAAAATACTTTGCAGGAGCTCTCGTTGGTGCTGTCGCAGGAGGAGCGATAGCAGCAGCGGCAAATTTGGCAGTAGCAGGAGGCGTGGCGGTAGGCGCTGCAGCCGGTGTTGGAGTTGTGTATGTGGGCACAAACTTGATAGGGGAAGAATAATGAGCGATACTGTAGTTTTAGGAAAAAGCCCTCAATCTTCCATAGTTGTACAGCAGGAGGCGGCAAGTACAGAATCCTTTCGTAATGCTGTTCCCGAATATGGTGTTCTGGAGTCTGATGTTATGGTAGCAAGCAGACTCGTTGATGACTTGGTTCTGAAAAAGTATCTCAGGAATCTGTCTGAATTAGAGGTCAAGCCGCTTGATGACAGCTTAAAGAAGATCAGCGATATAAGGATATTCAAGATTACAGAGATGGTATACCAGAACAATGAATATTCTACATATAAGTTTGCTTCTGTTTTTAATTCCGTACAGAACTTGAACTGTGGCGTATACATCATCGCGGATAGTGATGGACGAAAAACAGATTTTTACATGGGGGTTCGGTCATTCGACAGCAAGCGGACCACCAAGTCGCTTAAGGACACTCTGCGCAATGCGTTAATTGGCCAGTTCCCAGGTGTTAAAACGCAGGACCTGCTGGATCCGGTTGCAGAGAGATTATTGAATGGCTTTGCTACCAAAAATATTGCTGCTGTATCCTGCGTGGCAAATAATAAAGATGAAGACTTTAAAGACAATGCCACATTTATACAAGGATTGGAAAAGCTTGCGCTTGCCATGCAGGGCCAGAAATATACAGCAATCGTATTGGCAAAAAGCACTCCTATAGAGCAACTGGAGGTAGTGCGCCAGGCATATGAGGGGATTTATACTCAGCTGTCACCGTTTGCAAGCATGCAACTGTCCTATGGAACGAATATGGCATTAAGCGTTTCTGATGCGCTGTCCCATGGGATGACCACGGGGAAATCGTATTCAAAAAATATGTCGATGCAAACTGGGAGCAGCTATTCCAAAGGTACGGCTGAAAACCATTCTGTTTCAAAGGCAGATACTTTTAGTACACTTGCCAAGAGTATTGGGAGTGTTGCGCTTGGCGTGGCGAGTCTGGCAACCGCGCCCTTGACGGGCGGTGCAAGTATAGCAGCAGCGGCAGCAATCACATTAGGCCAAGTTGGCTTAAGCGCTGTCCAACCTAAAACTTATGCAGATGGAACTTCGGTATCGGAAACATATTCCGAGAATCGTTCAGTCACAGAGGGGGAGATGTATGGAACAAACGTGAACCGGACAGATAGTTTTTCGCGGACAAGCGGTATTACAGAAGGTTCTTCCAATAATATACAATTAACAAGACAGAACAAGGCTCTAACAGGTATATTGAACAAAATCGATTTGCAGCTGAAACGTATAGAGGAATGCGAAAGCATTGGCATGTGGGAGTGTGCGGCATATTTTCTTTCTGATACGCAGGAAACAGCTGAAATGGCTGCGGGGACATACAAATCGCTGATGAGGGGAGCAAAATCAGGGATTGAGACTTCGGCCATAAATTTTTGGAACCGAAAAGATGTCAAAGAACTGGCAATGATACGTGAATATATAATAAACTTTGTGCATCCCATTTTTGAATACCGCTCTGAAGCCATTTCAGTACCGGTTACTGCGGCTTCATTAGTAAGTGGAAATGAATTGGCAATTTTAATGGGGCTTCCCCGGAATTCGATATGCGGGTTCCCTGTAATTGAGCATGCGGATTTTGGAAAGGAAATTGTCAGGTATAGTCAGGATAAACCTGACAGAGTTTTCTCTCTTGGCATGGTTTATGTGATGGGAAAGGAGACGGATACAAAGGTCGAAATTGATTGCGATTCTCTTACAATGCATACTTTTGTTACGGGGGCGACGGGTTCTGGTAAGAGCAATACTGTTTATGAAATTCTTAGCCAACTACGCAGACAATATGATATCCCTTTTCTGGTTATTGAGCCAGCGAAGGGAGAATATAAGCGTTTTTTTGGACACTATAGCGATGTCTATGTGTTCGGGACGAATCCCGCATTCACGCAATTGCTACAGATTAATCCATTTCGTTTTCCAGATGGGATTCACGTCTTGGAGCATGTTGACAGGTTGATAGAGATTTTCAATGTATGCTGGCCTATGTATGCAGCTATGCCAGCGGTACTCAAAGCGGCGGTACTGGCAGCGTATGAATCCTGTGGTTGGGATATGACGTTGTCAATAAATTCAATCGCTGCATCATTGTATCCGACATTTCAGGATTTGCTTGAACAGTTGGAAAAGGTAATAAGTGAATCTGACTATTCGGAAGAAGTCAAATCAAATTATAAAGGTTCTTTGGCAACAAGGGTTCAATCATTGACAAATGGCTTGAACGGGCAGATTTTTACTTCAGATGAAATCGAAAATGAAGTGTTGTTTGATTCAAGCGTTGTCGTGGATTTAAGCCGTGTGGGTTCACAGGAAACAAAATCTTTATTGATGGGCATTCTCGTAATGAAGCTTGTGGAATACCGTATGGTAACTTGTACAGAAACAAATCAGAAACTGAACCACATTACAGTTCTGGAGGAGGCACATAATATTTTAAAGATACAGACATCTGGTTCAGCTACGGATGGAGGGGATGTTACAGGAAAGTCGGTCGAGATGCTTTCCAATGCAATAGCAGAGATGCGCACTTATGGGGAAGGATTCATAATTGCTGATCAGTCACCGAAGGCAGTAGATATTTCAGCAATCCGCAATACAAATACGAAGATAATTATGCGCCTGCCTGAAGAAAGCGACAGGATGCTTTCAGGAAAAGCTGCAGCAATGAGGGATTCCCAGTTAGATGAGATTGTCAAGTTACCGAAAGGGGTTGCTGTAGTTTATCAAAATGACTGGGTGGAACCGGTTCTGTGTAAAATTGATAAATTTAAGGGGATTGAAAACAATTATTGTATTTCCGCTGCTGTACCGGAGGTGATGCAAGTAGAAAAAAAGGCGGTTTCGCTTCTTGTTAATATGGTGATAAGGAATCGCTTAGATAATCCGAGTATACTTTCATTCGAGCAGATAACTTGGGCAATTGGGAAGTGCGGATGTAGCGCAAGGACGAAAATGACACTTTATTGTTTGCTGAACGAATTGAAGTTGACAGGAGAATTGAGTTTATGGAATAGGGAGAACTTTTTAGTGCAATCGGATTTGGTAAGAGATATTTTGGGACTGGAAGATGCTGTCCTCAATGTAAGAGAAGCGGCTAATGATTTCATAAGTTTTGACTGTCATCTGAATACCTTGGTAGCACGAAAATTGGAGTATCCGACTGACGACATTCTATTAAGTGTGAAGCATTGTTTGATGAAATCCTATAGCAACATTGATGAGAATGGGCTGGAATGTTATCGTATTTGGCATAATGAGATAACCCAAAGGAGGGGATTGGTTTGAGCAACTGGTTTTCGCCGGAAAAGAAAGCACAAGAAATAATTATTGGTGAAGCGAAAAACGAACTAAATATTGTGGTGGTAGAATTAGACGATAAAATAAAAGTTGAAAAGAAAGGTATCTTGCCAAGAAACGGAGGATCTTGGGAGGGGAATCCTGGAGGTTCGGAATGGAAGCCGAATCCAAACGTTGAACCAGGAGACCGGAATGGTACAAATCCAGAACATAAGTCTTGGGATGAGATTATGAAAGAATATGATTTTGAGTCTATACCATTCAATGAAGGGCAGCCTGATTTTTCAGAAGTGTCAAAGGGAGAAGTTGAGATTGATGACTTTACCGATGACAGGGATTCTAATTTTGACCAAGCGGATGAAAGGTTGGCAGAACAGAAAGGATGTACCCCAGAAGAAGTAGCACAATGGCGGGAAGAACACAGATATACATGGCATGAGTGCAGAGATTGCAGAACCATGCAGAAAGTGCCAACAGAGGTACATGGAAATATTTCGCATTCTGGAGGGGTGTCCGAGTATAGAGCACAAAACAAAGCGGTATCATGAAAGGAGTGGATGTAAATGGAAATGACTTGCAAAGATCCTGTTTTTGGGGAAATGGCATATAGGCATAGGTGGTATAAAACGATTAAGCTATATATGTTTGGAAAAGAGTGGGATGTTGGAGTGGCAGCTAAAGCATATTCCGGAAAGTCAATCACCGAGGAGCAGCGGCGGAGCTATTCGGAATTCTTTGATAAGATAGAAGCTATGGTGGACATTATTGGAGAAAATATAAAGAAATATGTAAACGAAAATTTATATGAGCTGGCTACAGATTGGATAGGTGCAAGAAGCGTGGGTTCTGTTAATGAATTGGCTCAGATGGTGGTTCCTAAAACATTGTTGTTCAAACAAGATGGAACTACAATTATGCTTTTTGACTGTGTTTGGGATGAAGAGCATGGCATTGCAGTAAAAACGATACCAGAGATAGCAATAGGAAGTCAGGATATATTTTTATAATAAAATCTGTACCCTGTATTAACTGTATAATTGTTTCTGATGCTTTTGCTTTAATCCCAAAGAGGGTTTAATTCCCCGCAGCTTGCTGCGGGGAGTTTCAGGTGCGCCCGGCGGGCGCACGTTCTAACGGGTGAAAGTCCCGAATCTGCCCGGCAG
>CAJUFB010000017.1 GCA_910585805.1 uncultured Acetatifactor sp.
AGTTATTCTTTTCTGTTGCCCTAAATCAGATGCTTTCCTTAGGTATTATACCATGAGCACAGCTACACTCATGGCTGGATGGCCATTCGGCCGCTTCCTGCCGGGAATATGGTCATATTATACCATATCGGGCATATATTTCAATCTACAGTGTTTGGGGGTCAGCGGGAGGCGCAGCCCGGATTCCATCATCACAGGGCTATAACAGAAATCTTCCCAGAATCTGCCACAGGCACCACTGCGGATCCACCGCTCCCAGTTCATCCGCTGTAACAATTATATCTGTTCGGTAAACCGTGTCTCCCAGAAAATATTCCACCTTTCCCACAGACGTGCCCCTGGACACGGGAGCCGTCAGGTGGTCCTCCATGGTATATTCGGTCCGAACCGCTTCATCCGCCCGCATCAGCAGCCCTTCCCGGCCTTCTCCCCCTTCCTCCACCCGGACGGTCACGAAGGCCTGGTCTCCCAGAACCTTTGTCTGCCCGTTGCGTACCGGAAGGGGCTTCAGCATGCTTTCATCAAAGGCAGTCCCCTCTTCCCCGAAGCTTTTGTAAAAATAATTGTCAATGCCATACTGCATCAGCTTCCTGGTATCGCTCCATTTGTAAGTCTTATTGTTGGGCCAGCCGCAGGCAAGCAGAGCCACCACGAAGGTTCTTCCCTCCCGTTCCAACGCTCCCACATAACAGTATCCCGCCTTGTTGGTAAATCCGGTTTTCCCCGTCAGGGCTCCTTCCATCATATTTAAAAAGGCATTGTGGTTGTTGCATGAAAAATTCCTTCCGTTTGCGGAAAAACTGTGGGACGCTGTGCGTGTAATCTCCAGAAAGGCATCCCGGCAGGGCGATTCCCTGATACAGTAAGACAGGATACGCGCCAGCTCTCTGGCTGTGGTGCAGTGTTCCTTCTGAATGGTGCTGCCGTCCTCCTGAACGATAATCTCCGTTGCATCCAGCCCGTTGGGCGTGATAAACCATGTGTTCTCACAGCCCAGCTGTGCCGCTTTCTGATTCATCTGCGCCGCAAAGGCGGCCATGGCCATCTTACTCTCCTCCGCAGTGTAATCCGCCGTATCTTTCTCCTGCAGCTGCGCCGGCAGAAACTGTTTTCCCACATATTCGGCCAGCGCCACCGCGGAATCATTATGGGATTCCAGCATCAGGGAATGGAGCAGGTCCCTGACTGCATACTGCTCCCCCTTTTGTATGTACAGTTTGACCTTCGGCATACTGGCGGCATAAGCGGATACGGTAAGCGTATCATCCAATGACACCGTTTCCAGCACCACAATGCATGTCATAATCTTTGTAGTGCTCGCCATCGCCATGACGGCATCCTCATTTTTTCCGTAAAGTACCCTTCCGGAATCCGCATCCATCAGCACTGCCGCGGTGGCATACAACTCCATTTCTTCTCCATGAACCGGCTGCGGAACAGAAAGCAGTAGAAAAAGGGCACAAAAAAAGCCCCCTGTTATTTTTTTCATCCGCATCTTCATCCTATCTATCTTCCAATGGGATTTTTAATAATATATGAGGCTGCTTTTGTATTTTATACTTGGGAATGCAATCTTCCGGAAACCTGTTCTGACACTTCCATAGGAATTGTTGAAAAATAACTGCTGCCTGTTCAGACAAAAGCCCGCAGGAACTGTCTGCGGACATTTATACCTCCAGCTGCAGCTGGGCTTCGGCCTCGGCCTGCTGCTTGAATTCCTCCAGCTGAACCGGGTTCATCTCGGGCAGTTCTTCCAGGCTCCTCACGCCAAAGCAGCGCAGGAACTGTTCTGTGGTGCCGAAGAGAAGAGGCCTGCCGGGGGCATCCAGCCGCCCCAGCTCCGTGATCAGATCATATTCCAGAAGCTTGTTAATCGCGTGGTCACAGTTGACGCCTCTGACCCGCTCCACCTCCATACGGGTCACAGGTTGCTTGTACGCAATAATGGAAAGAGTCTCCAGCACGGTGTCAGTGAGAGACAGCTTCCCGGGAGCCTTCGTTATCTTGATCAGGTATTCATACATTTCCTCTTTCGTACAGAGCTGTACCGCATTGTCATAATAAGTCAGAGTAATGCCCCTGTCCTCTCTCGCATAGCGCTCTTCCATCCGCTTCAATATATTCTTCGTGGTTTTCACGTCTTCCTCTATCACTTCGGCCAGGCGGCTGATTTCCACCGTTTCTCCCATGGTGAACAGCACCGCCTCGATGACCGCTTCGGCCCTTGTCTTCTTCATCTTCGTTCCTTCCATATTTTATGCGCATGCCCCTGCGGGTTTGTGTACATCCCAGGCAATTTCCTTCAGGAATCGTCGGAAAACAGCTGATACAACTTCTTCAGTCCAAATCAATTTTCACAGCAATGAAGTAATCAGTATATCATCATAAATCGACTCCTGGCTGATGACAATCTTCCCTGTCTTCATCATCTCCAGAATAATCAGAAAGGTGACGATAATCTCCATCTTGCCGGCCTGATTCTCCAGAAGTTTTCGGAAACTGAAATTTTTATGTTCCCTGGCATAAGCTTCCACATACAGCAGTTTCGCATCCATGTCGATTTCTTCTTTTTCGATGTTGCCGTACCGGCTTCTGATGGGGTCTATCTTGTCCTCCTGTCTCTTAAGAATGGATTTGAAGATACTGTGAAGCCTGGATAAGGTCATATCCCCAATCAGCTGCTCATAATCTACAGGCGGCCTGTACATGGCTACCTCCGGCGGCAGCTTCTGCTCTCTGTACAGATTCCTGGCGGCATCCACCTGGCGGTCCTTCAGCTCCAGGGACATGAACTTGTACATCTTATATTCCAGCAGCTTCTGCACCAGCTCCTGTCTGGGATCTTCCTCTTCCCCTTCTTCGTCCACCTCTCTGGGCAGCAGCATCCGGCACTTGATATCTATCAGGGTAGCCGCCATCACCAGGAACTCACTCATCACGTTCATGTCGCTGGTTTCCATCTGCTTAATATAGTCAAGATACTGTGCCGTGATTTCCACGATAGGGATATCGTAAATGTCAACCTTATTTTTATCAATCAGATGGAGAAGCAGGTCCAGCGGCCCCTCGAATACTTCCAGTTTCACAGATATCGCCATGGTGTCCTCACAATTTATACTCACGACCGAAAACTTTTGCCAGTTAAAATTGTATAACGAGTGAGCGCATCGGTGGTGTAAAACAGTAAATGGCAAATGAATGCGCTCACAAGTATATACTCAAGACCGCCAGAATTTGCAAATCCGGCCAGCATATATGATATGGCTGGCAGCTTTTCGATATAGTTTACCGCAAAATTCATTGGCGCGCAGTTATATCTCGGAATTGATATGTTTGTTTCCCTACAGGCTTCCGCAGGCTTATTTCGTGCGCTCACAGGGAAGTGTCCGCAAACAGACATTGATTACAGCCTGGATTTTTATTTTACCCTTTTTTTCCTTCCATTTCAAGGAAAAACTTATGTTCCGGTTGAAACTCCACCACCCACAGCTCAGCCGGGTTAAACAGCCTCACCGGGATGGTATGAATCCCCAGGCCCCGGCTCAGCAGCATGACAGACCTGCCCTCCTTAAAGATACCGCCGTCATACCTGGGAAACAGGCGCCATGCGGGAGATACTACGCCTCTGCCCCAGACGGGCACACGCGCCACGCCACCGTGAATATGCCCTGACAATGTCAGATCCGCTCCCCAGGCTGCATACTGCGGAAAATAGTCCGGATTGTGCGCCAGCAATACCGTAAAACGGTCATCGGAAGCCTGTCCCAATATTCCCGCCAGATAGTCCTCCTCCATTCTCCGTACCTTGAATCGTTTGTAGAAAAATTTATCAATTTCGGAACCATATATCGTAATTCCGTACTCCTGCAGATCGATATGTTCGTTTACCAGCGGATAAATTCCCATTTCTTCCAGAGCTTTCCCATACCGCTGCGCCATATCACCGTAAGTCTCCGGATAGAGTTTCAAACGATGCTCGTGGTTTCCGTTGGCGTAGTAAATCGGATATTCTCCCGCAAGCGCCCGAAGGAACTGCAGTGCCGGCTCCAGGGATGCCCCCGGCTTCGCGGTCAGTACATCACCTGCAATCAGTATGAAGTCAGGCTGTTGTTCCCTGATGGCCTCCAGCAATGCGCCGTTGTCTTTTCCGTAACGCTTATTGTGCAGATCTGTCACGAGAACGGCCCTGCATGGTTTCTGAATACGTCTGTCCTTTGCCGTATACTTTCTTATCACAAAGCGATTGCTGTCGTAAAGCATAACCCACAACAGCGCCACTGCCGCAATTCCGATTATGGTGATCAGAATATCCATCCCGCCTTACCTCTCTTTTTCTCCGTTTCCATGCGTTTTATAAACCACAGCCGTCCTCCGCCGGCATTCATTGCGATATCCCAATGGAAATGCAGGCTTCTTCCGCGCGTCAGGGGCTGCCGCATACGTCCTCCGCCAGACCTGCAGCAGCCCGACTCCGTTTTTATACTCGTGAGCGCACTCATTTTCCGGGAACCTGCAGCAGAAGAAAGCTTTCAAATACTTTCTTCAGATAATCCGCATACAAAGCCTTCTCCACATCCTCCGCATACACCACTGGCACGCTGCCGATCTCCGTACCGTTTAAAAGGTACCTTGCCCGGCCCGCTTCCGCACCCTTCACCACAGGTGCCTGTACCGTCTCCGGCAGCTCCATCACCTTCTCCACGGCTGACAGGTCATTGCCCGCGGTGTCCAGATAGCGGAATTCCCCCTGATACTGTATGTCAGCCTCATCCGCCGTGCCGCCCTCCACACACAGAGGCGCAAGGGCATCCTGATTTTCATCTATGTAAATATTACACACACTGAAGCCATAAGTCAACAGTGCCTGCGCATCTCCAAAGCGCGCTTTGTAATCCGGCGCTCCCATTACCACTGCGATCAGGTCTATGCCATCCCTGGACGCCGTGGCTGAAAAGCAGTACTTTGCCTTTGAAGTGGAGCCTGTCTTCAGGCCTGTGGTCCACTGGTACTGTTTCAGAAGCTTATTGGTACTGTTCAGGGTAAAATTGGAGGTTCCCTGTCTGGTCTCATGGGTGATGTCTTCCATCCAGATCTTCGTATAATTAAAAATATCCGGATGTTTTACCGTCAATTCTCTGGACATGACCGCCACATCTCTGGCTGAGGTATAATGATTGTCGGAATCACTCAGTCCGCAGCAGTCTTCAAAGTGGGTATCCACCATCCCCAGCTCCTGAGCCCGCTCATTCATCATGGCCACAAAAGCTTCCTCGCTGCCGGCAATATGCTCTGCCACCGCCACGCTGGCATCATTGCCGGAGGATACCGCGATGCATTTGATCATGGTATCCAGAGTCTGCACCTCGCCCTGTGCCAGATACACCTGGGAACCGCCCATGGAACTGGCATACTCGCTGGTAACCACCTGGTCATCTAGGCTGATCTTTCCGGAATCCAGAGCTTCGAATGTGAGGAGCAGCGTCATGATCTTCGTAATGCTGGCAGGACTTCTCCGTTCCGTGGAATTGATCTCATAGATCGTCTCTCCCGTGGAACTCTCTATCAGTATCACCGAAGGAGAAGAGACTGCCACACTGGCATTTGCCGGTATGGATTGAAAAAAAGGCAGGATCAGCGCCATAACGACTGCCGAAAGGCTGACGAGGACTTTTTTTGCGGCGGCTGCCGGCATGGATATGCGTTGGCTGTCCGCCCGGTTTATGCAGAGGGATTTTTTTCTAAACATAAAAATACCACACTCCATATTCCTTATCTTTGTCATAAGAATATGAGAATGCGGCTGAATATATGCCGGGAATCTTTCCGCCACGCCAAAAATCCGCGCAGAGCAGTATGGCAGGGATACTTCAGGTACGATAGAGAAACAGGCAGGAAGCATTACGTATTACATACGTATCTCCGCATACAAAATCCCCGGCTGCTTAAGCCGGGGATCCGTCGCTTAGTTATATTTACGTTTTCTGGCAGCTTCAGACTTCTTTTTCCGTCTTACGCTTGGCTTCTCGTAATGCTCACGCTTGCGAATCTCCTGCTGGATACCAGCTTTAGCACAGCTTCTTTTAAAACGACGTAAAGCGCTGTCTAATGTTTCGTTTTCTTTTACGATTACGTTTGACATGTCCACCCGACCCTCCCTTCAGTCCCTCATAGCAACATGACTGATTGGGTTATTTATGTACTGCACATGGCATATACACATTCTTATTATATCACAAAAGTCCTGTACGTCAACTGTTTTTTACAGTTTTTAACATAATTTTTTACGGAGCAGATTGTTTCGGACTGTATTTTCCGATGCTGAGAGGAAAATCGGACCGGCACTTCCTTTCAGCAGGGGCCATGCCATACGCCCCGGGCTCTGCCTCCGCTTCATGCGGAAATCTGCTTATCTCCGGCATCCCCGCTCCTTTTCAGCTTACGGTACAGCGTGAAATACATGGTGATAAAGCATGCCAGCCCTCCGATGCAGTTGGAAATGGGCTCTGCCCAGAACACGCCGTCCACTCCCATCCCCAGACGCGGCAAAAGCAGCGTCAGCGGCGCCACGATCACCGCCTTGCGCAGCAGGGAAAAGAAAATCGCCTGCTTCGAATATCCCAGCGCAGTGAAGGCGGACTGCCCCGAAAACTGAAATGCCATAAAGAAAAAACCAAAAAAGTATATCTTCAGCGCTTCCGTTCCCGCCTCCAGCATGGCAGCGTCCTCCGTAAATACGGAAAGCAGCAGATGCGGGCATTGTATCACCGCAAACCAGGCAATCACCGTATACAAAATGCCCAAAACCGCAGTAAACCGGATTCCCTGGCATACACGCTCATACCGTTTAGCCCCGTAATTATATCCCAGTACCGGCTGGGAACCGTTGGTCAGCCCGCCCACCGGCAGAGACAATATCTCCCGCACCGAATTGATCACTGTCATGATCCCCACGTACAGGTCGCCGCCGTACTGTTTCAGGGTCGCATTGCATACGATCTGCACCAGGCAGTTGGTTGCCTGCATGATAAAGCCCGACATTCCCAACGCGGTAATCTCTCCTGTCAGCTTCCGGTCCACCCGCAGATTCTTCTTCCGAATACGCAGCTGCACCTTTTTCCCCGTCAGGAAACGAAGGACCCAGACACAGGAGACCATCTGACTTAACACCGTGGCAAGCGCAGCACCGCTCACCCCCATATCCAGCCAGAAGATAAAGACCGGATCCAGGATCAGGTTCAGCACAGCTCCCAGCAGCGTGGTCATCATCCCCATCCTGGGAAATCCCTGGGCGTTGATAAAGCCGTTCAACCCGGTAGACAGCATGCTGAACGCCGTACCGGTCAGATATATTTTCAAATACGCATCCGCATACACATAGGAAGCGTCGCCGGCGCCGAACAGGTAGAGAACCGGTTTCCGGAAAAAATAGCAGAACAGAAACATCACCACGGAACAGCCCAGCAGCAGGGAAAAGGTATTTCCCAATATCTTCTCCGCCCGCTGCTCCTCACCGGCGCCTCTGGCTATGGAAAACAGGGGCGTCCCTCCTGTACCGAAGAGATAAGTGAATGCCGCGATCAGCGTAGTCAGGGGAAACACCAGGCCGATGCCCGTCAGAGCCATGCTGTCCGCCCCCGGCAGATGGCCGATATAGATCCGGTCCACCACATTGTATAAAAGCTGTACCAGCTGCGCCAATATCAGGGGAATGGACTGACCTATGATATTCCGCCAGACCTTTCCCTTTGAAAAATCGTTTTTCATAACTTCCAACCCCATTCCTTTAGGAATTGTCGGAAAATAACTGCTGCAATTGCTTCAGGCAAAAGCCTGGAAATACAATAAAAATTGCCATAAACTTGCAGCGGTTATTTGTAGACACTTCCTTATACTGTACAGATGAATATAAATATTATCATATCATCTGCACAGCCAAAACACAAGCCATCCGGCCGACCCGCCTAAAATCCCGCCCGAAACCGATCAGTCCCCGAACCGTTATCCCGCAGCTCTGTTCAGCAAAAAACCGGTTCCTTTTACGGAAACCGGTTTTTACTGTATTTTATACCCACAAACGCAAATAATTGCCGTCTGCACAGTATAACGAGTGAACGCATCGGCAATCCAGAGCGGAAGGCGGCAGTTAAATGCGTTCACGAGTTTAATACAAAAATGTCTTTATTTCTCTTTTTTCTTAGGCGCAAACCGAATGCGGAAAAGATACCACAGGCTGCCTGCCAGGCAGATGGAGGAATACGCGCCACAGATAATGCCCACCATCAGAGGCAGCGCGAAATCCCGGATACTGGTAACGCCCAGGATGTACAGGACTGCCACCATGATGAATGTCGTCAGTGATGTAAAAATACTCCTGGACATGGTCTGGGTAATGCTCCTGTTCACGATCTCCTTCAGATCATCCTTGTGGGTCATCCCTGCCATATTCTCGCGAATACGGTCAAAGATAACGATAGTAGCATTGATGGAATAACCCACAATGGTCAGCATACATGCCACAAAAGTATTGCTCACGGAAACCCTTGCCACAGCATAGAATGCCAGCACTACCAGCACGTCGTGAAGCAGCGCCACGATACTGCTGACACCGAATCTGATATCGCTGAAACGAACCCGGATATAGATCAGCATGCAGACAATGGCCACCAGCACCGCGATAACGGTATCCGATTTCATCTCGTCGCTGATGGTAGAACTGATGGTTTCGGAAGTGATCAGTTTCTCGTCCACCCCAAAGTTATCCACAAACATCTGGTTCAGAGCCGTCCTCTGCTCCACGCTGAGGGAATTGGTCTTGAAGATCACCTCGTTGGAATCCTGTACCGTCTGAACCTGAACGGAGCTGCCTGTCACGTCTTCAATGAGTGGAACCACATCTGCAGTAGCCTTTTCCAGAGTCATGGCTTCCTGGAAAGTAACGGTGGTAGCGGTGCCGCCCTTGAACTCCAGGCTGTAATTCAGCGCATCGCCGGAGGTTGCCTTGTTTACTCCCATCACGACAAAGCCGGCTGCGATCACTGCAATGGAGATGCCGAAGAACAATCCCTTTTTCGACAGAATGTTCAATACCTTATGCTCTTTGCCCACACCGTACAGCTTCTCGCTCTTCAGCCCCAGCGCATAAAAAGCGTACAGCAGATACCTGGTCACCACCAGCGCCGTAAACATGGAGAGTACAATACCAAGACCCAATGTCTGCGCAAATCCTTTTACCGTGCCGGGCCCCAGCAAAAGCAATACACCTGCCGCGATCAGCGTTGTAATATTACCGTCAATGATAGCGGACAATGCCTTGCCAAAACCGATCCTGATCGCGTTGCGGACAGTCTTGCCGGTGGCAAGTTCTTCGCGTATACGCGCAAAAATGATCACATTTGCGTCAACAGCCATACCGATGGACAAAATGATGCCGGCCACACCGGAAAGCGTCAGTGTCATGTCAAAACCATTCAGCAGAAGGATGACCAGCGCCACATAAGCCAGCAGCGCAATGGCGGACGCCACGCCGGGGATCAGGTAGATCACGATCATAAATACCATCACTATGACCAGACCGATGGCGCCTGCCTTCAGGCTGGTATCGATGGCTTCCACGCCAAGCTGTGCGCCAACCACTTTGGAATGGAGCTCTTCCAGCTCCAGCTTCAATCCGCCGATGCGGATGGTGGAAGCCAGGCTCTCCGCTCTCTCATAGGACTCCATGGGAGAAATCTGAGCGCTGCCGTCCGTAATCACCACATTCACACTGGGCGCGCTGATAATATTTCCGTCATAATAGATGGCAAGGCTCTCGCCTTTGCTGTAAGCATTCTCGGTTGCCTGTCTGAATTTCTCCCTGCCCTCTTCCGTCATGGTCAGGCTCACCACGAATTCAGAACCCATCTGGGTCTGCACGCTGCCCGCCTGCGCATTGCTGACATCCGTTCCCTGTACCAGTATGGAGCCGTTCTCCAGCAGTTCGTCAATGGATCTGGTCAGGGCATATCCCACCCCATAGGTGCCGTCTGTGTTCTGAACCGTCTGCTGACTGAAATTCACATTGCCGTCCGGATCCGTCTCGGAAATAAAGTACAGGGTACCGGGCCTGCCCAGCTCCTGCAGAATGGCATTGGCATCGCTGACTCCCGGAATCTCTATATTGATCCTGTCGGAACCCTCCTGGTATACGATGGCCTCTGTGCTATAGCCTTCCACACGCTTCTGAAGCTTTGCAATGGTATCGCTCATGTCGGTGGAACTGGGATTTTCATCTCCCACCACCTGGTAGGTAATGCTGACGCCCCCCGCCAGATCCAGTCCAAGGTTGATGTCCGAAGCGCTGCCTTCGCCCTCCGGATTTACCCCGAAGATGTCGATATAGGTGACACCTGCCAGGATCAGAAGGATACAAAGCAGCACCACGATTGCTTTGTTTTTTTTCATGTCATTCGTCCTTTCTTATTATGAGTTCCGTATCTGCCCGTTCCACTACCGGCATGGGCAGAAGAGTCCCGGTCGCTAAGTGATGCGCCCGGGATCCTTCTGGGCACTGGAACGGGCAGATACTGTTTTTATAATTCCGTGTCTGCCTCCGCCACTTTCAGCATGATGGCGCATTCCACGCGCTTTCTTTCCAGTTCGCAGCCCACGTCGTAGGCATCGTTGATATTGCCGTGGAAATTATAGGCGTTGGCTGCACAGCCGCCGCTGCAGTAGAATTTTGCAAAGCATTTCCGGCATTTTTCTTTCGCGTAGACGTTGCAGCATTTGAACTCATCCCGGATATCGGTTCGCAGAACCCCTTCCTTCACATTGCCCATGAGGAATTTCTCATTTCCCACAAACTGGTGGCAGGGATACAGGTCGCCCCAAGGGGTCACAGCCAGATATTCCGTTCCGGAGCCGCATCCGGAAAGACGTTTCGCCACGCAGGGGCCGCCCTCCAGGTCTATCATAAAGTGGAAGAAGTTAAATCCTTTTCCTTCTTTTCTGCGCCTCACCATTTCCCTGGCAAGGGTATCGTACTCCTCCATCAGCACAGGAAGGTCTTCCTCCGTGATGGCATAGTCATCCTCCGGTCCGGCTACCACCGGTTCCACTGAGATCTGTTTGAAGCCCAGGTCTGCCAGATGAAGCACATCCTTTGAAAAATCGAGATTATTGTGGGTAAACGTACCGCGGACATAGTATCGTTCCTGCTCTCTGCTCTCCGCAACCTTCTGGAATTTGGGTACGATCAGGTCATAGCTTCCCTGGCCGCCACGGAAAGGACGCATTTTATCATGGATTTCCTTTCGGCCGTCTATGCTCAGAACAATGTTCGCCATCTCCCGGTTGGCAAATTCCAGGATCTCGTCGTCCAGCAATACGCCGTTGGTGGTCAGAGTAAAGCGGAACTTCTTGTTGTTCGGCTCCTCCAGGCTTCTGCCGTACTCCACCAGCTCCTTTACCACCTGCCAGTTCATCAGGGGTTCCCCGCCGAAGAAGTCCACCTCCAGATTGATCCGGTTACCTGAATTTGCCACCAGAAAATCGAGGGCTTTTTTTCCCACTTCCAGGCTCATCAGGGCGCGTCTTCCGTGGTACTCTCCCTCTTCCGCAAAGCAGTATTTACAGGCAAGGTTACAATCATGGGCTATATGAAGGCACAGCGCCTTTACCACTGTCTGCCTCTTCGTAAAATCATAAACATAATTCTCGTAGATATCAGGGGCAAACAGCTGTCCGGCTGCCTCCAGCTCCAGCACCTCTTCCAGGGCTTCCGTCAGGATTTCTTCCGGATATGGAAGATCTGTCCGCCTTAACAGCGCCTCTTTGAGGGCGGCAGGGTCTTTCACGCTCTTGCCGGCCAGTTCCTCCACCAGCGGGATAATGTCGCTCACCACATCATCCACCACATGAATGGAACCGCTGTTCACGTCCATTACTATATTGTATCCGTTGCTTTTATATTGATGTATCACTTAAATGTACCTTTCCAAATGTCAGAATGAACCTTGTTGATCATACGAACAAAGTTCAAGCAGCGAACGGATCCGCTGCCTGAACTGGTCCTGCGCTCTGCCTATGTAATTACTTCGCTTTCTCACAGCTCTGATTTCCAACTGTACAGGAAGTCTTGCAGGCAGACTGGCAAGAGGTCTGGCACTCGCCGCAGCCGCCCTTCTTCATGGATTCCTTCAGGTTTCTGGTCGTCAAAGTCTTAATGTGCTTCATACTCAAAAGCCTCCTTATTTTCACTATATTCTTCTGAACGGCAAAACGCACTGTTTATGGGCATCCGCCGTATAAATTAAGAAACTTTATGTAGTATATCATAAAATTTCTATTTGTAAAAGGTTTTTTTAAAAATTCTGCACATCATGTGGGACGGTTCCAGAGAAACTGCCTCCTCTATGAATCCGGCCGCCTTCTCCCGGTTCCCCAGGCCGATATTGCCCAGCGCCATCAGGTAATAGCAGTGCGCCCTGTTTACACATCCAAAGCTTCCGAAGAAACCGTCAATCTTCCTGACCATGGGCGGTTTGCGCAGATACTCACTTTCACTGTCAGTTCATTTCCGGAAGGATACACCCTGACCGCTTCCACGAAAACCGGATCTTCCACCCGCAGCCGCAGATACCCCAACGCGCCGTTCCAATTTGTCTGGGTTTCATCCGTTGCGGCAGAAGAATCTACGATATCCTTGCGGGGCAGTCCCGGATAGCTGTTATCGGACAGCAGGGCAATCTCATGGCTGCCCTTCCAATGATCCGTCAGTTCAAACACATGGGGCGTACTGATGGAAGGTTCCCTGAAATCGGGAATCTCGACTCCGTCCAACAGCATCTTTAACACTCTCGCCCGCTCTGCTTCCATAAATATCCGCTTTCCCCGGGGTACTTCAAATGATACAATGATGTTCCTTATAGCACAAATCGAGTAGGGGAATCTTTTCTCCCCTGCTCGCGCGCGACCCGTGCGCCGTCATGGCGGCATATTTCCTCTACATGAGCCTGAGCAGAAAAACGGGCATCAGCCTAAATGCCGACACCCGCTTATCTGTAAACTACAAGACGAGGGATCATCCCTTTCTTCCCTTCTGCTTCCGGATAACGATCATCACCGCCAAAGCGCTTCCCAGACATGCCCCTGAAACCAGGAGGCGCTTCCGCATAAGTCCAACTTTCTGCGCTTTTTCTTCCTCCAGTCTGGCAAGCTCCAGCGCCTCCCTTTCCTCCGCTTCTGTTCTGGCCTGCTCTTCCGCCCTTAACCTGGCCTGTTCCGCTTCTATTCTGGCCTGCTCCGCAGCAGCCTTTTGAGCCGCTTCTTCCGCTTCCAGCCTTGCCTGCTCTTCAGCGGCTTTCCGGGCTTCCTCCGCCTCCACGGCTTCCTGCTCCAGTTCCTCCGCAGTATATCCTTCCTGCAGGACATACATAGGATAGGCAGCGCCCGACATCTCCTCCGCCAATGTCCGTATCTCCCCACGCAGCTGCCCGTCAGCCGCCCGCCACTCATCATAAGCCGCCTGAGCCTGCTCCCTGGTATAGCTGGCCCGCTGCATCATGACTTCAATCCACATCTTGCGGTATGCCGCGGCCTCCTGATGACGTTTCCGGTTCAGCGCAGCTGCCTGTTCAGCCAATGTCCGCTGAGGATGTCCTGCCAACATGTTCAGATCTATGCCATCAGCCAGTTCTTTCCCGGTAAAGCTACCCAGTTCCTGCTCTGCCATCCGGACAGTATAGGAAACCTCCTCCGAAAGCCCGCCCACTTGCAGCACACTCCCATACAGCATGCTTCTCCCGTCAAAAAAATTACGAAATTCCGTCATATCCTCTGTGACTGCAAGCGGCAGTGTCTCCGGCTTCCAATTCCAACGCATCCCTTTCGTTCCCCGATAGAAACCATCCACTTCCCCCCTAAGAGCCTGTGCCTCCCCATCCTCCGGCAGAAGAATCGCCGACAATGGGCCGCTGTCCGCTCCCTGGGCCTGGAGAATGGAATAAGCCAAGAAACGCTGTCCTGCGGCGTTGGGATGGATGCTGTCTCTGGTAAGCGAATTTCCGGCATCCTCCTGCTGCAGTTTCCCGGTCAGTTCCGCCATGGGAGTATGTATGTCCAAATAGCATACGCCCCACCCTTCCGCCGCGCTTTCCAGCGCTTCTATGTATGTAAGCACCCGATCCTCAAAATGCCAGCGGCGGTTTCCGTTTTTATCGTAATTCCCGGCCCGGTCCTGGTCGCAGAGCGGAGGCGTGAGTATCAGGATATCCGTCCCTCCCAGTCCGCTTTCCTTCAGCCGCCTCACCAATTCTTCCATATTACTTATATATTCTTCCGTGGAGATCCCCAAAATGGCCTCATTGGTCCCCAGCATAATCACTGCCTTATTAATTCCCTGAAAGGCAAAGTCCTGATCGTAAATATTCACCACATCACCGGCTTTAAATCCATCCGTCCCCAGATTCCGGAATTCCACTGAACGCTCCGGAAACGCGCTTTGATAATACTGATCCAACATCTCCACATAGCTTAACGAACTGTATGTTACATGTGTAACGCTATCCCCAATGAAACCTACCGTATCTCCGTCTTCGAAGAGGGGAATCTCAGGCGCGGCCGCCCATGTCCTCATGACGGCTGCTGCCCAAAAGCAAAGAATGAAAAACAGTCCTTTTCGTATCCACATCTCTTTATCCTCCTTCCTTCAAGGTGAATATATTGACCAGATTCAGACTAGAAATCCATCTTGAGCCCGAAAAAATCAACAATACTTTCCGCTATTTCTGGTGTATCATAAAAGAGGAAGATTCTATGTCTCCCTCCAACAACGGCTTCGGTTGGGCAGACTCTGTTGAGGATGCGTTTTTTCAATCCTATAGTTATTACAAAAGCTATATAAAATAACTTCGGCTTGTCTGCTGACCAACCGGAAACTTTCACCAGATTCTGCCATGACGTTGGCATCCTTTCGTTCATCGAATCCCCACACTGCGGACACAGGAATCTCACTTTTCGGAAGTAGTTGAGGAGAATATGGAGTTCTATGCCTTTCATTATATCATTATAACCAATTCTCTTACCCCAAACACCCCATCCCCGCCCGCAGCTTCGAAAGGTTCTTCAACTTTTTATCAAAACTTCTTTCCCTTCAAAGGCAAAACCATATTTCCGGATACGGTCGCCAGGGAATCCCCTGCTCTCTAAGTCCGCCTGATATCGCTGTTTATCAATCTGTTTCAGCGCGGCATCTGCAGTGTCCTCCAGCGATTTCTCTTCGCCAGAATCCTTGACTTTAAATTCCATAATAATTGCATCCCTGTCGCAATCCTTTATTACGGCATTATCCGCTCCGTTCTTCGGCTCCATCATCACATCATACCTTCCGAAGCCGCTCTCCCGGTTGGATGTAATGATGTAGCGGTCTGCCAGTTCCACGGCCAGTCCCAGCACAAAGCCATGGTAGAACCTCTCCGGCTGCGTCTCCATGGAAGGGTTTCTTCCGCTGTCGAAGTAGCTGAACGTGGCCAGCGCCACACGGTTCATGTAGGCGTTCATGGACTTTACGTCATCCTGCAGTAGCGCCCTGATAAAGCCGTTGTAAACTGTCCCGGAACGGGTGAACCATTTCCGGATCATCTTTTGGAACATGATCTGTACTTCTTTGTTCGTCAGCGCTAACTCATACATATCAGCCCCTGTATCCTCGCTTAATTCGCAGCTCTCCGCTTTCAGGTACCCGCTTGCCAGGAACAGGCTCCAGATGGCGTTCTCATCTGCGTCCAGCTGGTCAAAGATAATCTGTTCGTCGACTTCCCTGTACAGATGCTCTCCCTTAAGCAGGTTCTCCATGGATATTTTTATGTCTGCGCTCCCCTCCCGTATCAGCTTATCCACCAGTCCGTTGCTGCTGGTATTGGCCCAGTAGGTGGCAAGCCTTTTTTTATCCAGATAATTGATAATTGACCATGGATTATAGATATCTTTCCTCTTTCCGAATGTGAAGCCGTCATACCAGTTTTTTACAGCCAGCCGGTTTTCGTACAGGCCGCATTCCTGCAATGCCGCCCACACCTCTTCCTCCGTAAAACCGAAGCTGTCTTCATATTTCTCCGATGTAGTGGTCACTACTTCCAGATTATTCAAATCCGAGAAAATCGATTCTTTGCTGATTCTCGTGATTCCCGTCATGACTGCCCGCTCCAGGTATGGATTCGTCTTGAATGTGGAATTGAACAGGCCTCTGATGAATTCCACCATCTCTTTCCAGTAACCGTACACCCAGGCCTCCTGAAGAGGCGTATCGTACTCGTCCAACAGAATTACCACTTTTTTCCCATAGTAGCCTGAAAGATAACTCGACAGATTTTTCAAGGAATATGCCACCTCAGAATCCGTCATTTCAGTCATGACTTTGCAGAAAAATACCTTTTCACTTTCCTTTAGGAACCCTTCCTCCAATAGATAATCATGTTTTCGGTACACTTCCCTGATAAGCATGCAGATTTTTTCCCTTGCCAGGATAAATGTATTCGCCTTTACATCCGCGAAGCTCAAAAAGATTACCGGCATGCTTCCCTGAAGGTTCCGGTACTTCTCGTCTTTCCATATGGACAGCCCCTCAAAAATCTCTCCCTGATCTGCATACTCTATGGAAAGAAATCTCTCCAGCATATTCATATTCAAGGTTTTCCCGAATCTGCGGGGGCGGGTTATCAGCGTTACATCATCCCCACTCTCCCACCACTCTCTGATAAAATCTGTTTTATCAATATATAAATACTGGTTCCCTATCAATTTGTCAAAACTCTGAATTCCTATCCCTACGGTTCTTGCCATGGCAACATATCCTCCATATTCCAAACATCCATACCATTACCATATTCTATATCAAATCCAATATCCTCCCTTATTATACATTCTTCTCATATAACCCACAAGAAAAATACGGAAAATTTCGCAGTATTTATACCACTCATCAAGCAAAACAGGACAGAATCAGTTCAACAGTCCCGGTCAAACTAACTCTGTCCTATTTTACAGTTATTCCTCTTATTTGTCTATCAGTCTACCCCTGCTCGAACTTCTCCCTTAACTTTCCCAGCGCCTTCTTCTCAATCCGGCTCACATACTCTCCTGTCAAGTTAGGGCTAAAAAATTTATGCAGATTATCCTTTGTTACTCTTTTTATGGTCCCGTTCAATCCGCAATAACCGAAAGCGATTTCCTTTTCGATATCCGAAACATCTCATTCTTCTGCTGAACCGAAATTTCATAATAGTCTGGTTGCCATATACCGAATTGCGAAACCAGTCTTCCTCGTCCGAGGCTGGCGTATACTTTTTATATTCCAATCCATCGTCCAGCCCAATACTCTCCCATGATTCATGTCGTACAAATTTGTCCAGAGTTCCCAGAAGCAAAACATATTCTTCTTTCTCCAAATGCTCTGTTCCATATTCTTTTTCCAAAAGCGTACAATCCAGACGCGTCCCTGCATAGCGCGCTTTCAGACATTCATCCCGTTCCAGGCCCATCTGTTCGCCAAAGCATTCTACAAGATATGCCGGACGATATACGGAAATAACGGTATACTCATCCCCACCGCATTTTATACAAAGCCTGCAGTTTGAATAGACAGTCGAATCAAAAGAGAGCAGAGATTCCTGCCGCACAGCAGCCTCTGCTACTGCAGTAGCAGCCATATCCTCCTCCCCCATCCAGTAGGAAATTCCATAATCATGCATCGGCTCCAAGTCCCAGTAGGGTTCTGTCCTCATCTCCTTATCCTGGGCAATTCTGAAGCGGCTTAACTCGTCCGACCTGGGATACTGCCTTAAATCTCCCAGACCTACTTCCTCTGTGATTTTACATTTATAAAAATCCGCAATCTTTCTGATTTCTCCTTGTTTCTGGCTTCTCACCAGCTTGAAGCACTGCAGGTTAGCCCCCAGACTCTTCAAAAATTCATCTACACTTCGAAACTGCCCATGCAGCGATCTTTCATTCAAGATAAAATCCAATCCTCACCACCCCAAAATCACATCCAAATCTTTCTCAATCTGGTCAAACAGTCCTTCCTGTTGGTTCTGTACATGCCCGTCTTCATCCAGTAAGATCTCTACCGGTATGCTTAGCTTATCCTCGTTTTGCCGAAAGAAATAAATCCTCACTTTATCTTTATTTATCCGATCACTGCTGACGCACCGCCGCAGCCCATTAAAGACGTGGTCACTATGGGTTTCCATCACTACCTGCAGACCTTCCTTGGCAAAAAAAACCAGAAATTCCATCAGTTCACACTGTCCGGACGGATGGAGATGAATCTCCGGATTTTCGATTATCAGGATATCACCCTTTCCACACGAAAGCGCGGCAATGATAATTTCCGCGATATAGCTGACGCCGGTTCCCACGTTTTTGGGCCTGATATCTCTTCCAAGCTCACGATTTCTGTATGACACACGGATCAGCTCCGTGCCCGGAATCTCTTCCGCATTTACCCGGTAGCCTAAAATCCGCTCCAGCCAATAGTCAACCTGACCGCCCAGCGTCGTCTTCGTTGTGCTGTCATAAATGAATCCCTTCTCCCTTATCTCCTCATCCTTATGTCCTGCCAAGTAAAAAAACGCATATTCGCATCGAACCCCTATTTTATCTCTCCCTTCCAGAGATTTTTGATACGTGTCCTCCACACCGATTCTGTCCGCTGTCAGATAGCGGACACTTATTTCATCCGGAAATTCCGTTCCTTTCCTTTTCTCATATTCATCGTTGAATATCTTACTGTACGAACGTTCCTTTCCACGGTGCTCATACACAACCTCCAGAGATATATTCCTGCTTCCTGCAATCCAGTTTTTTACCTCATTGACCGTTCCGATATTCATATACTTTCCCGCCAGGGAACTGGCACTGTCCTGGTACAATGCGAGGACAGCCTGAATTACAGTGGATTTTCCGGTAGAATTCTTTCCCGCCAGCAATGTAAAATTGGAAAATCTTATTTCCACTTCCTGGAAACACTTAAACCCTTGTATTCTGACACCGTTCAGCATTTACCGTAACCTCTCTTCTATCATCTTAAAATGTGTTCGGATATTGGCCATGTTTGCTTTCCCGCTTTCAATATCCCGCCAAAGCATTCTGTCGTCAATCACCCGCTCTAACCCCCACTGTACTTCACATTCTTTCTCCTGGCATATCCATACCACATTATAAAGATAGCCAAGCACTTTCGCCTGCCGCTCTTTTCCTTTCTCTTTCTCTAGGCCCAAATGAAAATATGGTCTCTGCTCCCAATCCAGAAGTTCTCCCGTTGCTTTCCGAAAAGCGTCAGCCGTATCATTTAGCCAATGGCTGTCCTTTTCCAATATAAGAACTGCCGTGCAATCCAGCAATTGCTGAATATTCAAACTTTCCCCAAGACCTATCTGGATATCTCCTGTGTACGTAAAATGGTACATCAGAATTCGCAGTACCATATATTGTCGATTCAAAGAAACTTTGCTGAAAAATGCAGGAGATTCCCAGAGCCTCTGCTCCATATATATCAAACGCCGTTCCAGCTCTTCTCCATACAATTCATTCCTGATTCCCTGCTCCCTGGTAAAATTCCATCTCTCGATATAGCTCCCCATCTGTATATGCATATACCGCGGCGTTGTGTACTCGATAATCAGAAAGGAAAACTTATAGTCATATAACCAGGATATCCTTCTGGGAAACTGTTGCTCCAGCTGTTCTATTCCACACTCATCCAGTTCCGGATAAAACTCAAGCCCCCTGACAGGATAGCCTCCCTCCAAAAAACCAATAAGACACCGGAGTCTGTCCTCTGACTCCAGGACAAGCAGACTCCCATCCTGCCGCTCTGAAACATAGACCGTCGGCAGAGTAAATCCCAACAAAATGATTTCTAAGATTTCGGAGATGCGCTCTATTTTTTTGTATCTTCTCATCAAAGGAACCTTTGGAAAAACAATCTTTCGTTCCCGATACATCTGATATATCTGTCGAACCGATATGACTTTTTCATAGCAGTCAATATAATTACCGGAAAATCTCTCCATATGAACCTCTTGTCCGCTCTTTATATAACATGATGTCTGTCAACCATATTTGCCCTGTCTCCACCGTTATTATACCGAATTCTATTGCCCTTTACAACAAAAAAATAGAAAACAACAGAGAACAACCGTCTAGACTGCCCCTGTTGCTTCCTTATGCTTTATCTCTCTTTGAACTCCTCCCTTAACTTCCCCAGTGCTTTCTTCTCGATCCTCGACACATACTCTCCTGTCAAGTTAGGGCTAAAAATTTCTACCCCAACTTCACAATCTCTGTCCGCTCCTCCTCAGAATATATGTAAAGATTCATAATGTCCTGCACTTTGTAATAATACAGAACCCCGCAGACATTTCCTGTTTTTTGCCACTCTTTTTTCTTTTCTCTTTCTACAACAGGCCCTCTTTTCTTCATACCCGCATAGTCAGTGACTCGGATTTCACAATAGTATGTCTTACCGCAATATTCTACTCTCACATCCAAATCGTCATCCGTAAAAAGAAGTTTGTATTTTATGTTTTTTTCTTTCAACTTCTCTAATACTGTATATATCTCTTCTCCCGCTTTAGAAACACCACACCGAAACTCTTCACTTTCCTCGTCTATCAGGGTTCCATTGTCCAAATATGCTTTAATCTCTCCGGCGATTTCAGGGGATTGGAGACTGGGAGATTCACCCAACAATTGGTAAATCATTTTTCGTATTTGCTCGCTTTGTGCCTGTGTCTGGCGCATTTTGCGGTAAAAGCGTGAATTTAACTTCAAGTCATCAATAAGCTGTTGCCCCTGCGATGTAACCCCACGCAATTTATAGTAATCTTCTGCTCCCGATCTACGTATATGCGGATTTTGTCCCCCGTAGATGTCATCTTTACACGGATCTAGAATCATTTCTATATTCTGATTACTTTTTGTCCCATTACATTTACGACAGGCATAAACCATGTTATTATAGCCGTCCACATCCCTTTCCACATCTGACAGCCTGGATACAAAATGGTCTTTTTCAAACAGTTGTTCACCCATCACATTATCTTTTTCTTTCATTCCGCAATATGCACACTCAAATTTGAAATCATTTCGAAGATACATCTTGCATTTTTCAGAATGATATGTCACCCAATGTCTTTTTCGCTTATATACCATCTATTTTTCCCTATTTGTAGCTCTACGTATCTGTTGCAGTAACAGATTAAGTTCTTCATTTTTTTCATTCATGAGAGAAAGCGTATCATTATCTTTCCGCAAAGCACATGCCCGCCTTATCTTGGCAATCAGTTCATTCATTTTCTTTGTATCTTTCAGTTCTGCCTTATTCAGCTGATAATCATATTCCCCCAACTCGTCCTTATAATCGTCCAGAGGATAATTCGTCAGTAGAACCGCATATATATTACTATCATGGCTGCGTATCTCCCGCAGCACCTCGATTCCTTTGTAGTTGACCGAAGCCTTATCCAATTCATGGTCAATCAATAAAAAGTCCACATCGTTTTCGACCACATAATCATAAAATCCGTCTAATGTCTGGGGATACGTAACAATTCCTATCAATTTAATTCCAGGAAACAAACTGAATCGTCCTTGCATCAAAGTGACATTTTTGGGTTCATCCTCAATATATAATCCAATCAAAGTCTGCATCAGGCGTCCTCCTTCATGAAATGCACAATAAACTTCGCCCCGCCAAGGTCTTTTGATTCTTCTGCAGATACCGTGCCACCATAGCTTGTCACGATATCCTTTACAATATTCAGCCCTAACCCGATTCCATCTTCCTTTGTCGTTATGAATGGCTTAAATATCTCTTCACGCATATTTTCCGGCACCCCTGGCCCACTATCCTCAAAATAAAGATAAATATCTTCCTCTCTCTGTTCAAATATAATCTGTATCTTCTTTTTCGGCCTGGCTTTCAACTGCTCAAAGGCATTGGTAATCATATTGATGATAATGGATTCCAAATCAATCTGGCGCATTGTAAGACAAATGTCTGCCTCTGCTTTTAGCTGCAGATCTATGTGAAACGCCTCCAACATGCCCTGATATAATCTACAGATATCTCTCAAAACCTCACCAAAGTCCAAGTCCACATGAGGACTTCTCTTTTTCTTTCTCAGAAATTCCACAATCATCAAACTATATCCTGAAATTCTGGTAAAATCCGATCTGATATTATCCGTTATTTCAGCAAAAAACGGATTCTCAATTATTGGTGCAATCTCAGTATAAAAAGACAATGTGCTGTCTATTCTGGATATGATGTCCTGAGTCTCATGCCCAAAATTTCCTGTCAAAATGCCTAGCGTAGCCAAATTCTTATACATGGACAGCTCCGTTTCCTGCATTTCCACATATTTTTCATAAGCACTCTCTGTTTTTTCGTACTGTTCTTCTGTCTCCTTTTGTCTCTTATCTTCTTCGGCTTTCCATTCTTCCAGTGACCTTGCCACCATATCATAGGGTGCACCGTTTTTTAATAACTGCACCGTATCTTCATATCGTTTTTCCTGAACATTTTTCTTTTTCTGTGCTGTTTTCTTTTGTTTCTGTCTCTGTTCTTTTGCCTTTTCCAAATCAGACTTTGACTTTTCGTACTCTTCCCGCCTAATCTCTGAAATAACATCTATACAACTTAGAACAAATTTTTTCAGGTGTTCATATGCTTCATTCTCAATAATCCCCTCCCTGTTAGTTGCATCAATCAGAAGGGGATTCTTCTCATCTGAAATTTTTATAACTCCGATGGTCTGATTATTGCCCACACGGTATCCATGAGTATCGCTGACTTTTGATTTATCTAAACCCAACCAGTCATTTCCAACATCCCCATATGGCTTTACCCGGAAATTGTCCCGATATATTTTTATTCCGCAATATATATTCAAAATTTCTATTGCCAGACGGTAATTATAGGTTTCATTCGTCATATGAACGGCATCCCGCAGAAAATAATACAATTCAAACGAAATATCTCCGCAGAGCAGGGGCGTTTCATATTCTATATGCTTTCCTTCGTTTTTACCTGTTATATCCAAATAACTAATCTCAGACTGGCTTCCATTATCATATATTCTGGCTGTCAGTTTTGCATATCTTAAATCCAGAATGGAATTCACACTGATTTCTTCCGGAATTTTGAACTGGTTGGCTATCAGTTCAATATGAAAAGGATCTTTTTCAATAAATTCAGGCGCTATAAGCAAACGAAGCTCTTTCTGGAGTTTTTCTATATCTTTTTGCCTCCAGTTGTCCCTCAACCCCTCCAGAACCATAACCAGGCCTGTAGGCACCGCTTCTTCCTCTCTGCCTTCCATTGCATACATTTCTTTTAAAATATTGTATGTCTCCTCGTCTTCCCTATTTTCAATGTCCTCCAGTGGATTATCAATATTTTCCAGTTTTAACTCCACTTTTTCCTGCTTCTTTAGAATTGGAAGAATCTGGTCTTCGAATAAATCCAAGAAAACAGTTCCATATGCAGCTTCATAGTCAACGATAATCCTGCCAGCTTCTTCCCTCACATATTCCTGCTCAATCCCATCATTTCCTTCCAGCTTCAGGGACAGATAATATTCCAGCTGGTTTGCAATATATTTTGCCGCTGAAACATCTTTCTTATTACGCAGAATCTGAATTCTCTGTTGTAATCCGGCCACTGATATTTCTTCATAAAGATTCCAGTTCAAAAAAACCTTAAATGTCTGTCCCTCAGTAAAAGAATAAATCATTGCGCGCTCTGCCAATCGCTCCACAGAAAAACGTCCGATTCCCTTTTTACCCGCTTTTTTTCTTCCTTTAGGTGTATATGGCAAACTCAGTTTATTACTTGTCCCGATTACCATCCAACGATTTTCAAACTCATCTTCTGTCATGCCACAGCCCGTATCTGCTACGATAATGCGGCTATTGGGTGTGTTCACATTTTCAATCATTATACGTACACCAGGCGCATCCGCATCATAGGCATTTTTAACCAACTCTACCAGAGCCGTGACAAAATCAGTGACCAGTTCACGCCCTAACTGTCCAATATGCCTTGAATTTGTTTTAAATTGCAGATTTTTCGCCATATACAGTACCTCACTTAAACCTATATTGCTCAATATCATTCACAGAAATCCTATATGAGGTCTCTGTTGTTGGTGTCCCGACCATTTTGACATATTGATAGAATTCTGCACTTTGCAGAATTCTTACAGCGTCATCTAAAGTATAGCCTGCATCTTTTTTTTGCGTTATAAAATACCCTGCATAGGGAACCGTGCTTTCATCTCCCCGATATGCTCTGGCCTGTCTTGTTATTACCATTGGAAGAACCAGTTTATCTTTCCATAGCTCCTTAAGCGCCTGAGACCTGCCATATTCAAACCATTGCGCATTTTTGTCGCTTTTTCTGTCTTTCAATTTTTCTTCAAATTGTCTCAGATATCCATAGGCATGCGGATACAACCGTCTAAACTCTTCTTCTCTATATTTACAGATTTCCCCTTCCTCTCTTTTGTAAGGAAAGATGATATATTGTTTCTCTTCCGATTGTTTCTTTTCACTTTTTGTACTTATCGCTCTCAGACAGATTTCTTTTTCCACTTTCTGTTTCTCAACATAAAAGAATCGATCATCTTCTTTTGTAGGTTTAATCAAAAATGCTTCATTCAACAACGTAGCTACGCTGTTACAAACATTAAAATAATTGCCAAATTGCTCTTCCCCATCCTCCACTTTCTGGAAAACCCATTTCTTATTATTTTCGCACAGCCGACTCTTTTGAATCAAGCTTTTTATGCCTGTTTCATTCTCCTCATATAATATTTCATCGCTATATTTTCCCTTTTCATAAAGCAAGAAAGCAACCGAACAGGTAATTCCTGGGAAAACCCTTTCTCCGCTTAAATCAACTACTCCTGTCATCCCATCAACTACATATTTTCGCAATTCTCTTGCATATCGATTTCGAAAAATACTAAAAGGAATCAGATAAATCATCTTTCCATCCGGTTTTAATGCATTGATACTTGCCTCAATAAAAGCATAGCAATAATCAAATCTCCCTTTTCTACACACTTCATAATGTTCCTTAAGATACTTCCTCTCTTCTTCTGTCATATCATGATATGTGATATAAGGTGGGTTCCCAACGATAAAGGATGCTTTCATTTCACTTGACTTGTATGCCAGAAAATCCTGATTCAGTATATTCCATTGCACATTTTCTATTCCTGCAAAACTACAGGTTCTGTCAAGATACTCGATACATTTCTCTCTTTGTTCCTTATCAATTTCAAAACCTATGATATTCTGCGACAAGCTTTCTGCGATACATTTATCAGATAGGCCTTGTATCTTTGCGTCTTTAATATATCTGTTAACTATCGGCACCAATATATTTCCCTGGCCACACGAATTCTCCAGAACAGTTTTACCTACCAGATTTTTTACATATCCTATTCGATCTAACATATCTTCTACATATTTGTCAGGAGTGAAAATCTGATCATTCCTATTCTTTTTCGCCATGAACTAGCCTTTCTGCATATTTCTATCATAAATTATCCCTGCCTGTACATTTTCCCGGACATTGACTTTTTTCATTATATGCAATTTACACAAAAAAAGCAATACAGGAATGAAAATGAGACAAAATCCGTCTATCCCCATAAAACTTGACAGATTTTGCCTCATTTCCACTACATTCTTTCCCGCAGCCTACTCCTGCTCAAACTTCTCCCGCAGCTTCGATAGGGCCTTCTTCTCGATCCGTGACACATAACTCCGGGAAATCCCCAATGCCGCCCCGATCTCGTTCTGGGTCACCTCCCGGTTTCCGTAGAGTCCGTAACGCATGATGATGATCTGCCGCTCCCTTTCCGTGAGGGTATCCATCAATGCCAGCAGCCGTTTGATGTTGCTGCTCAGTTCCATGCTCTCAACAATATCCGGCTGGTTCTGCTCTATCACATCCACCAGGTGAATCTCGTTCCCTTCCTTATCCTGTCCGATGGGCTCAAAAAGAGAAACTTCCCGGGAGGATTTCTTTTTCCCTCTCAGGAACATCAGCAGTTCATTCTCAATACATCTGCATGCATAGGTGGCAAGCCGCCCCTTGTTCTCGTCGAAAGTCCTGATCGCCTTGATCAGCCCGATGCAGCCTATGGAAATAAAGTCCTCTATATCTTCATCCACATTCTGATATTTTTTGACAATATGAACCACCAGGCGCAGATTGCGTTCCACCAGTATCTTCTGTGCCTGCCCTGCCTCTTCAGGGGAACCATCACGCAGTAAGCGGATATATTCAGCTTCCTCCTCCTGAGTCAACGGCTTTTGAAACGTCTCCAAAATGAATCCCCCATAGATTACGCTTAACATATCTTATGTTTGGGACGGATTCATGGTGCCTGTCATGAAGCAGTGTACTGTAATAAACTTTATTTTGATAACAAAAAAAATATATAACAATATATTTTCTTACTTTGACGGTGACACATTCAAAGCAAAAACTGCGCCATCACGTAATTGCTTACATCCAGTCCTCTGTCTGTCAGTGCAAGAAATCTGTCATCGGAAGCATTATCCCCGGCCTGCTCTCCTTTCTCCGCCGGTTCCTCGTCCTGCCCGTTCTCCGTGTATCTGCCATCCGTCTTACGCCGCGCGTTCCGTATATGCGTTTCTCTTCTGCCGGTCCAATACCGCAGAAGCCCATCACGAAGATTCTTCCGAATCACCTCACCATAGATTTCCTCCAGGCGGCGCCCGAAAAGCCCGGCAAAATCCCGGCAGCTGACTCCTTCCGTCATCCGCAGCCCCAGAAACAGAAACTCTTCCATCTGTTCCTGCTCCCCCAACCGTTGGATATCCTCTGTGCAGCCCAACGGCTCCGCCAGATATGCCTTTAGATCCGCCCCATTGTGGAACCGCACATTCTCTACCAGGGACGCCGCCCCGATGCCGAATCCCACGTAATTTTTCCGTTTCCAGTATCCGCAGTTATGGCGGCATTCATATCCGTCTTTCGCATAATTGGATATTTCATACCGTTTATATCCGGCCCGGGCCAGTATTGCCTTCGTTTCCCGGTACATCTCCCTGTCCGTATCCTCATCGGGAAGCGCCAGTTCTCCTTTCTCATATTTTTCGAAAAGAACAGTTCCCTCCTCCAGGATCAGACTGTAGGCAGAGATATGCTCCGGCGGCGGCTTAAGGGAAAGCACCTTATGCAGGGTATCCCTGTAGCCGGAAAGTGTCTGTCCCGGCAGCGTGCTCATAATGTCCACATTCACATTGTCAAAACCTGCCCTGCGGGCTGCGTCATAGCTTTCCAGGAACTGCCCCCAGGTATGGATCCTGCCGATGGCTTTCAGCAGCTCATCATCCCCGGACTGCAGGCCGATGCTGAGACGGTTGATTCCTGCCCTGCGAAACCGTGCCAGTACCTCCTCCGACACCGTTCCCGGATTGACTTCCATGGTCACTTCTGCCCCTTCCGCCAGACGGTAATGCGTCCTGACAGCCTCCATAAGCTGTTCCAGACAGTCCGCCGGCACCGTTGAAGGTGTGCCGCCTCCGATAAAAATGCTGACCACCTCATAGTCCCCATAGCGGAAAGCGCTTCCCATCGTCTCCGTGAGAAGCGCTTCCATATATTCTCTTTTCACGTTTTCATCCCCAGGAGCTGACAGGAAATCACAATAGAAGCATTTTCTGACGCAGAAAGGGATATGAAAGTACAGCTCCAGTTCTTTTTTACCGCAGCACCGTTCTTCCAAAAGGCTCCCTCCGTCAGGCTTTTCCAAACTTTTTCTTATAACTCTCTATTGCATGTTCGATAACCTGCACCGCCTCCAGCGCCCCACCGAATTCATTGACTACGGTAGTCTTGCCCTCCAGAGATTTATAAACCGAGAAGAAATGCTTCAATTCTTCGAAAATATGGGTGGGCAGCTGCGATATATCCGTATACCTCATATAGGTGGGATCCCCGTAGGGAATGGCAATGATTTTCTCGTCCCCCAGGCCGCTGTCCTCCATCCGCATCACCCCGATGGGATAGCTTCTCACCAGAGTCAGAGGCTCAATGGCTTCCGAGCAGAGCACCAGAACATCCAGCGGGTCATGGTCATCCCCGTAGGTCCTGGGAATAAACCCATAATTCATCGGATAATGGGTTGCCGTGAAAAGAACCCTGTCCAGAATCAGCATCCCCGTCTCCTTGTCCAGCTCGTATTTCATGTTGCTTCCCTTGGAAATCTCCACAACGGATATAAAATCTGTGGAAAATATCCTCTCTTCACTGATATCATGCCAAATATTCATCTTCCGCTTTCCTTCCTGCCCGTTGTACCGGGTCTGTGTTCAATCTCCCGAACCACTTCTTGCCGTAAACGGCTGTTCTTTATGTACCTGGACAACTTTACCCATACTCCTGAGCGTATTCATTCCTGACAATGCCCCCACAGCAAGCTACGGAGTATCCGCTTCCGGCTTCTTCTTTCTGAACACTGCAAGCAGCCGGGTATCGGATCCGTGAAAGTCTTCAGCGTCCCGCCCACCTGAATAACATGCATTCCCATGGCGGCAGGACGCCGGACATGGGCCGGCCTCTGTGCGTTTCGCTTCTCCTCCAGAATCTTTATTATCATTCTGTGCCTTTGTTCCGATCATACTCACAAACGATAAAGTCACTCACCAGCTCTTCTGCCAGGTTTTCTTATATTCCGACACATTCGTCTCCAGTATGGTTCTGCGTATGGGCAGGATCCTTTCCGGGGACACGGACAGCTCATCCACTCCCATAGCCAGGAAGTCTCTGGTTAGCTCCGGATCCGCGCCCAGTTCCCCGCAGATTCCCGCCCAGATGCCTGCCCTGTGGGCATTTTCCACCACCAGCTCGATCATCCGCAAAACCGCAGGGTGGTGTGTATCGCAAAATTCATCCAGAGCCGGATTCTGTCTGTCCACCGCCAGAAGATACTGGGTCAGATCATTTGTGCCGATACTGAAGAAATCCACTTCTCCTGCAAGTTGGTCGCTGATAATGGCTGCCGCCGGGGTCTCGATCATAATGCCCTGCTCCGGTTCTCCGTACTCGATACCCCGTGCTGTCAGCTCCGCTTTCACTTCTCCCACGATCTCCCGAATCCTCCGGACTTCCCCTGCACTGGTGATCATGGGATACATAATTGCTATTTTCCCGTATTTGCTTGCACGAAAAAGCGCTCTTAACTGGGTCTTAAAAATCTCCGGCCTGGTCAGGCAGATCCGGATGGCGCGGCAGCCGAGGGCGGGATTTTCTTCCTTTTCCATCCTGAAATAATCGCATTGCTTATCCGCTCCTATGTCAAGGGTCCTGATGATCACGCGCTTCTTCCCCATGGTCTCCGCTACGGTCCGATAGATCCAAAACTGCTCTTCCTCCGTGGGAAAATCTTCCCTCTCCAGATAGATAAATTCACTCCTGAACAGCCCTATGCCTCCCGCGTCATTCTGCAGCACGGTCGCCAGTTCCTTTATATTTCCTATATTAGCATACAACAGGATGCCTTTTCCGTCAAGCGTGATGTTTTCCTTTCCCTTCAATGTATGGAGGATTGCTTTCTTCTCCTGCTCCTCTTCTCCGGCCTTCTGCAGCCTGCTTAAGGTTTCCTCATCCGGCTCCACATAGATAACCCCGTTCGTACCGTCTACTATACCTGTCTTTCCGTCCACTGTCCCGTCCAGGGGCAGTCCGGCGCCAACCAGAGCGGGAATCCCCATGGTTCTGGCCAGGATTGCCGTGTGGGAATTCCGGGAGCCATGAACGGTCACAAAGGACAACACCATGTCCTTGTCAAACTGTACTGTCTCGGAGGGCGCCAGATCGTCCGCCACGATAATCACCGGTTCGCTGACGCTCACCTTATCCGACGCCTCTCCCTGAAGGATGGACAGGAGACGTTCGGATATATCCCGGACATCCGCAGCCCGCCCCCGCATGTAATCATCCTCCATGGCTGCAAACATCTGCGCGAAATTGTCCGCTGTCCGGGCTACCGCATATTCCGCGTTCACCGTCTGGGTACGAATGATATTCTCTATGGAATCCTGATAATCCCCATCCTCCAGCATCATCTGATGAATCTCGAATATGGCCGCATTGTCTTCCCCCACTTCCTGCAGGGCCCTGTCATACAGCGCCGCCAGCTGAGACCTGGCTTCCTCCGAAGCCTGGCGATAACGGAGGATCTCCGCCTCTGTATCTTCCACCTTTACGCGTTTTACCTGCTTTTCCCCTTTGCCGTATACCTGAATCTTTCCTATGGCGATGCCGCCGAATACACTTTTCCCTTTATATATCTTCACAGCGAACCTCCGGAAAATTAATCTGGTTATTCATTTTTTACTTTACACAGAATCCATTTACAATTTTCCGTCCTGTATCTGCCTGTATACCGCTTCAATCTCTGCTCTGATTGCCAGCAGCTCCGAGAACGCGCTTGCGCTGCCGGCGGATATACCCATGTAAAATGCGTGTCTGTAGTCTTTTTGCTCCATCCATCCCGCCAGAAAGCCCGCCACCATGGAATCTCCTGCGCCCACGCCGTTGACCAGCTTTCCCTCCGGCGCAGGCGCCTGATAGATATTGCCGTCTTCTGCCGCCAGCACCGCGCCCTCACCAGCCATGGACACCAGAACATTCAGCGCTCCCATTTCCTTCAGCTTCTTCGCATAGGGTATGACTTCTTCCCTGCCGCGAAGCGTGACTCCGAATATCTCGCCCAGCTCATGGCCATTGGGCTTCACCAGGAAAGGATGATATTCCAGCACATTGACCAGCAGATCTTTCGTGGCGTCCACCACTGTCATCACCCCCCTGCCGTCCAGCTTCTCCATAATGCTTCTGTAAATATCGTCCGGCATGGAATGAGGTATGCTTCCCGCCAGAACCAGCACGTCGCCTTCTCTCAGGCCGTCCAGCTTCTTCATCAGCAGTCCCGCTGCCTCTGCGCCAATATCCGGTCCGCAGCCGTTAATCTCCGTACCGTCAATGGACTTCAGCTTCAGGTTGATCCTTGAAAATCCTTCCCGAAGCCGGATAAACTCCGCCCTGACTCCCATCTCTTCCACCCGGCGGATGATCTCGTCTCCCGTAAATCCTGCGGTGAAACCGAAAGCCGTATTGTCTATCCCCAGATTCCCAAGCACCATTGAGACATTCAGACCTTTTCCTCCCGGCAGCATCAGTTCGGAGCTGGTTCTGTTCGTCAGCCCCAGTTGAAAGTCATCCACCGATACAATGTAGTCCAGAGACGGATTAAATGTAACTGTGTAAATCATCCTGCTCCTCCTTATTTTCGTTTCGCAGCTGCTCTTTACAGTGCCATGTATAACGCCTGATCCCCGCTAATATCTGTTTCCTGTAACAGGATGCCTGTTACGGACGCAGAGCCATGTGATCATCGGGAAAACTGCGGAAGACGGCTGCCGTTCCTGTTTCACAGCTGATATTTCCCTGAATGATTGTATTATAGGCTCAGATTCAGTCAAAATCAATCAATTTATACCCACGGTTAAAAATATTCCGCCTGTGCGGTTAGATGCCCATTCGAGCATCCAACCCACTCCCGTATTCGCAAAACCAGCGCTTGCAATCCTTATTTTCAGCAAAACTTTTATAATCTCACTCTCTTCACCTGCAATACTTCAAAATAAAAACAGACTCCCCGAAGGAATCCGGTATACCGGTTTCCTCAGGAAATCTGTAAAATCCGCTGTCAATATGGCCAGAACTTTCAAGTATGATCTCTCCCTATTCCTGTCCTGACCATGAAATATACAAAACGCCGTCACTGTCCGGATATCCTTATCCGGCCCGCTCAGGAGCAGGTTCTCTTTATCTTCTTTGTGGTATTCTTCTCAAACTCCACTTCACGCACCTTCAGCTTAAAGACGCGTTTATACAGAGGCGCTGTCTTATTATATTCATCGATAACAGCCTGCAGCTGCGCCCGGATATCCTTGATCTTTTTCTTAGAAGCATACTCCAGATCCGGGAAAATCTCCGCCTCGATGACGCCCTCACTGTCCCTCACTATGACCTCCTGAACCAGACGGTCCGCACCCAGCTTGTTCTCAATCTCTTCGGGGGACACGTTCTCGCCGTTGGGCGTAATGATCAGGTTCTTCCTGCGGCCGGTCAGGAACAGATATCCCTCCTCATCCACATAACCCAGGTCACCGGTTTTCAGCCAGCCATCCTCAAGTGTCCCGGCAGTTTCCTCGGGCATCTTGTAATAGCCCTGCATGACGCTGCTTCCTTTTACCCAGATCTCCTCGTCCACCACCTTTACCTGGCAGTTGGGCATGCATTTTCCGATGGAGCCGTCTTTCCTGGCGCTGTTGCTGTTGGTGCTGATGACCGGCGAACACTCCGTCATGCCATAGCCCTGCAGCAGCGTAATGCCATATTTATGGAACAGTTTGATATATGCCGGGTTTAAGTAAGCGCCGCCGCTGCATATGGTATGGAACTGTTTTCCGAACACCTTTGCCTTCACAAGAGGCGCTGGGATCAGGGAAGCCTCCTCCAGCTTTTTGGCAAGGGTTTCCACCATCAGCGGCACCATCAGTATCATATTCGGCTCAAATAGCTTGATGTTTTTGGCTACCCGCAGAAGAGAGTCGTTGATGCAGATAACGGCTCCTATGGAGGTTCCTTTCAGGATATCCATGCTCAGGCAATAGGCATGATGGATGGGCAGTACCGTCATGATCACCATTCCGGGCTCATATCCCATGTCCAGGGCAGTGGCATTCTCCGCCAGATTCCTGTGCGTAAGCATAACACCCTTGCTCTTTCCCGTGGTTCCTGAGGTGAACATGATGGTAGCCAGATCCTCCGGTTCAGGCACATAACCGCTTCCTGCCGGAGCTTTTTCCACAAGTTCCCACAGATACGATGCCCCGGAAACAGCCGTATCCTTCTCCATGGCAATCATATGCACCAGACCGGGGCAGCGTTCCCTGGCCATCAGCGCCACATTTTCCTTCGTCCCGTCATATACAAGTGCGGTCACATCCGCCCTGTCCAACAGCTCGCACAGATCCTCCGCTGGAAGATTGGCATCCAGGGGCACCGCCACGCTGCCGCCGTTTACAATGCCGTAATACGCGATCAGCCATTCATAGGATGTGGCTCCTATTACGGCGATATGCTTCCCCTGTTCTCCCAGCCCTGCCAGAGCCGCCGAAAAATGCTCGCTGTCCTCCCGAAGCCGGTTATAAGTCCTGGAAACCACCGTCGTTTCCTTTTTGCCGCCCTCACCGGCTTCCTTTACCTTATATCTGACCGCATCCTGAGGGCCGTATGCCTCCTGAGCCTTTACCAACAGTTCATAAATCGTACTGCGCAGTTCATTCATATACTTTCCTCCCTGTAAATCCTCCATATTCCTCGCAAAGAACCTGACACGCCGACTGCAGGCCGGACTTGAGAGACTCCGTCGCGTTCCGGTTCCTCCTTCTGCTCAGAGGATCAGACTCCCCCGGCTCTATGCCAGCTTCTCAAGATAGTCAACCGCCTCCTGGACAGTGCGGATGTTGACTGCCTCCTCCTGGTCGATCTCGATATCCAGCTCATCCTCCACTTCGCCCATCATACTCATAAAATCAAAGGATGTAAAGCCGAGATCCTCTATGAAACGGGACTCGGGCCTGATATCCTCCTTCCTGACCTCTACGTAATTCAAAATAATATCTGTCAATTTATCAAACATGAAATTCTTCCTTTCCGCGCATTCGGCATGGTGCATGTCAGAAGTAATGCGCATTATCCCGGGGACAAAGCCTCCCCGGAACCCTGCGCCTGCAGACTAAATCAATTTAATAATATCCCCGATCTTCATATTCGGCGTCTCCACGCCCTTAAACATGATCTTGCAAATATAGTAATAAAAATATTCCAGCTGTTCCCTGCTGTAAGCCCTGGTCTGGTGTTCAAAGCTGAAATCCAGACCGTTGTCCTCGGGCCTGTGCATAACCGTAAGGTACAGGCCGTCCGAGTAATAACCGTTGCAGTATCGTTTGGTCTTGTAACGGATATCTCCCAGATCCACCAGTCCCTTTTCCCGCAATGTGGCCGGCTGATAGGTCAGCGAGATGGTCTCATATCCCATGCCCCTGGGCGGGTTGTAGCACTGGCTTCTGTATGACAGATACTCCGCGGGATTGAAATTCACGTAGCGGAACACCTCGTTCTGCTTATCCCTGATCTCAAAGATACCCTCTAAGAAGGTTTTCTCCTGAGGCAGCATCGTCCGGAAGGGGAAGCAATGGATACGGGTGCCTCCTGATTTTTTCTCCTGAAGGGTGGCCCTGCGGGCATACGCGATCTGCATGGATATATCATCGCACTGATTCAGTTTCTGCAGGCAGGTGCGAATGCCCATGATCAGCAGGCACTGCAGGGAGACATGCTGCCTCTCGCAGAATGTCATCAGTCTCCTGGTAGGTTCCTCTTCCAGATGAAAGATATCAATGGCTGCCGCAAAGCTGTCAGAACCGGTAGGCGCCGCCCTGAGATTGGGATTGCCGGTAAGCTTCCTTGCCTCCTGCAGCTTTCCGGGACCTTCTATTCCGTTGTAAATCGGCTCCGATTCCTCGATCAGCCTGCGGAAATATGCTCTGTCCCTCTCCTGAGCCCTGCTGCCCGCCTCATAGGCCAGGTCCTTCTCCACCTGTTCCGTATAAGAACGCATGTCGGCAGGATAGGGAATCCCTTCAAAATTCGCGCTGCAGTACAGCTCGATCACATCTTTCAAAAAGCCGATCAGAGACTGGGCGTCCAGAAACCTGTGATCGCCTACGATATATATCCCTTCAAAGCCATCCGGCGTCCTGATGATGACTACCCTGTTCATGGGAATATCTTCCCGGTCAAAAGGAACGCGGGTCCATGCCGTCATCTCCTGTTCCGCCTCTTCCATGGTCCTGCCTGTGAAGTCCACGAATTCTATCTCGCGGTCTTCCTTTTCCACAATATACTGGTACCATTCCTCTTCTTTTTTATCATAGGCAAGCCTGGCCCGCATGGATTCACATCGGTCATACGCTTTGTAAATGGCTTTTCTCAGTTCATCCAGATTCAGCTCAGCCTCTATGGTCAGACTGGTCCCCACATTCAGGATTTCCTTTCCCGGGCAATACCGGGCATAATAATTGTGAAATTTCTGCGCCACTGTCAGCGGATACGTCTTATAACCTTTTCTTGTCTTCATTTTTCTACCTCTTGTGTGTGTCGGCACATGTACCGGCGCACATTTTCACACTCACATGATCTCTCCTGCAAACTCATCCAGTGCCTTCTCATAAACTGCCATGTCCTTATAATAACTCTCCGCATGAGCCGCCCCCTCTATGATAAGCTTACGTTTCGGAGAAGCACAGTTGTCGTAGATCTCATGACACATACTACAGGGAACAAATGTATCCGCCGAACCGTGGATGAACAGGATCGGCACCCTGGCCCTGCGCACCTCATATTTGGCATTGCACTCGTCCATGCCATAGCCTGCCAGCTTTTTATTCAGAAAATCCGCTCCCTGAATCGCAGGAAAGGCCGGAAGATGATACATATGGTTCAGCACATGGGTAAACACTTCCTTGGGGGAGGTAAAACCGCAGTCAGACACGATCCCCCTGACATTTTCAGGAAGCTCCAGACCGCTGGTCATCAGAACCGTGGCTCCGCCCATGGAAGTACCGTGAAGCATGATCTTAACGTCTTCCCCGCACTCCCCCACGAGCCATTGGATCCAGCCCATGGCATCCTTTCTGTCCAGACATCCGAAACCGATATATTCTCCTTCGCTTCCGCCGTGAGCCCTGGCATCCGGCATCAGCATAGCGTAACCGCGCTTCAGAAAGTAATCGGCGATGGCTATATGATTGCTCAGCCCCTCTCCCGTGTAGCCGTGGAAACAGATAACCGCTTTCACCGCCCCCTCCGTCTGCGCCGGGAAATAGGTGGCATGAAGCTTCAGCCCATCAAAGGAAGTGATGTAGACATCCCTGTGGGGCTGTGCCAGCACATAACCTTTTCTCTCTTCCATCAGCGGAAAATACTTCTCCCAGTCAGTCCCTGACATCCTGGTAGTGCGTTCCGTCTTTGCGTTTCCTCTCTTCATGGTCCTGTTGTAAAAGTATACGGTCTCCCCCATTCCCGCAGCAGCCAGAAGCCCTGCTGCCAGGGCAATATTTTTCAATGCTCCCATTGCCGCTTATCCTCTTTTCTGCTGTCTGTCCTGACCGGCTTCGCTCTTTTTCTCTCTTCCCGCGGCCTTTTTCGCCGCTGTCTTCACCACGGCATCCACTACCTTGTCAGCCGCCTTTTTCACCACGCTTTTATCTTTTTCCTGACTTCCCCGCTTCAGTTCAATGATCTCCTTGAGCCGAAGCGCCTTTTCAATATTGCCCTCCACCCGAAGCTTCTGCGCCGTAAAGGCTGCCACAGGATCCATCTCCCCTTCGGCGATCTTCATCAGCACATCCGGCGCACAGATAAATATCGCGTCCCTGTCGTAATACTCGTAGGGCTCCACATGCAGCTCGCCGTCCTTTACCTCCACATAAAAGGCGCCTCCGGCTTCCTCATCTTCGATGTTAAACTGAAAAGCGAGATGCTCCTTAATGTCACTCACGTCAGCCCCCATGAATTTCCCCTTAAACTCATAAAAAAATTCTGCGTATGTCATTTTTCCTCCTATTCCAGCTCCGCATACCCACTTCTCTCCCACTCTGTGGACATGCTGTTCCAGTTCCGCATATCCGCTTCTCTCCCATTTTACAGCAGAGAATTTCCGGTTTTTATGGTATATGCTTTTTCCAGTTTACAGTCACAGCCGCCATGTCTGAATGCATTTCGACTGGTGGTCGGCTTTTCTATAGAAAACAATACCACATTTTTCGACCGTTGGTCAACTGTCTTATATCCTAATTTAATTCTAAATTTCCCCGTTTTTACAGCATTATTCACAATTGCCTGAAATTCAGGTTTGTGTTATGATTAATTCTTAGGAATCATGAAGAAATCCTTAAGGATCATGACCGGATCAAAATTATTTTACCTGGAGGTTGCATATGCCGGACGGAAAAAAATACGACAGAATCTTAGACGCCCTCCAACAGCTGCTGGAGGACAGGACAATACAGAATATTTCCGTAAGCGATATTGCCAAAAAAGCCGGGATTGGAAAAGGAAGCATCTATTACTACTTTTCCTCAAAGGAAGCAATCCTGGATGAACTGATCAAAAGAAATTATGAACAACCATTGAAAACGGCGAAAAATCTTGCCGTCCAGACAGAGATTTCGCCGTTTATCCGTATGGCCATGATCCTCCAGGCCTGCCGAAACTCTTCAGCCGCCTTTTTAAATCAAAGCAATACCGCTTCCGCTGCAGGGGCAAACGCCCAGGATACCGCTTTCCTGCACCTGAAGTATATGAATCATTTGATTTCCGAATTAAAACCCAGCCTCACCGAGATCATCAGACAGGGCATCGCTTCTGGCGACATTCATTTCGAATACCCGGCTGCCCTGGCTGAGATCGTACTGATCGTGCTGGCTGTCAAGCTCAACAATACCTTTCTGTCCGCTACTGCGGAGGATTCTGAAGAAACCATCCGCGGGCTGGTGGTATTACTTGAAAACGGTACGGGAATTCCCCATGGAACCCTGAATTATCTGAATCTTCCCACCATAGATCCATGAGAACTTCTGCTGGCTACACTGTCTGCTTATAACGCAAATGCATGACTGGCCTCACCTGTTCAGAGCCCCCGAACCGTGACACAGCCATGCATCCCGCCTTCGCGGCAGGAACAGCCGCTTAATCATCATCCAGCTTCAGCACGCTCAGGAAAGCCTTCTGCGGTATCTCCACATTTCCGATCTGGCGCATGCGCTTCTTTCCTTCCTTCTGTTTCTCCAGCAGCTTCTTCTTTCGGGTGATATCGCCGCCGTAACACTTGGCCAGCACATCCTTTCGCATGGCCTTCACCGTCTCTCTGGCGATGACCTTGCCCCCCACTGCCGCCTGAATGGGTATCTCAAAAAGATGCCTTGGGATCTCTTCCTTCAGCTTCTCACACATTCTCCTGCCCCTCTCGTAGGCGGAATCCGCATGAACAATAAACGACAGTGCGTCCACTTCCTCACGGTTAATGAGGATATCCAGCTTCACCAGCCTGGACTCCTCATAGCCCTTGATATCATAGTCAAAGGAGGCATAGCCCCTGGACCGGGACTTCAGGGCATCAAAAAAGTCATAGATGATCTCGTTCAGCGGAAGCTCATATTTCAGCAAAGCGCGGCTTGCCTCCATATATTCCATTCCCAGATAACGCCCCCGCCGCTCCTGGCAGAGTTCCATGATGGAACCGATAAATTCGCTGGTCACCATGATCTCCGCGCTGACCACAGGCTCCTCCATGTGCTCGATGGTAGACGGATCCGGAAGGTTTGACGGGTTCGTCAGCTCTATCACCTCGCCGTTTGTCTTATACACCTTATACACAACGCCGGGCGCGGTGGCCACCAGATCCAGATTATACTCCCGCTCCAGACGCTCCTGGATCACCTCCAGATGCAGTAAACCCAGAAAACCGCATCGGAACCCGAATCCCAGCGCAACGGAAGTCTCCGGCTCGTACTGAAGGGCCGCGTCATTGAGCTGCAGTTTTTCCAGCGCGTCTCTCAGATCGGGATATTTCGCTCCATCAGCCGGATAAAAGCCGCAGTAAACCATGGACTGCACTTTCTTGTAGCCTGGCAGAGGATTCTGACAGGGATTACTGTCGTCTGTCACGGTATCACCCACCGCGGTATCCTTCACATTCTTGATGGAAGCCGTGATATAGCCTACCATTCCGGCGGACAGTTCCTCACAGGGAATAAACTGGCCTGCCCCGAAACAGCCCACCTCCACAACTTCCTCTTTCGCTCCGGTGGCCATCATGCGGATCATCGTTCCTCTTTTTACGGTACCTTCAATAATCCTGCAGAATATGATCACACCCTTGTAGGAATCATACAGGGAATCAAAGATCAAAGCCTGCAGGGGCGCTTTCGGGTCACCCTTGGGGGCAGGTATCTTTTTTACGATCTGTTCCAGCACATCCTCGATGCCGATGCCGTTCTTTGCGGAGATCAAAGGGGCATCATGGGCTTCCAGGCCTATCACGTCCTCGATCTCTTCCATGACACGTTCCGGCTCCGCGCTGGGCAGATCGATCTTATTGATGACAGGGATCACATCCAGGTCATGGTCCAACGCCAGATACACATTGGCAAGGGTCTGCGCCTCGATGCCCTGGGCCGCATCCACCACCAGAACCGCGCCGTCACAGGCGGCAAGGGAACGGCTGACCTCGTAGTTAAAATCCACATGGCCGGGCGTGTCTATCAGATTCAGGATATACTCCTCCCCGTCCTTCGCCCTGTACACCGTGCGGACCGCCTGGGCCTTGATTGTAATGCCCCGCTCCCGCTCCAGGTCCATATTGTCCAGCACCTGTGCCTGCATCTCCCGGCTGGTCAGGAGGCCGGTATGCTCGATAATCCGGTCCGCCAGGGTGGATTTGCCGTGGTCAATATGGGCCACAATGCAGAAATTGCGGATTCTGGACTGTTCTGTATTTTTTATGGATTCCATAGTTATCCCTCACTTCTTCATATTAATATGGCTCCTGTATCAGCAGGACGGTTCAGGGGTTCACCTCCATATCCTCCTGCGCCTGTTCACTTGCCATTTGCTTTGCGTCGTCACACACGCTGTCCGGTAACTGATATCGGGTATCAAGACTGATCCCCGTCTAACCATGTCAGGAATCATACAGAAAGCCCCTGCAATGTATCTGAGCAAAACCAGGACCGGACAAATATGATAATATCATTTTTACGGCCTCTTGTCCATAAAATCTTCCGTTCCGCGCCAAATTCCCACGTTAAGCCCCCTTTTCCCACGCAATTTGTACCCACAAACGCAAATAATTGCCGCCTGCACAGTATAACCAGTGAAGGCATCGGCAATCCAGAGCTGAAGGCGGCAATTAAATGCGTTCACGAGTATAGTCTCTCTTTACAGACAAAATGTCCATTACAAGATTTTCCATCAACGGTGCAAGATACTCCATTTCATTCTGTACCTGAAAAAGTAGAATGTAACATAAGCTCAAAACGAGGAGCGACGAAAAAAGCAACACCCCGTCCCTGTGTCCGGAACAGCTCATGGCCTTTTCGGGACAGGACTTGGGACAAAACCGATTCTGCCATGCGCCGGTATGGGGATTGGGGTATTGCGGAACTGAAACAAGGAGGAATACATATGACACCTATCAAATGGTTCTGCAGCTTCCTGAAAAAGTACCGGGGACTGATGCTCCTGGGACTGATACTGACCACGGCCATCTCGGCGCTGTCCATCGTGAATCCCTACCTGTCGGGGATCATCGTGGACGATGTGGTCCTGGCCGGCAATTACAGCCCGCTGCCGAAGCTGATCGCCTGCCTGCTGGGAGTGACGCTGCTCACCGGCATTCTGCGCTTCCTTTACCAGCTGGTCTTCGAGACAGCTTCCCAGGGACTTCTCTACGACATGAGGAGCAAGGTATACCGCAAGTTTCTGGACGAGGATTTCGACTTCTACAACAGAAAGCGCACCGGCGACCTGATGAGCCGCCAGACAGGGGATATGGACGCCATCAGGCACTTTATGGCCTACGACATTTATGCCGTCTACCAGAATGTTCTGCTGTTTGCCTTCGCTTTGCTGATGCTCTTTACCATCAATGCGAAGCTGGCGCTGTGCATGCTGGCAGTACTGCCCTTTACCGCCATTGCCACTTTCATGCAGTCAAAGGAGGTAAAGCCCGCTTTCCAGAGGAACAGGGAGTGCTTCTCCTCGCTGAATGCCTTTGTCCAGGAAAATATCAGCGGCAACCGGGTGGTCAAGGCCTTTGCCAAAGAAGCATATGAAAAAGAAAAGTTCCGGAAAGAAAACGACAAATTCCGCGATGCCCAGATCAAAAGCTCACGGGTGTGGATGAAATATATCCCCATCTTCGAGATCCTGTCCTACGCCCTGACCGTGGTGCTGATGCTTTACGGCGGCTATATGGCTGTCCTGGAGGAGATCACCCTGGGCGACCTGGTGCGGGCCAACGGCTACCTGTGGATGCTGAACAGCCCTTTGAGAATGGCAGGCTGGTGGGTCAACGATATCCAGAATTTTGTGACCTCCGTGGAAAAAATATATGCTACTTACAGTGAAGAGCCCAAGGTGAAACCGCCTGTTTCCGAACAGTCCGCATCCGTTGTGCAGACTTCTGCCGCCTCCGGTAAAACTGCTGCAGAACGGGCCGACAACAGCACTCTCAAAACTGCTGTAAAACAAGCCGACAACAGCACTCTCAAAACTGCTGCTGAAATTGCCGGAAACATCCCCCGTCCCGGCACTTCTGAAGCAACATCCGGCAGGCTGAAAGACGGTACGACATCCTGGCCCCAAACCGGCGATTATGCCCCCGCCCTGGTCCATCAGCATGCCAGACTTCACGGCGACATAGAGTTCCGGAACGTGTCCTACAGCGCCGACGACACCGATATAGTAAAAAATATCAATTTCAAGGTCAAAGCCGGACAAAAAATAGGCATCATCGGCTCCACCGGCTCCGGGAAATCCACCTTGATGAACCTGCTCTGCCGCTTTTATGACACCACCTCGGGACAGGTGCTGGTGGACGGGAAGGATGTACGGGAACTGGATCTGTATGACCTCCGCGACAATATCGGCATGGCAATGCAGGACGTGTTCCTTTTCTCGGATACAATTGAGGGAAATATCGCCTACGGAAGGCCGGAATGCAGCTTCGACCAGGTAAAACACGCCGCCATCATGGCGGATGCCAACCATTTCATCTCCGCACTGCCGGAAGGTTACGATACCATCGTGGGTGAGCGGGGCGTGGGACTCTCCGGAGGCCAGAAACAGAGAATTTCCCTGGCGCGGGCGCTCCTGAAGGACCCTTCCGTACTGATCCTGGACGACACCACTTCCGCCGTGGATATGGAGACGGAAAGCTATATCCAGAACCAGCTCAAGTCCGTGAAACAGGGATGCACCGTATTCATCATTGCCTACCGCATCTCCTCCATCCGGGATGCCGACCAGATACTAGTCATGGATAACGGGCACATCATCGAACACGGGACACATGACGAACTGGTGGCGGCAAACGGATACTATGCCAATGCATTCCGCAACCAGTACGGCGAAATACCTTATGAACTGATGAACACTGCCAAAAAAACACTGATCCGCTGATGCGAAACCGGAATACAGCTTATGCCCGACCAGCGCCCGGAACAAATTCCGGTACTGCACCTGGGACGGAAATTGTTCTGCCATGACCGGTACTGGGGCGGGCATACGCGGAACTGAACACAGCTTATGCCCGCACCAGTGCCCAGAGCAATTTCCGGCACTGCACCTGGGACGGAAATTGTTCTGCCATGACTGGTACTGGGGCGGGCATACGCGGAACTAAATTTAGGAGGATATATACCATGGCACGAAACCGATATGATATGGACGAGGTGCTTGAAGACAGTTTTGACGTCAGGCAGCTGAAGCGCCTGGCTGGCTACGTCGCCCCTTACAAGGGTAAAATGGCGGGCATCATCATCCTGATGCTCAGCGCTTCCGCCCTGACCATGATGATTCCCATTTTCTTTCAGAGAATCATGGATTACTATATCCCGGAAAAGGATATGGGCAAAATTACCCTTGTCTCTCTCCTGACCCTGGCAGTGGCAACATACTCCGCCATCGCCATGCGGTTCAAGACAAAAACCATGACCATAGTGGGCCAGAATATCATACACGCCATCCGCACCGACATTTTCGACCACCTGCAGGAACTGCCCTTTTCCTACTATGACGACAGGCCCCACGGCAAGATACAGGTGCGTGTGGTAAACTATGTAAACAGCTTAAGTGACCTTTTGAGCAACGGCATTGTAAATACCGTCACAGATCTGTGCAACCTTTTCTTCATTATTATATTTATGCTGATCTGTGACACCAGGCTGACCCTTATCTGCCTCTGCGGACTGCCCCTGCTCGCCCTGGTAATCATCTTTATTAAGAAGAAACAGCGCAGGGCATGGCAGGTTCAGTCCAACAAACAGAGCAACCTGAATGCCTATATCGCGGAGAGCATCAATGGTATCCGGGTAACCCAGTCCTTTGTCCGGGAAAATGAGAACAACCAGATTTTCAACGATCTCAGCCGCAATTACCGGAAGGCGTGGATGCGGGCAGTTAAATTCAATTTCACCATGGGCCCCAGTGTGGATGTCATCTCCGCTGTTACCACATCTTTTATCTATGTGCTGGGCATCCGTTGGATTCTGGCTCCCGACGCCACACTGACGGTAGGCGTACTGATTGCCTTCACCGCCTACATAGGACGCTTCTGGGCGCCTATCAATACTCTGGCAGGTTTTTATAATTCCCTGCTGACAGCCATCTCCTATCTGGAGCGGATCTTTGAGACCATCGATGAGCCGGTTCTGGTCAAGGACGCGGATGGAGCCACAGACATGCCGCCTATCCGGGGTAAAGTGGAATTTAAGGATGTAGCTTTCAGCTACGAAGAAGGGCACAGAATCCTGGAAAATATCAACTTTACGGTAAAGCCCGGTGAAACCTATGCTTTTGTAGGTCCTACCGGGGCAGGAAAGTCTACTATTGTCAACCTGATAAGCCGTTTCTACAATGTAGATTCCGGTCAGCTTCTGATAGACGGAACGGATATTTCCACGGTAACCATCCATTCCCTGCGGAGCCAGATGGGCGTAATGATGCAGGACAGCTTTATCTTCTCGGGAACCATCATGGACAATATCCGCTACGGCAATCGGGAAGCCACAGACGAAGAGGTCATCGCCGCGGCGAAAACCGTATGTGCCCATGATTTCATCAGCCAGATGGAGAACGGTTATTACACGGAAGTAAACGAGCGCGGCAGCCGTCTCTCTGCGGGGCAGCGGCAGCTGATTTCCTTCGCCAGGGCGCTTCTGGCCAACCCGAAGATACTGATCCTGGATGAAGCCACTTCCAGCATTGACACGGAGACGGAAATCCTGCTGCAGAAGGGCTTAAATGAACTGCTGAAAGGACGTACATCCTTCATCATTGCACACAGGCTTTCCACCATCAAGAACGCCGACTGCATCATGTATGTGGATAAAGGCGGAATCCTGGAGCGGGGCACTCATGAGGAACTGCTGGCACAACGGGGCGCTTACTATGGGCTGTATATGTCCCAATATGATTTCCTGACCCAGGATGCCATGACCCAGAATATTGCCGGGAAGGAAATATCTTTGCGGTTTGAAACGGCTTAAGGGCACTTTTATATGCAATTCCGGAAATGCAGAGACATCTGCTGTCCTGTAAAATGAACAATGGAGCTTAGTAAAACCCAACAGGAAAAGGGCCGCAGACGAAATCAAAACGTATTTGCGAAGATTTCGTCTGCGTTTTTTTGATTTTCAGAAATGAATACGGATAAGGTTTTGTCTTTTTCATTCCATAGGAGAAGACATCTGCCAAATATGCAAAACAGACCGGCACAAAAACAGGTAACCGTATATACAAAACATTTTAATACGGCCTTTCTTATCTATACTCAGACCATCAGGATTTACAGTGATGCCTCTGGGAAAATACCTGGCTGGCGGTCTGCAGTCGGGTTGTACTGCAAATTTAACCGGTGCGCAGTATAAATTGCCGCGAATACAATCAAGGGTGCTTTTGTAAGGCATCCTGAATTTCCTGCGGTGACAGACCGGTCAGTTTCGCTGCCTGTTCGACGGAGCAGCCGTTTTGGAGCATCTTTCTTATCAGGCTACTGCGTTCTTTTTGTTCACCTTCCTTAACACCTTCAGTGTGTCCTTCCGCCCGTCCTTCTTCACGTCCTTCTATCCGCCCTTCTTCACGTCCTTCTATCCGCCCTTCTTCACGCCCTTCTTCACGCCCTTCTTCACGTGCTTCCGCACAGAGCAGCCGCAGGTGTTTTTTCTCATTGTATTCAGTCAATAGCATTTTCTTTACCTCTGCCCTAAACATCGTTAAGGTATCCTCCAGTATCCCGTGTTCGATGCAGTACTCCATTGCGCTGTCAACAGCCAGGTCTGTGGAGAGGCCATTGCGCTGGAATTCTTTTATCTTGGCAATAAAATGGGCATATTCCCCCAGGAGCCCGCAGACTTTTGTCAGAGCGGCATTATGCCCATGGTTAATGTTTAAGACGCGTACCTTCAGCTCCAGGCTGGAATCGCGCTTATGCCCCTTTTCATCCTGAAAGGCGTCAGACAAGTACAGGAACTGCTCGTCCGGAATCTCTTCGTTCCCGTTGTAAAATACCACACATTGGGGCGCGGGAAGTTGAATCAGTTTTTTCCCATAAAGAGTTGCCTTTTCTCTGGCGGCCAGCACCTCGTATTCTGCAGCCAGGTAAAGCAGGAATCGAAGCGGCATGTTGGGGCATATGGTACTCTGATGCTCATACAGATTCAATGTACCGATGAGCAGGAATGCCAAATCGTTTTTCATGGACATATAGACCACATTTTCCAACGTAACGATCTGCAGGGCGTTTTCGTCCTGGTAATTGCTGTGATTCAGCGCGTTGTAAAGCTGCAGCAAGGCCTTGCGGTCATTTTCGAAAAGATAACAGAAAAGCCTGTCCTTTACCTTTCGATTAGCAAAAAAATGAGGAAGCTGCAGGCGGAATAACCGCTGTCTTCTGGAGTAAAACTGCATTTTGTTTTTCATTCTGTCTCCTCTCCGAATAAGCCGGCAAGAAGACATCTACAGATATTACAGCCTTCCTGCCAGCGTGTGTGAAAACTCCGGCAGAAACTGCCCGAATGTGCGATTCGCACCCTTCACAGATTTGTGGGTGCCATAGAAACGGCACCCTGATACCGATAAATTCATCATAATAGATTGAGCGTGTTTTGTCAACCGTTTAAAGCGTTTTCTTCTTCCTTTCCCAGAAAATCACAGCTCATCCTCCGGCATGGGCTTCGCATAGTAGAATCCCTGAATCCTGTCCAGCCTGCGCTCATGGGCATTTTTTACCTGCGGTGCCGTCTCGATGCCCTCGGCTACTATGCTGTAGTCATTTTCATACATGATATCTGCCGGCAGCTCTATTGTCTTTTGCCCCTTCCGCTCATCATTCATTATCCTGATCAGGGACCGGTCAAATTTGATGACCTCAAAGGACAGTTCCGGCATGCTGGACAGATTGGAATAGCCTGTCCCGAAATCATCCAACTAAAAGTGGACCCCCTTCTCCGCCAGACGCTCCATCACTTTCCGGACCTCCGCAAAATCATCCATGCCAGTCCGCTCCGTGATCTCGATCCGCAGCCGTGAGCCGTCCAGATGGTATTTCTCCAGATTGTCCTCAATGCGCCGGATAAAAGAAGGATCCAGTATCTGCTGTCCAGTCAGGCTCCCGAAGCGGTTCCCATAATTTGGAGACATTTCCTTACATATTCATCATAGAACAACAAGAGACGATTGTCAATCCATGCTCGATATCACAATCCCCTGACACGCTCCGCCAGCGCCTCCCGGTCCCCGCACTGCATCTTCTCCAGGATATGTGTCATATGCTTCTTCACGGTAGCAGTGCTGATGTACAGTTCCCGCCCGATTTCCACATTGCTCATGCCGGAAGCCGCCAGGCGGGCCACCTCCGTCTCCCTGTCCGTCAGGCCCAGGGAACGGAGGGCGAAATAGAGCCGCTGCCCTTCCGCTTCCTTTCGTTCTTCCTCGCTGTCCTCCGGCTCTTCCATATAAGAGACAACCATTTGCTCCAGTCTGCCCTTTACCGGAAGCAATACCAGAAGAAGAACCGCCGGATACAGGAGATACAGGCTAATAATAGCAAATATCGGCCCCATTGCAGCTGTATTCTCTATATGGTAGAACATATCCACCAGCGGAAAAACAATGCACAGGACAGTTGAAAGTATAATGGACTTCTCCGCATATTCCATGGCCTTTAATGCCTTCTGCAGCTCCATCCGTGAGACGCTCATCTTCCTGGAGAAAGCAATCCGAAAGCCTCTGAAGAAATCCTTCTCCATCCTGGCCAGATAGATTACCAAAGCGGCAAGTATGATTATGGGACCCAAAATCCATCCATCGATATATTTGATATAAAACTCTTTGAAACTTCTGATACCGATTCCCGACGCAATAACATAATACATAATCAGCAGAAAACAAACGATCCCCCAGAGTCCCCTGTTTCCAAAAAACTTCCTCACCTTATTTTCCTTTTTCTTCATCTCTATACCTCCTGGTTACGCTTTGCCGCGCATATCAATCAAAATTCTTGACCATAGAATCCTTTTTTCTTTTCTTCCCGGCCACAGTGCAGCGCCGACTGCGGCTTAAGAACCGCCAAAACCTGTGTGCCTGTATGCAACAGTTCAGTTTGATGAAAATCCCCTGATCCGCTCCGCCAGTGCCTCCCTGTCCTCGCCCCCGCTTTCTCCAGAAATTATTTCATCTCCATTCCACATTCCACCTGTCCTTTCCTCTTATTCCTTTCCGCGCCTGCCCCGCCGGCACTTTAGTACAGGCCGGATACCAGACGGGGCAGACGCTGTTTTCCTTTTCCCGGGCATGGCAGTCCATAGCCGCCAGTACCTGACCTTCCCGGAACGGATAACCCCCAGCCATCTGCAGATGCCATCATTTTACCAAAGGCACCTTTACATTTACAAGGCGTTTTCCTCTACCACCTGCCAAAAAGGGGGTGGTATCTTTCTACCACCCCCCGCAAATCTCCCTATTTCAGCCAAAATCTTTCACAGAACTATCTATTTCAAATCCCCAACAGCATCGCCGCAAACCTGAAATACACCAACAACGACAAAGCGTCCACAATCGTTGTAATAAACGGGCTGGCCATCACCGCCGGGTCGAAGCCGATTCTCTTGGCTCCGATGGGCAGCAGGCATCCCACCAGCATGGCCATCAGCACCGCCGCCACCAGCGTCAGGCACACCGTAAATGCCACCAGTATCCCCACCCGGTCAAACAGCATCAGCTTTGCGAAATTCGCCACCGCCAGCGTCCCGCCGCAGAGAATGGCCACTCTGATTTCCTTCCACACCACTCTTGGCACGTCACGATAGGTAATCTCCCCCAGAGAAAGCCCACGGATAATAGTCACGCTGGCCTGGCCGCCCGCATTCCCCCCCGTGTCCATCAGCATGGGAATGAATACCGTCAGCACCGCGCACACGCTCAACGCATCTTCAAAGGAAGCAATGATAGCTCCCGTAAAGGTGGCCGACACCATCAACAAAAGAAGCCAGGGAATTCGTTTCTTATAAGTCTCCCCCACCGAAGTCCGCATATACGGTTTGTCGCTGGGCACGATAGCCGCCATCTTCTCCATATCCTCCGTGGTCTCCTCTTCCAGGATATCCACGATATCGTCCACGGTTATAATGCCCACCAGGCGGTTCTCATTGTCCACCACCGGCATGGCTGTAAAGTCATATTTCTTAAATTGGGCGGCAACCTGCTCCTGATCCATGAGAGTATTGACGGAAATCACGTTTTCATGCATGATATCCGCGATCAGTTCATTCCCCTGGCTGAGCAGCAGATAGCGCAGGGCCACCGTCCCCACAAGCTCCCGTCCCGTGTCCAGCACATAGCAGATATTGCTGGTCTCGCTATCAAGGCCTATGGCGCGGATACGCGCAATGGCCTGATCCACCGTGAGATTCTCCTTCAGAGAGACATACTCCACGGTCATAATGCTGCCTGCGGAATCCTCAGGGTAGCGCAGCAGCTGATTCACCGCCTGACGGGTGTCCGGATTAGCGTTGGCCAACAGGCGCTCCACCACGTTAGCCGGCATCTCCTCCAGAAAATCCGCCGCGTCATCCGCCATCAGATTGTCGATGACGCTGCCGGCTTCTTTGTCGGAAAGGGAAGTGATAATGAATTCCTGGGAATCTGTCTCCAGATAGGAAAACACATCCGCCGCCAGATTCTTCGGCAAAATACGAAACACCTTCAGCATGAACTCCGACTCCAGCTCTTCCATGAGAAGGGCAATGTCCGCCTCGTTTAAATCGGTCAGAAATTGACGGAGATTCGTATACTGTTTGGCATCAAGAAGCCTGATCAGTTCCTCAAGTTCGATCCTTGTTTCCATAGCATTTCTCCTTATGTGGTTTTTTTACCGGGCTGCAACTTCGACCGGGAAGAGGGTTGTCATTATTCTTTTTCTGACTCTTCATGCAAAACCACCACCTTTCGAAATACTATTTTTATCAGCCTGCTCTGGCGCCAATCTCACAAAACCGTCCCGCGACGCGGCTTTACAAAGCCGGTCTTCCGTACCGCAACAGCACCTTCGCTGACATCTACCATTTTAGTCCCCGATTTCCTCTTTGTCAATAAAATAAATATCCTTTTCTTTTACGAATTCCGCCTGACCGTTGGTAGATTCCGCCGCTTCCCGCCGCAATCGCTCCAGCTTCTGCGCGGGAACCTCCAGTTTCAGCACAATCCGCTCTCCATAATCCGAGGAAACCGGCTCCAGCCCCAGATTTCCCAACAGATACAGTATCCTGCCTATCCAGACGTAGTCGGTTGTGATCCGCACCAGATGCCCGTAACACATCCTGCCTGCTTTACAATTCTTCAGCCCCTCCTTCACCGCCTGGGTGTAGGCACGCACCAGTCCACCGGTCCCCAGCAGCACGCCGCCGAAATATCTTGTCACCACCACCGCAGCATTCCGCAGTTCGGCGCCTGTCAGCACCTCCAGCATGGGCCGCCCCGCCGTTCCGGAAGGCTCCCCGTCGTCGCTGCAGCGTGTCAGTTCTCCCCTGTCTCCAATGATAAAGGCATGGCAGTTATGCCTGGCATCCCAGTACTTCTTCTTCATTTCCTCCACAAAGCGCGCCGCCTCTTCCTCGCTTTCACACTTTCGCAGCGTGGCGATAAAACGGGACTTTTTTTCCACATATTCACCTTCGCCGCCCTCCAGCAACACACGGTAGGAATCTGCCGTTCTTTCTTCCACATAAACTGATCCCATTTCTGTCCCTCCCTCTATTCCGCATCATCAGAACGCTACCTGCCTTATCTATCCCCGTCCAAATACGCCCCACCGCCGCAGACGATATCGTCACAATACCGGAAGATGCTTATTTTCCGGCTTTCCGTCCCGAATTCATTTTATCATAATCTGACCAAAATGTGAAACAATTATTAAGAAGCCAAAAAAAACTTTATTTACATATTTTTTTTTGGTATAATGTGTTAAATATGCAAAATATTTTGCTGCGCATAATCCGGAACAATACCTGCTTTCCCAGATATTTACAGGTGTTGGCATCCGCAGACAGCTTTATGCAGAAAGGTGGGCATATGAATTACGGAAAAAGAGGTGTCCGCGCAAAACAGAGGGCACTTAATTCCAAGTCAAAAAAGTGGGGACGTAAGCTTGGGGTCTCCCTGGTCAAGCTGAGCCTTGCCGCCATGATCGGCATCGTGATCTGCGGCGTTTCGGCAGGACTGGGCGCTTTCAGGGGCATCCTGTCCTCCACTCCCGAGATCAGGCTCAGCGATGTGGTAGCTACCGGTGAGGCAACCATCGTATACGATTGTGAGGGAAGCGAGATCGACCAATATGTCAGCATCAACTCCAACCGCATTCAGATCAACAACTGGGATCTGATCCCCAAGCATCTGGGAGAGGCTTTCGTGGCTGTGGAGGATGAACGTTTCTACCAGCACAACGGTATCGATATACAGGGAATCGCGCGATCTGCCTATCAGTTCATAATCACCCTTGGAGAAGAAAAGCAGGGCGCCAGCACCATCACCCAGCAGCTGCTGAAAAATACCATCTTTACGGACTGGACTGAGGAAAACGGCAATTTGATCAAGATGGTCAAGCGCAAAATCCAGGAACAGAACCTGGCTCTTGCAATCTCCAAATATTATTCCAAGGAAGACGTCCTGCTGCGCTATATGAACGCCATCAATCTGGGACAGAACACTCTTGGCGTAGAATCCGCTTCCCAGCGATATTTCGGCAAATCCTGCAGCGAGCTCACACTCTCAGAATGTGCCGTCATCGCCGCCATCACCCAGAATCCCTCCGGCAACAACCCCATACACCATCCGGAAAACAATAAGAAACGCCGGGATACCTGTCTGACCAAAATGCTTGAACTGGAATTCATCACAGATCAGGAGTATGCAGCGGCCATAGCGGACACGGATGCCGTATATGAACGGATCAGTATCCACGATGCCGATTACCGTGTCAATACCAACACAACATCGGGATCTTATTTTTCCGATGCCCTTTTCGAGCAGGTTCGGGAGGATCTGATCGAAATTGCAGGCTATTCCGAAACTATGGCCGAAACTCTGCTCTACTCCGGCGGACTGCGCATCGAATCCACCATGGATCCCACGATTCAGGCCATTTTGGATGAGGAGTTCGCCAATCCGGAAAACTACCCGGAAAATGTAAAATGGTATCTGAGTTATGCATTGACAATCTTCACAGCCGACGGAGAAAATCATAATTTCAGCAAGGAAAACATGATGAGCTGGTTCAAGGCAAATCAGGACAAGCGCTTTAATCTGATCTTCAGCTCCCAGGATGACGCCCAGGAGGCAATCGTCACCTACCGCACTGCCATGCTTGCCGAACTCGGAGTTGCCGACGATGAGGATAACTATACTGAATCTATCTCCATGACTCCCCAGCCACAGGCCGCCATGGTCGTGGAAGACCAGTCCACGGGCTATGTAGTGGCTCTCGTGGGCGGACGCGGCGTCAAGGAAGGGCGACGCACCCTGAACCGGGCAACCAATTCAAAGCGCTCCCCCGGCTCCACCTTTAAGGTGCTGGCGGCTTTCGCTCCTGCCCTGGACAGTGCCGGCCAGACTTTGGCCACTGTGTACAATGATGCTCCCTTTAATTATGCCGACGGCACCCCCGTAAGAAACTGGTACAAGGGCTACCGCGGAATCCAGCCTATCCGGGAAGGTATTCGGGAATCCCTTAATATCGTGGCTGTAAAGACAGAGACTGTCATCACCCCGCAGCTGGGTTACGACTATCTGCTGAACTTCGGTTTCACCACACTGACCGACGGCGTATGGATCACCAATTCCAACGGGGAAGAAAAATTCTATACGGATGTAAACCAGACCCTGGCACTGGGCGGTCTGACCAACGGCGTCACTCCCTATGAGCTCACCGCCGCCTATGCCGCCATCGCCAATAAGGGCAATTACGTGAAGCCCAAGCTCTACATCAGGGTCACCAACACGGACGGCGATGTATTGTTGGACAATACCACTCCCGCCTCCAAACAGGTCATCAAGGAGACCACTGCCTACCTGCTGACGGATGCCATGGTGGATGTAGTGACCACCGGTACCGGCACCGCCTGCAATTTCAACCGCAATATGGCTATCGCCGGCAAGACCGGCACCACCACCGACTACTGGGACGTATGGTTCGCCGGCTTTACTCCCTATTACACCTGCGCATCCTGGGCAGGGTATGACAATAATGTGGAAATGAGCCGTTCCACCGGCAACAGGGAGGATCATGTAGCGAGGGATCTGTGGCGTGCCGTTATGTCAAGGATCCATGAGAATCTCCCCAACGAGCAGTTCACCATGCCTCAGGGAATTGTAAGCGCCTCTGTCTGCACCAAGTCAGGTAAGCAGCCCATCCCCGGCGTCTGCGATACACGCACGGAGATTTTTGCAGAAGGCACCGTTCCCACGGAAAACTGTACGGTGCATTACAGCGGAGAACTCTGCGACTATGACCATATCCCCGCCAGTCCCGGCTGTCCTTTCAAAGTGATCGGTACCTGTGACCTGCCCCTGCTGGAAGATCCCGCTTTGTGGTCGGGTTCATCCGCAGGCTTAACCCAGGATCCGAACGGGAACGGGACGCCTGCCGGACCTGTCACCAATGCCTCTCGCTGCCAGCATGACGACGCATTCTTTGCCAATCCGGATTACCAGTCCATCCTTGACGCACAGGCCTGGGCGATCCAACAGGAAAAAATTGCCGCCGGCATTTACAATCCAGAAGATGGCGGCGAAGAATAAAACACGCTGCCCATAAAAGGGACAGGCTGGTTGAAATAAAAATCAGAAGCCATGATATCCTCAAGGTGTCATGGCTTCTGTTTTCTTATTTCCGCTACGTTTTTCCGATATACATCAACATTTTTTCAACATCTCTATCTCCTCCCGAAGTTCCCTCGCCCCGTTCCGCGCATTTGCGATTGCCTGACACTGATCCTCAAAAGCAGCTTCCGGGGCATCGCCATATTTCTCGTAGTACAGCTTCCCTATTTCCAGACAGCTGCTCTTCATTACCTCCTCACAGGCCGAAAGCCGGCTCTTTAACGATGCAATTTCCGCCAGCACCTTTGCTTTGTCTGCAACCGCCTTCCCCTTCGCTGTGATCGTATCCCCCATTTTCTCTAAAAAATCCATTGTACAGGCTCCTCTGTTATCTGCTCTCTATCTAATATATCGCGAATGGTTCAAAATGTATACCTGCACAGAAAAAATAGATTGCATTCCGTTCCTCTATACGCTATGATAAGGAAGGACTGAATAAAGGACTGTACAGTCTCTGATCCCATCTCAGAAAGGAAAAAAATATGATTCGGAATATAATATTTGATATCGGCAATGTACTGACAGACTTCCGCTGGAAAGAGTTTCTGTCAGACAGGGGCTTCAGTGAAGAAATGACAGCGCGAATCGCCAGGGCATCTGTGCTGACACCGCTTTGGGACGAAGTGGACAGGGGAGTCTGGGACATGGAAAAACTGATGCAGGAATTTATCCGAAGAGACCCGGAGATTGCTTCAGAACTCCGGCTGGCATTCGATAACGTAAAAGGAATGGTGACAAAACGCGACTATGCAATCCCCTGGATACAGCGTTTAAAGACACATGGGTACAAGGTATACTACCTTTCCAATTTCTCCATCAAGGCTTACGAGGACTGCCAGGACGCCCTGGATTTTATCCCATTCATGGACGGAGGCATATTATCCTGCCGTGAGAAGGTGATCAAACCCGATGCTGAGATCTACCGCATACTGTTGTCCAGATATTCGCTGAAGGCGGAAGAAAGTGTATTTATTGACGACACCGGGAAAAATGTGGATGCGGCGGAAGCGCTCGGTATTCACGGAATCTGCTTTAAAAGCAGAAAACAGGCTGAGGAGGAACTGAGACAGCTTGGGGTAGATGCCTGAAGCCACTTCTTTATGCCCATAAAAACAAATGTATTTGCTCTGGCTATTTTACCCAGAGCAAATACAGCCGGATCTTTTTGATGCGCGGCACAGATCACGCAGACCGGACCGATAAACAGAGACTGCTAAACATACAGCTGACTGCTTTCCGGCCTTTGTTCTTTCAACAAGTACTCTTTCAGGACAATGTTTATGTATTGTGAAAATGACCTGTCATCCGCTTCCGCCCGCTTTCTGATCTCATCGATCAAATCTCCGTCAAGCGTAATGCTTACTTTTTTCTTTAGTGGTTTCATTGCATGACTCCCTTTTTACCTTACTATATCATTTTGTACGATTTTATATTGAATTATCGCATAAAGTAGGATAAAGTAGGATGAGAAGACTTGTTTCATATGATCCTTTTCAAAAGATTTGCTGTTTTCGGGAGATAGATTTATGAAAAAGAAACTATGCTTTGGGATCCTGCTGTTTACCGTAATATTAATAACAGCCGCTTATATCGATTTTTATAATTTCAGCCGGTCCATGGATGATATCAGCATTGTCCATTACATCACCGGCAGCGGTTCAGGTTATTCCACCGTCTATTTAACTGCCATTGTTCCGGCAGACAATTATTATGAGGAAAGCACGCTTAAAACGATCCGAAGATATGTTATACAAAGAAACAGGGAAATACCCAACACTCTGCGTATCATACTCTACGACAATATGGAAAAGCTGAGAGCGGGCGACAGTTATTTTGAGATAACCTTCTGCCAAACCGAGTAGGGAAGATTCTCAGCGATATACTTCTTTATCGTTGTCTCATTTACATTACCGACAGTCTCACAATAATACGTCTCTGCGCACAACCCAATATGTCCAAATTACGGTCCATCTGAAAATCCGCATAAAATCTAAGGCTTTCATACGCGAACCACCAAAAACGCTCTCTGCCATTGGAATAGCCCTTTCGGCATCCGCAGGTTTTGTTGATACTGCTGTAACCGGTTCATCCTGTCTATGTACGGGTTATTGGCTGGTTAAAATTCGGATTTTGATTCTGCATCTGCGGAACCGGGTAGTTGGAATAAAGTGAGGATTCTCAGCTATCTGCAAGCATGTGGCTCATCCTCTTCATGCTTAAATTCTGGCACAAGAAAAGAACGCCGAAATTTAGCGTTCACTTAATGTTCATATCAAGATTTGCATATTCTCAAGAGGAAAGCTCTATACAAAATCCCCTTTCCTCCAGTATACTTTAACACTTTAAAGTATCAGCGATTACACTCTGTTTTAGAATACCCGCAACCCCGCCTAAATACTTGATTTTTGAGAGCTGCTGACGGGAATCGGACCCGTGACCTCCGCACTACCAATGCGACGCTCTACCGACTGAGCCACAGCAGCTTAATTTCCAATACTATGAATTTGAACAAATAAATCAATAACTATTATTGCAATACTCCAAGAGCTGAGCCGTAGCAACAAGTGAATGCATTACCGCAACCACAAGAGGTATTATAGCATTCAAAAAGGGATTTGTCAACAGGATTTTATATTTTTCTGCAACTTTTTTGCAACCCTTTTTTACAACTTTTTTCACCGCTTTTTAGGAGCTGCTGATAGAACGCGAGTGCCATTGACCAGATACGCATACGGCAATATCCTCAAATTCTGGTTGGCTTTGGAAGTGATATCCTTCTGGTGGGCATCAGCTATAGCATAAGAAATAAAAAGCACAGCTGTAAGATTGAGCGCCATCGGAAAGTGTAAAGGCTTTACCTGATTCCTTTTCCGTCTCCGGATAAAAGAGTGCGAAATGCCCCTCAGTGCCGTGAAGTCAAATTGGATGCCTTACACAGCAAAAACCCCATCTGCCTTCGACGGATTTGAAAACAGATGGGGAAGACTATGTACTATGTAATATCATCTTGCTTACAGATACTGATTCTGAGACTTTTTCATCAGAAACCTCACATGATAGCCCTTCTCATCACATACAGCCCGCACCATATCCTCGGCTATCTCCTTGAAATTGTCATTGATACAGATGATGCATGTATTCTTATTCCGGTGGAAAATAGATGATTTCGGCCAGCGGATATAATATGAAATCCGCTCGCGCAAAAGTGCTTTTTCCACCAGGCGCTTACACTCCGGATCTGTAATTTCACAAAGTTCAATTTCATTATTTACCTTAGCTGAAGTATATAACGGCTGTTCCATGATTGGCCTCCTGAAGTATGGGCACTGAACCCTGATTATGTTTTGAACTGTCTGTCTTTTTATTATACCAGATTTCATGACTTTTTCAAGTCCCCTGTTTTTGCTCTTCAATAAGTCTTTTGGCGGTCTTTTGGCTAAGCCATGAAAAGCCTGCTGTAATAAACCGGCATTTTCATAATGCCAAAGAGAGGTACAGCCATATCCCGGACCCTACAGCTTCGTAAAATATGGCTCCATCCCTTCCGACATGACAATGCTTCCGTCAGACATTACAAACAATACCTCCACATCGTATTCTTCCGCCAGTTTCATCCCCCGATCCGTCCCCAGAAGGAAACATGCCGTGGAAAGTCCGTCACTGAGCAGCCCGTCCTTTGCCAGGACGGTCACTCCGCGCACCTTGCTGACAGCAGGATATCCCGTAGCCGGGTCCAGAATGTGGTGATAGCGCACCCCGTCTGCCTCCACATAACGTTCATAATCCCCGGATGTTGACACACACCACTGTCCTTCCAGTGACAGAATCCCCACATTGGAGGATGTATCAAAAGGGTTAACAATACCCACTTTCCAGGAGCTGCCGTCCGGTTTGCCTCCAAAGGTCAGGATGCTGCCCCCCAAGGATATCACTGCCCCGCTGATTCCCTCTCCCTCTTCCAGCATACTGCCGATCCTGGAGAGGGCCAGCCCTTTTCCCACAGCTCCCAGGTCAAGCTGCATTCCCTCCGGAAGGAAGATCTTTGTTTCCTCTCCTTCCGAAGATGGTGAAACAATCCTGACCCGGTCACTGCCGCACAAACGTAATGCATCTTCCAGTTCCTCGGCTGAAGGCGGACGGAAGCCTTCCTCATCGTCTGCACCGCCTGCCGCCCATTTATCAATATCCCATAATCGCGTCAGAGGGCCCAATGTGATATCAAAAGCGCCGCCTGAACGCCCATACAGCTCCAGGCACTCCTGCAGCAGCGCCGCCAGTTCCTCCGAAACACCGCAGCCTTCCTCACTTCCCGCCGCCGCATTCACACGCCACACCTGGGATGTATCCAGCCTCCAGGACAGTTCCTCCTGTTCCAGCCCTGTCAAAAGCGCCTTGGACCTCTCAAAAAAATCCGAGGCAGCATCCTCCGACGCATAGACGGTCTGCTGTATCACAGTTCCCATGGCAGTGTCCACATACTGCCTGGCAGTTTCCCTGTCCTGCCCGGCAGCAGTGTCATTTTGCATGCCAGCGGCGTTCTGCCATGTATGGCCGGATGCCTGCCCTTCAAGATCTCCGGCGCCGCCTGCGGAAGCATTCTCCCTGCTCCCGCTTCCGCCCATTGCGCAGCCACAGCAGAAAAAAACAGTCGCTCCGATCACTATCACGCGAAAAAAAAACTTCATTTTTCTCATCCTTTTTGTTATACTTAAAAGTGTTACGAAATAACTTTTGAGTTTTTGCTGATCATCAGCGCAGGATCCGGTTTTCGGTTCATGCAAAGAAACGTTATTTCTGTACGATTACTAAGGAAATCATTGAACAGTATACATACAGAGAGGTACCCCATGAAGACACAACCCGGCAGCAGGAAAACTGCTTTTCTGACAGCAGCCTTCCTGGCTCTCATATGCCTGGCAAGCTTACTTTATCTGCTTCTGCCCACCCGGAATAATACGGAATATACCGCAGATATCTTTCAAAACGGTATACTGATCATGAGTATCCCGCTAAACGAAGAAACCGAAAGCCGCATCTTTACCATAGAAGGCGAAAACGGCTGTGTCAATGAAATTGAAGTCCGCCCGGGCAGCATCGGCATCATCTCCGCCGACTGTCCTGACAAACTCTGCGTCGGGCAGGGTTTCATCAGCGACACCAGACTGCCTGTCACCTGCCTGCCCAACAGGCTGGTCATTCAGCTGCGGCCTGTATCTGGCACTGCCGAGGACACTGCTGTCCCGGATATTATCAGCTACTAAGGAGCCCGCCATGTCCCTGAAGAAACTGACACTTTTATCCCTTTTCACCACCATATCCCTGGCGGTCTACGCCATTGAAAGCGCAGTCCCGCCCCTTGTGCCCATCCCGGGAATCAAGCTGGGCCTTGCCAATATCGTAACTTTGGTGTTGCTGCGCCGCTTCCGGGCCGGGGACGCGCTGCTGGTGCTGTGCTGCAGGATCCTGCTTTCAGCGCTGCTGTTCGGCCAGGCCCTGTCCCTGCTCTACAGCCTTGCAGGGGGGCTTGCCAGCCTGCTGGTCATGTGGCTTGTCATGAAACTGCTGCGGAAACAGTGGATCTTCCTCACCGGAGCCATGGGCGGACTGACCCACAATACAGGTCAGCTTCTGACCGCCTGGATGATCACCGCCACCGACGGCGTATTCGCCTATCTGCCTTTCCTGGTGCTCAGCGGCGTTATCACAGGACTCTTTACCGGATTATGCGCCGGATTCCTGGACAAATATCTGGTATCCCGCCTGCCCTCCTGACTTTCCGGCAATCCTGCTGCCAGGTTATACTTAAAAATGCCTGGAAATACTGCTGCGATTTGTTCCGGAAAAGCCTGGAATACTATGGCAGCAACTTACATGTGTAAGAATTCTCTACTCCGCATCCCCCAGTTCCCGCAAAAGCGCCGTTACGGACCTGCCCGTAACCGGGTGCCGGAAAGCAGGCGCAAGCTCCGCCATGGGTTCCAGAACAAATCGCCGATTCTCCAGATCCGGATGGGGAATCACCAGATTCTCGGTTTCCATTACTTTTTTTTCATAAAAAAGGATATCCAGATCCAGAGTTCTGGGTCCCCAGTGCACGTTCCGCTCCCTTCCCGCCTCATTCTCTATTTCATGCAAGGCTTCCAGAAGCTGCTGCGGATTCATCAGCGTCTCAATCTCCGCCACACCGTTCAGAAAATCATCCTGTTCCACCCCGCCATAGGGTTTCGTAACCAGCATTTTCGAAACCTTCCGCAGCTCTATCAGCTTATGGGAACGCAGAGCCTCAACGGCGCCGGACAGATAGCCTTCTCTGTCTCCCAGATTGGAACCCAGGCCAATATATGCCCTGTGCCACCTTCTGTGCACTTTGACGGATATCCCCTCAAACGGCAGATGAACCGGCGCAAACGGCTTTATGATTTCCAGATCCACTGCAGAAATCATGGGATAATTCAGCAGCAGCGCCTCCGCCAGCCTTCCCGTTACAGCCTCCAGAAGTTTACAGGTATAGCTCCGCATCCATCCGGCGATAAAGTGACATACTGCCCCGTAGTCCACCGTATCCTCCAGTTCATCACTGCTGCCGGCTCTGCATGTATCCACATACAGAACCGCATTCACGTAAAAGGTCTGCCCTGCCCTTGTCTCCTCAGGATACACGCCATGGTGCGCGAATACTTCCAGTCTGTCAATATGAATCTCATCTCTTGCCCACTCAGAATACATTGTTACTTTACCCTCCTCATACAATCTCATGCACGCTGAATCGCCTCAGCCGATTTTACTGACCTTACATCTCATGCCCGCAATATCGCCTCTGCCATCTTCACTGCCCTTACATTCTCCTTCACATCATGAACCCTCACAAACATGCAGCCATTCAAAACGCCGAAGACAGTGGTGACCAGAGTACCCTCCAGCCTCTGCTCCACCGGCAGCTCGAGCGTCAGACCGACCACGGATTTCCGGCTGCAGCCCAAAAGAAGCGGATATCCCAGCTTCCCAATGGTCTCCAGACGGTGAAGTATCTCCAGATTCTGCTCATATTTTTTCCCGAAACCGATACCGGGATCCAGAATGATCCTGTCCTCCGCAATCCCTGCTTCCTCTGCCAGTCTCAGGCTCCCTTTCAGATCAGATGTCACATCGTCCACAAGAGAGTGATAATCCGTATTCTTTCTGTTATGCATGAGACAGCAGGGCAGTCCGCTTCCGGCAATGAGCTTTGCCATATCCCCATCGTATCTCAGCCCCCATATATCATTGATCAGATCCGCCCCTGCCGCAATTCCTGCCGACGCCACTTTTGCCTTATATGTATCCAGAGAAACCGGTACCTCAAAAGCCGCTTTTACGGCTTCTATCACAGGAACTACCCTGGCGGTCTCCTCCTCTTCCGACAGCATGGTATAGCCCGGCCTGGTGGATTCACCGCCCACATCAATGATATCGGCTCCCTCCGCCAGCATCTCCTCCACATGCCGCAGCGCCCTGTCTCTATCATTCCACTTTCCTCCATCCGAGAAAGAATCCGGCGTCACATTCAGGATACCCATCACGTAAGTATGCCCCTTTGTCTGAAACTCCCTGTTTCCAATCCTCATAACCTCTTTTTCCTCCCTGGCGCCCGTCCGCTGCCGCAAGATCCGGCTCTCCCAACGCTTCGCCCCTCTTTTCCCTGCTTCTTTCGCATTCTGAATCAAAAAGCCGGCAGGCTCCGCGCCTCATTTGGCAATCCCGCCTGCGTCTGCGCTCTATACCTGCAGCATCCGGAAAAATTTCTCCTGCAGCATGGGTTCCTCCTTAAAAGCGCCTCTCACCGCAATGCTGACCGTCCTGCTGCCGGGCTTTTTCACCCCTCGCATGGTCATGCACATATGCTCTGCCTCCAGCATCACCATCACGCCCCCCGGCGCCAGATGCTTCATCAGCGCATCCGCGATCTGTCCTGTCATCTGCTCCTGGATCTGCAGCCTGGCAGCATATATCTCCACCGTTCTGGCCAGCTTGCTCAGACCAACCACCTTTCCCTTGGGTATGTACGCAATATGAGCCTTCCCGTAAAACGGCATCAGATGGTGCTCGCACATGGAATAAAAGGGAATGTCCTTTTCCAGCACCATCTCGCCGCTGTCCACCGAAAATACCTTCGCCAGCGGCACAGATGCATCCGCCTCCATTCCGGCCAGGATTTCTCCATACATCCTGGCTACCCGGTCGGGGGTATCCCTGAGCCCCTCGCGCTCAGGATCCTCACCGATTCCTTCCAGAAGCAGCTTAACTGCCTCCCTGATCTTCTCCTGATCTATCATCTCCTGCCAGCTTCCTTTCCCTGCCGGTTATATTTGCTGCCTTTCCCGGCTTTTTCGAAGACAGCAGCCCGATACAGTTCCCTGCCATGTCCTTCCTTTGCAGCATATCCTGTGATCTCCATCAGCCTCCCCTGGAAGGACAGGGAGCCAAAGGCAAGTATCACATCCTCTTTTCCCGCCAGCAGCCGGCTCATCTCCACGGCTTCCTCCAGGCTGTCCGCCGCCGTCACATTGGCATGAACCTTTGCCGCTGCCTGCGCCAGTTCATAAGCGGAAAGCGCTCTCGGAGCGTCGGGCGGCGTCACGGTTATGATCTGATCCGCAAGGGTATGGGTCAGCGCGATCACCTTATCATATTCCTTGTCCTTTAACATTCCCATGATATAGACGATTCTTTTATCCGGAAAATAAAACTTCACAGACTGGGCCAGCCGCCTGGCTCCGTCCTCGTCATGGGCGCCGTCCGCAATAAAATAAGGCTTCCTGCCCACTACGGTAAATCTGCCCGGCCATTTTGCCTCCGCCATCCCTCTGCGCAGCTGTGCCTCCGAAACAGGAAATCCCCGCTCGGCCAGGCCCCTCAGCGTCTCCAGAGCCACAACGGCATTGCCGATCTGATACAGTCCCCCCAGAGTGATCTCCATCCCCTTCCAGGCACCGTAGTCAAACCTCTGCTTCTCCAGTCCGTATTTCACATGAGAAGCAGCACCCTCATCCGCAACCGTCAGCGGACAGTTCAGAGCAGCGGCTTTCTCCGCGATCACGTCCATCACCTCCGGCCTCTGGGCTGCGGTGACCGCCGGACAGCCCGCCTTCAGTATCCCGGCCTTCTGGGCTGCGATCTCCGGCAGTGTATTGCCGAGAAACTTCATATGGTCCATACTGATGGAGGTTATGACTGCCGCGCAGATATCTTCCACCACATTGGTAGCATCCAGCAAACCTCCCATCCCTGTCTCCAATACCACTATATCACATTTCTTCTCCTGAAAATACCAGAATGCCAGCGCCGTCTTGATCTCAAAAGCCGTAGGATGGGGCAGTCCCTCTGCCGCCATGCCGTCACACGCGCCTTTCAGCAGCTCCATCCCCTGACAGAGGGCTTTCTTTGTGATATATCGGTCGTTGACCTGTATTTCTTCTCTGTAGTCAAAAATTGCAGGCGAAAGATACCTTCCCACCCGGTACCCGCCGCATCTCAGAGCGGAAGCCACAAATGCGCACACCGAGCCCTTCCCGTTGGTTCCGGCCACATGCACATATTTCAGTCCCTTTTGAGGCTCCCCCATCCTCCTGCATAACTCACGGATGCTGTCAAGTCCGGGCGATATGCCGTATCTTGACGTCTGCTCCACATATTCCATTGCCTCCCTGTAATTCATCGGCTGCATCCGCCTCCCTTTCTATCGGTTCTCTGCATAATCTCCCGCTCATATCTGCATACTAAGGAAGTGTCTGCAAATAACCGCTACGAGTTTAAAGCCGTTTTCCATGTGTTTAAAGGCTTTTCCCAAAGAAGCAGCTGCGGTTATTTTCCGGTTCTGACCTGTTCAGACATGGAAGCAGACAATTCCTTATTAATACGTAAAAAGGAGCTCCCATCATGAAACATACTTTGAGCACATTTGCAGCTAATTTTCTCAAATGCGGGCTTGCGGGCTGGTGCATGGAAATACTGTTCACTTCCATGGACTCCCTGCGCCGCCGGGATATGACCCTCAGAGGAAATACTTCCCTGTGGATGTTTCCCATCTACGGCAGCGCCGCCATCCTGGCCCCCTTCAGCCACCTCCTTACCGGAAAATCCGCCTGGAGACGCGGACTGGCTTATATGGGCCTGATCTTTTCCGCGGAATACCTTTCCGGCACATTTCTGGCAAAACACAGGTTCTGCCCCTGGGACTACAGACGCAGCCGCTGGAACGTCAGCCGCGTCATCCGGCTGGACTATGCTCCCTGCTGGTTTATCGCCGGATTACTGTTCGAGCGGCTTCTGTCATCCGATTCCGGCAAATAGCTGCTCCGGACACCCAGGGTTCCCACAAAGCCTCAGTCGTCTCCGTCCCCCACATCCTCCATGTCTCCGGAGCCGATATCCAGCATATTTACCGTGCGTCTCTTCAGCCTGGCCTCCTCGGACTGCTTCAGGATGAATTCCTTCAACTCTTTGGAATGCCTGATATGCTGCAGCACCAACTGCGGGTGGGTGGTGTCTCCGGTGTAGCAGGTCACGGTGCCCAGTCCGAAGAGCTTCTCCGCCAGGCTTGCGGTGTGAGTCACATCCTGTACCTTATACATGAAACAGTCATTTTCTATGGTCTTCAGCAGTCCTTCATCTATGGTGATCATATCCTCCTTCACCACATATTTCGTAAAAGTAAAAGGAAGCCCGAAAAACACCCATCTTTTCCTTTCCGTATATTCCATCTTCTGCACCCGTCCTTTCTGTATCTGTTTTCAGTCTCATTATAATCTAATCGGGCACATTATGCAAATCTTTGCACGCAAAAGTTTCTCAATTCTTTCAAAATATTTCATTGAAACTCCTTCCGTAACGTGGTATCATGGTAACAGGGAATTTCAGGAAAATAATTTAAGGAGGTTCCACAGATGACTGCAAACGAGTGTATCAAAGGACGCAGAAGCATCCGCAAATTCACTGACCAGCCCGTTTCCCACGAGCTGCTTGTCCGGATCGTTGAGACCGCTTCCTACGCTCCCAGCTGGAAACACACCCAGATCGTCCGCTATATCGCCGTAGAGGGCGAGAAGAAAGCCGCATTGGCCAAATGCACGTCCATTTTCCCCGGCAACGGAAGGATCATGGAGAATGCTCCCATGGTGATCGCCGTTACCATGATCAAAGGACGCAGCGGTTATGAGCGGGACGGCTCTTACTCCACCCCCAGGGGCGACAGATGGCAGATGTACGATGCCGGCGCTGCAGGTGAAGCTTTTTGCCTTGCCGCTTACGAGCAGGGACTGGGTACCGTGATCATGGGGCTGTTTGACGAAGAAGAAGCCACGAAGCTGCTGGAGCTTCCTGAGGACAGAGAACTGGTGGCTCTTATTCCGATTGGCTATCCCGACGAGACACCTGTCGCTCCCAGACGCAAAGCGGCAGAAGATTTATTATCCTATCAATCATAGGAATTGTCGGAAAATAACTGATACAGCTTCTTCAGGGAAAAGCCCGGAAATACAGGGAAGACAACTTTAAACTCGTATCAGTTATTTGCAGACACTTCCATAAGATCAGGAGTCGAAGAGCTTTTTCTCTTCGGCTTCTTTTTGGGTAAGGTCCGGGTCTGCAGCAGCCGCAGTCCTCAGAGCCATATCCGTGAGCATTTATACTGCGCACCGGTTGAATTTGCAGTACAACCCGACTGCAGACCGCCAGCCAGGTATTTTCCCGGAGACATCACTG
>CAJUFB010000018.1 GCA_910585805.1 uncultured Acetatifactor sp.
GACAGTGGTATCAATAGGGAGAAGATATCCGCAGGCATCTGGCATTGGGAGATGGCCAGGAAGCCGGATAGTCAAATATCACACACGAATCCGTTTCATTTTCCCGAAAAGTAATTATTTCTCTGCAGGTCAAATTTACCGTTCAGATACTTCGATGCCGCAGAATATAGTCAAGCAGCGCATCCGCAACTTCTTCTTTGCTCATGAGCGGAAGCTCCATCATGTCATTTTCTGACAGAAGTGTCACAATATTGGTATCGGTTCCAAATCCGGCGCCTGCCTGTTTCAGGTTGTTTGCCGCAATCAGATCCAGATGCTTTTTTTCCAGCTTTTTGCGGGAATTTTCAATCATATTTTCCGTTTCCATGGAGAAGCCGCACAGGAACTGTCCCTTTCGTTTATGCTCTCCCAGATAGCCCAGAATATCTTCCGTGCGTTCCAGCTCCAGTGTCAGGTCGCCGTCTTTTTTCTTGATTTTCTCGTCGGCAGAATGTTTCGGACGGTAATCCGCCACTGCAGCGGCCTTGATGATGATATCCTGTTCTTCCGCCCGGGCTTTGACCGCGTCTGCCATATCCGCCGCAGACATGACTTTGACGGTATGCACCCCGGGCGGCGGTGTGAGCTCTGTCTGGCCGGTGACCAGAGTCACATCTGCGCCCCGCAGCATGGCTGCCCTGGCAATGGCATAGCCCATTTTTCCGGTAGAGTGATTGGTGATATATCTTACGGGGTCAATTTTCTCTCTTGTGGCTCCGGCCGTGACAAGCACTTTGATGCCCTGCATGTCATCGGGCTGCAGGGCTTTGACAATACATTCCAGTAAAAACTCCGGCTCCGGCATCTTGCCTTCCCCCGTATCTCCGCATGCCAGATAGCCTGTTGCCGGCGTGATTACTTCCATGCCGTAATTTTGCAGTGTTTTTATATTGTCCTGTACAATGGGGTTGCGGTACATCCGCGTATTCATGGCAGGCGCAAATAGTTTCGGGCATTCGCAGGCAAGCAAAGTCGTAGTCAGCATATCGTCCGCAAGCCCGTGGGCGGCTTTGGCCAGCACATTTGCGGAAGCCGGCGCTACCATGACGACGTCTGCCAGCTTTGCCAGCGCCACATGCTCCACACTGTACTGGAAGTTCCGGTCAAACGTATCCACCAGACATTTATTGCCCGTCAGGCTCTCAAAGGTAATGGGATTGATAAAATTTGTGGCATTCCGGGTCATGATGACCGTGACGTCCGCCTTTTTCTTTTTTAACATACTGGCCAGGGAGGCGATTTTATATGCGGCAATGCTTCCCGTTACGCCAAGCACGATGTGTTTTCCGCGCAGCATATTTCTGTTCTCCCTTTTCTTATTCCTGTTCCGTATTTTTATGGTAAATGATATTCAGGCCTTTCAGGGTCAGTTCGTCGTCATGAATCACATTCTGCCTGCAATAGGGGATAATGCTGCCTGCAAGGCCTCCCGTGGCGACTACGGTTGCCTGATATCCCAGTTCTTCCTGGATGCGCTGGGTCATGCCGTCTATACAGGCAGCCTGTCCCATGATAATGCCGCTTTTCATGCAGTCTATGGTATTTTTGCCGATCACCTTCTTCGGTGGCTCCAGGCTGATCCTGGGGAGCTGGGAGGTGCGGTTTACAAGGGAATCCAGCGATACCTTGACGCCCGGCAGAATCATGCCGCCGATATAATTTTTCTTCTCGTCCACCACGCTGATGGTAGTGGCTGTTCCCATATCGATCATAATGATGGGGGCGCCGTAGTACTGCAGGCCTGCCACCGCATTGACAATCAGGTCGGCGCCCACCTGGGCGGGATTATCCATCAGGATATTCAGCCCTGTCTTTACTCCCGGTCCCACCAGGAGAGGTGTCAGACGAAACAGCTTCTCCATGGCGGTTTTTACCACATTGTTCAGCGGAGGGACCACAGAGGCAATGATGCATCCGGTGATCTCGCCCAGGCCGATCCGGTACAGTTCAAGCAGAGTCTTGAATTCCACTACGTATTCCAGCTCTGTCTTGGAAGTATCCGTGGATACCCTTTCCACGAAGTATATCTTTTCCTGTTCCATGCATCCGATTACGATATTCGTATTTCCGATATCTACTGCTAAGATCATCTCTCAATACTCCTTTCCCGGCGGGGCCGGAGGCTGCTGAAAATCAGCCGTTTATGTTGTACTTACTGCTTTGCCGCATTTACAGACTTAATGGGTTTTACCCTCAATAATGCGATTCCCACGCCTGCGGCAATAATGGCGGCAACCACCGCTTCCACTACGCCGTTGAAACTGATGATTCCCATGATCGTATCAAATACCGCCTCCCCTGCAATCCCCAGCGCCTGGGCATAAGCTTCCTTATATAAAATGAAGATACCGCTCATGACGAGCAGGGTATTGGTGAAAGCGCCTGCAAGCCCCGCATAGGCAAGAGCAATATTGGTGGATGCTTTCTTCCGCATGGAAATGGTCAGGAGCGCGAACAGGATCACACCCGCCGCTATTCCGCCTGCAATACTGACTGCGCTGCAGGAACCTGCGCTCAGCTTGTCTGACAGCATCCGGTTCAGAAATGCGGAAAAAGCCGCGCATAAAATAACGGATGCCCCCAGATTGACCACGCCGCGGCTGGCCTTGTTCCCGCTTTTCAATAAACTGCGCAGACCGATATAAACAAAATACGGAACCACGCCCACCAGAATTCTTGGCACAAAGCAGATGTAGAGGCTCTTGAAAATACCGGATACCCCCACTACATTCGCGGCAAGGACAGGCGAGAACACAAATGCCGAGGGTGTGACCGCCTTAAATGTGTTGTTGATAAAGCTTGTGAAGCCGAATACGAATCCTAAAAATGCACCTTTCTTCGGTCCGAGAAACAGCGCTCCAAGGATGACGGGGATGTGGATGATTGTCGCGTTGATCACGACAAGCGGGATATATCCCAATGGTGTGAATGCCATTATGACAATAATGGCGGTGAACAGTGCCATCAGCACCAGTTCATAGGTCTTTTCATTTTTCATGGTACGTTTCCTCCTGTTATTATTCTCTTATGAGATACAATACAGTATCATCATACCATATTGTTATTTTACTGACAATAAGATAGAAACAATTTATCGGAAAAATAGCACCCCAAATGCCCAGTCCCACAGTCTGTTTTCCGCGGAAACTGCCGCAGGGGGACGATGCGGTTCATTATTGTTATCGGCAGTTACAGATAAAGGTTGACGTTTCTGCCTGCTATAAGGTATAATTTACCCAATTATCAAGTAAGAAAATATAAGAATACAGGAGGAAGGCAGCGGAATGAGGCAGTTTTATGGTATGAGCCGGAGCGGAGACCTGAAAGAGGCGGTCCGAGGGCTAAGCAGTCCCCAATTTATTATGCTGTTGTCAAATGACGCGCAGTTTGAAGCACATGTGAAGGCGTTGGAGGCAATCTATCCCGGGATTCCCAGTATCGGGTGTATCGGGATGGGATACGACATCGGAATCGTGGAAAAGGGCGTTGCGGTGATTGCGTTTTCCGATGGGGTCAAAGCGACGGCAAACGTACTGGAGCAGGTGTCTGTCATGCCGGTGAAGTACATCAGCCGCCTGGAGCAGGACGTGGCGAAGGTAGGCGGGATGAACCGGGATACGGTGTGCATTGATTTCTGCAGCGGAAATGATGCCTGTGTGCTGACTACGGTTTACTCGGTATTGAAGAAGAACGGGATCCAGCTGGTAGGCGGGACGGGAGACGGCGGAAAGGTGTCTGCCAACGGCAGGGTTTATCAGGATGCTGCGGCCTACGGAATCATTCGGAACCAGAACGGCCGGGTTAAGACTTATAAAGAAAATATCTACCGGCAGTATGGAAGTTACCGGTTTGTCGCTTCCAACACGGACAGGGCAAGATATATGATCGGTTCTCTGAACGGGATGCCGGCAAAGCAGGTGTATAAGGATATCCTTCATGTGACGGATCAGCAGATTCTGACGCAGACCTTCAAGAATCCCTTCGGGAAGATTAACGGAGACGATACCTGTATTATTTCCATTAAAGAGGTCAGCGGAAATTCCCTGGCGTGTTTCCGGCAGGTGAACGATTCGGATGTGCTGGTTCTGTTGGAACTGGGGGACTACAAGGCCGCCGTGCAGGAGACCATACGCAGCATCTGCCGGGATTTCCCCAGGCGTTCGGCGGTTTTCTCCGTGAACTGTCTTTTCCGGTATAAGCTGTTCAGCGAAAATAATTACATGCAGTCTTATCTGAAGGAGATGGCTGCGGTGGGTTGTCATGCAGGTTTTGTGGGATATGGGGAGCATTACAACAACTGTTTCGTGAACCAGTCTATGACATGCGTGGTATTTGAATAAAATGAAGACAGCGTCTGGCGCGATTCCGTTCCGGAAATCCGCGGCGGAGGGGGCAGATGCGGAAACAGAGTGGAGGATAAAATGATGTTTTCAAAAAAGGGACGGGGAAAACCGGGACAGATATGGCATAATGAGAAGAGTCTTTATCCGATCCTGCATGTGGTGGGCAGCCTGAAGGAATACGAGAAGGAGCTTGCCAGGAAGGAAGTGGAATCATTGCTGGAACTGAGCATGGTGGGGACTTCTTTTTCCGGCGTGCTGGGCGAGACAGACCAGTTTCAGGAACAGCTGCAGGATTTCGGGCAGTCTTTTAACAATATCAATGACGCGGCGGGTCAGTTTGCCCAGGTGAGGGAGGATATTACCAAGACGGTATCCGGAGCCCAGAATATGGTGGAGGAGCTGAAGGATGTCTCCGCTCAGGTGCAGGCATCCTACGGCGCCATGGAAACTACTTTTGAGCATCTGCAGGCGGCAGTGAAAGAGATTCAGCACTGCATGGGAAGGATCGGTTCCATTGCAGACGAGACGAATATCCTGGCCATCAATGCTTCCATTGAAGCCGCCAGAGCCGGTGAGCAGGGAAAAGGCTTTGCGGTGGTGGCGGAAAAGGTCAGGGAACTGGCGAGAGAGATCAAGGAGCTGACCGACGACGTGGATACCGGCGTGCGTGATGTGGAAAACGGCGCCATACAGCTCAATGAGAGCATACAGGCATCCCAGCAGACCCTGGGAGCCGGGTTTGGCATTGTAAACGGTACATCCGAATCCTTTCATGAGATCATGGAGGCAGCGGAGGGCGCCGCTTCCGTGCAGGCGGAGATATCAAGCGTGATAGAAGATTCCCAGAGAGGCCTGCAGGTGATCTGCCAGTTCTTTGACGGGATAAAGGGCCGTTATCAGGAGGTGATAAAGCATATCGACCGGGCGAATAACTTAGGTACCACCAAAAGCGCCATGTTCGAGGATGTGGACAATATGCTGTCCCAGATCGCGCCGATCATTAAGGATACGGAGCCTGAGCAGGGCTGAAGACGGCATGGAAATGAAGGAGGCCGGGCAGGAAAAAGGGCTGGCGGTGGGTCAGCCCTTTTATTTCATTATAGGAAAGTCCGGCGTAAGACAGACTTGGAATCAGTAAGGTGCCGCAGGCATTATTTTATGAAGCGGGGAGTCCGCAGACCGTTATACAACAGAATGCGGTTCCATGCGGTCCGTTTTATGTCCGGCGGATGTCCGCTTTCGGATTATTCTGAAGACCAGAAGGAAAGCAGCCAATATGCCGGCGCAGCCTGCAATCAGAAGAATCGTCCCTGCATGATTGTCCTGCGGAACTGTAATCCGGAATATACCGGGCTGTTCCAGAGTAAATTCCAGGTAGCTTCCCACCGTCTTTGCGGGGAGCTGTACATAATTTTCGCCGTTCCATAATTCTACTACAGCCTTGTCGGCAGAAATTTCCGAATCCTCATAAAGTGCGCGGACCAGCACGGGTTTTTCGTACTGTCCGGTTACTACATTTCCGTCCTCATCCGCAGACACAACAGAGAGGCGGGTTCCTTCCGGAAGTGTTTCTGTCAGAAGCCGGTTTTCAGGCAGGAATTCTCCCTGTACCAGAACCAGGGGCCTGCCATTTTGGGAAGTCTCGCTTCCCGCCAGGGTGGAGATCCATTTTTCATATTTGGCTTCCAGAACCTGGCTCCTTGTGATATATTCGCAGTTAAATTCGGGCCAGGTTCCGTAATATCCCTCTTTTTCCGGTATTTCCGGTATCAGAGATCTGTCCAGAGACTCCCCGTAACGGCACTGGAAGGAAGCCAGCTGAGCCCCGTCTGCCTGAAAACAGATGGTAAAGTCCCGGAAAGCATCGGGAACTACCTCGCTGCTGCAGAAGGTTTTGTAGTCAAGCGGCGTCGCGCCGCCTTCATAACCGATGGAATCTACACCGGGTAAAGTGCCCTGTACATAGTAATTACCGCAGAGTGTACCGTTTTCCTCCAGCTGCCCGGCAATGGAGCCGGCATACTCTCCGGAGTATTCCAGTTCAGGGTAGGCATAACTGTAAAAGACATCGCTGCCTTTGCCCACAATGCCGCCTACAAAATTTTTGCCGGACAAAGAACCCATAAAATAGCAGTTCCGGATGCTGTAACCTGAGAAACCGGCAATGCCGCCTGCATAGCTTCCGCCCGAGGCGGATACGGAACCGTAGGATTCGCAGGAGATGACGGCTCCATGATCGGCTTTCCCGACGATGCCGCCCACGTAATCCTTTTTTGCGGTGATATTGCCCTGGTTCCGGCTCTCACGGATGACGGCTTTTACGGTCTGTTCCAGATTGAAGCTTTCCGTGCCGGTGAGGGTAATGTCGTCCTCCGGGTCAAAGTCGTATTCAGTGGCAATCTGGCCCGCGATGCCACCTACATTGGTATCTGCCTCAACACTTCCGGTGTTGACGCAGAGGGTGATTTTGCCCTGTTGGAAGGAGGTGGTATCGTAATATGTTTCTTCCGTCTGCTCCGTGGAAGCTGCCGCCGGCGCACCAGGGGATTCAGCAGCGGCATCCTTTCCGGAATCGCTGTCTGGAGAATCGACGTTGTTGGAGTTATCGCCCGAAGCGTTGCCGGAACTATTGGCAGGAGAAGAGCCGTCGCCCGTATCCTGGCCGGAGGGATTTTGGCTGAAAGGGACGCTGCCGGTACCATCGTCGGAGATGCCAGGGGCAGGCAGCGTGCTGGCGGCAGTCTCGTCGGAAGCATCTTCAATGGAAATTCCCTCATAACGGAACAGTTCGTCACGCAGTTCCCTGACAGAGCGGCGCAGTACTCTTGCCTGGTTCAGGAGGGCATCTATATTGACGGAGGTTTTATCATTGCCCTGTTCCAGAACATCTGCAAGCTGTTGCAGCTGGCTGCCTGCAGTGTGCAGCTCATTGTTCAGGGTATTCAGGTTGTCGTTGATGCCGCCGCTTCTGTCACTGGTGGCATTGGTGATATTGGCAATGTGAGCGCCGGCGCTTTCGCCAAACCGTCTTAGAGCGGCAATGTAGCTTTCGAGGCCTGTGTCCGGTGTTGGCCAGGAAGTGTTGCCGTTAAACGGATTATCAGGGAATGTAATTTCATTTCCATTGACGGTAATCTGCGGATGGTCTGTGTCGGTAATGTCTGCGCTGCTGTCTTCATTCTTCTCAATGTTATCAGGCATATTCCCTGTTGTGTTGTCACCGCCTGCATGGTCGCTGTCAGGCACATTCTCCGTTGCACTGTCACTGCCGGTATGAGTGTTGTCAGGTATGTTTTCTTCATTGCTGTTGCCATTCGTATTTCCGTATTGCTCGCCGGTGGGCTCTAGCTGTCCTTCCTCTGAAGAGGGGGCGTCCGACCCGGTATCAGCCTGATCCCTGTCAGCTGCGGCCTGGTCTGCGATTTCCTGGTTCAGACGGCTTAAATCATTGTTGATGCCGGTAAGCTCCTGGTTGAAGAGGTACCACAGCTCATTGCCTGTGCCCATCAGATTTCCGGCGGCTGAGGAGGCGTTGGTCAGGTGGGTACTGATCTCCCCTGCAAGGGCAGATGCTTCCCCGCCATAGCGCTGCAGGTCATCGCCTGCCGCCTCCAGAAGGTCAAAGAAGAGCTCGGCTTCCCGGTCTATTTCGCTCAGTTTATCATTCAGATATTGGATTTCCAGGAATGGCTCCATCTGGCCAACGATGCCGCCCACATCTTTTCTGCCCAGGACGCGGCCGGTGTTGGTGCAGTTCTGTATATAGCCCTGGTGCAGCCGTCCTGCGATGCCGCCTGTATTATAGCCTACATGCTGATAGCCTACCGTACCGGAGTTGGAACAATAGTATATTTTTCCCTCGGAATAGCCGGTGATGCCGCCGGTATCCGTATGGGCAGCCATGTTTTCCGTGCTGTTGAGGTCCTGCAGATTCTCCAGGGTAATATCTTCGAGCCCGTAGGCCACGTCGGTGCTGTGGGCATTGATATTGCCTGTATTGGTACAGTTGTTCAGAGTGCCTTTGTTGATGCCGCAGATGCCGCCGGTGTAATGTTCGCCTGTTACGGTGGCGGAGGAGTGGCAGCGGCGGAGCTCTCCGGAGGACTCGTTGATACCGCAAATCCCCCCTGTTTCTTCGGCTCCGGCCACTTTGCCGCTGACGCTGCAGTTCAGGATTTTACCGTAATTGACTCCGGCAAGGATTCCATAGCGGCTGCCGTTTCCCGTGGGCAGGACATTGCCGGAAACGGTGAGGCTGCGCACAGTGCCGCTGGCCTGTATATAGCGGAACAGCCCCAGGGCGGAACCGGAGGAAGTAATCTGTAAGCCGGAAATGGTGTGCCCGTTGCCTTCAAAGATGCCGCCAAAGCTGGGGATGATAACATTTGTGTTTTCGCCAAGGGTAATATCGTTTTCAAGCCGGATGTATTTGTCACGGGACCAGGAGTCCAGCTGGCAGTCCTGAGCAAGCTGAAGGAGGTCTGCCTCGGTGGAAAGGGAGACTATGGTATATCCGGCTTCCGACTCGGGCAGGTTCTGTGCATTTTCACCGGAAATATACTGGCTGTAGGGATATTCCGCCGCAGCAACAGGGAGGGTATCCGCGGCTGCAAGGACGGCGGATAAGGCAAGGGACAGGTAAATGCCGGTTCTATTTTTTCTGTTCTTCATTGTCGTCTGCCTCCTTGTGATTTGTTATTTGGGAAGTTTCTTTTCGTTTCCGGCGAAAATGTTTTCTGCCGTCAGAGGAATTCGCCTGTTGTTCCGTTGTCTGCGGGCCTGCATGGCCGGAAATGGTCTCAGGCAGCGAGCCGCCGTCATCCATGTGGCTGTCCTGGCCGGGAACGGCCTCCGGCAGCGGAGTATTGTTTTCCGCATTGCCGTCTGCAGGCTCTTCGGGAGAACCGTCACCTGGCTTGCTGAAACGGTCCGGAGACGGGGCGGCGTCTTCAGGCTGCTGCGGTATGGCAAAAAACTGTTCCAAAGGCTCCACGGTATCTTTTGCCCGCACCACAGCCCCCATTTCCCCGTCGATGACTCCCGTGAACTCTCCGTCGATGACGCCGTTTACATATCCCTTGATATGGCCGGACATACGGACCCTGCCTCCGGAGGGAAGCGGTTTGATAGTGTCATGCTTCAGGGTAAAGGCAGTTTTTTCTATAATAATGTCCCCAATCAGCAGGGTCTGGGGCAGGGCCAGCAGAACCAGCGCGATGGAGGTCAGAGTGCCCCTTCCCAAGGCGAGGCCGATGGCCGCTACAACGGCATTGGAAGATACGTTGCTGATAATGAAGCCGGCGGCAACAAGCATGGAACCACTGGTCACGATAGTAGGGAAGGCCTGATTTAAGGTCTCCACGATGGCTTCCTTTATGGACATATAGGTTTTCAATTCCATATACCGGCTTGTGATTACAATGGCATAGTCTATTGTGGCACCCATCTGGATTGCCGATACTACCAGATAACCGAGGAAATACACCACTTCACCGGTAAGATAGGGCAGGGAGAAATTCATCCAGATACTGCCCTGGATTGTCACCACCAGCAATACAGGCAGGCCTGCGGACTGGAAGGTAAACAGCAAGATGACCATGACAAACAGTGCCGTCAGTACGGTGATAATGGTGTTGTCCGTGCTGAAGGAATCGCTTAAGTCCTTGTTGCTGGTGGAATTGCCTACAAGGTAGATGCTGTTGTAGTCGTAATGCCTGGCAACCGTACTGCGGATTTGTTCGAGGACTTTATAGGTTTCCTCCCCTTCCACAGGAACGGAAAGCTCCAGGACAAAACGGCTGTAATCTTCACCCAGAAGCTGGTTCCTTGCGATGCTGATCTGGGAGTAGGCATCTGTCAGAGTCTGTTCCAGGTCATCCTCCAGTGTGATGTTTCCACCCTCTTTCTGGTCATAGATAAACAGGAACATATCGATCAGCGGGACCTTGTAATCACTGAGTCCGCCCAGGATAGCGCCGTAATTATTGTCGGATACTGCGTAGGCGGAGTAGAGCAGGTCGGCTACTTCTATGTCCAGATCCACCAGTTCGGCAAATTCTCTGGAGGAGAGCAGCTGTGTCAGGATGTAGCCGTCCATTGCCTCAATATTTGCCAGGCCCATACAGGAGTTTACTTCAGGCATCGCGGCAAGATTCCGCAGAACCAGGGCTTCTTTCTCATAATCGCCGTTGGGAACCAGGACAGCCAGCTGGTTGATGGTCCCGAAAGTCCGATTGACCATGCTTGCCGAAAATTTATTCTCGCTCATGGACTTGGATTCCAGGGAATTGACGTCATAAACGTAATCTGCCTTGCCGGAGAGGATCATGCCCATGATGACTGCGGCAACCAGAAGCGGCGGTATCAGGAATCTGGTGTGGACACAGAATTTTCCTACGGCAGTAATCTTGGGTACAAAGCTTTTGTGGTGGGAATTGTCGATTGCGTGGGCGAAAGTGAGCAGCAGTCCCGGCATCAGGAAAAATACCGAGACGAGGCTCAGCAGGATTGCCTTTGCCAGTACGATTCCCATATCGTAGCCAATCCGGAACTGCATGAACATCATGGCTACCATGCCGGATACTGTGGTCAGGGAGCTGGAGGATATCTCCGGGATAGCCTTGCTCAGGGCGACAATCACGGCTTCTCTGGCATCTTTGTCCTCATGCTCTTCCATAAAGCGGTGGCATAAGATGATGGCGTAGTCAACTGCCAGGGCCAGCTGCAGCACCACCGCGATGGAGTCGGTGACGAAGCTGATGGTGCCGAACCAGTAATTGGTTCCTTTATTTAAAATGGCTGCCACGATAAAGGTCATTAAGAAGACAGGAATTTCAGCGTAAGTGGTGGAGGTGAACAATAATACAGCCACGATGACTACACCCGCCAGTACAAGGATGATGATCATATCATTGGCCAGGTCTGCGGCATCCCGTTCCTCTTGCCCGATATCCGAGGTATAGTACACATCATATCTGGAAAGCGCTTCCAGAACGCCGTTTAAGTATTCCTGGGAGACGGCATCCTCTGCCTCGCCCTCAAAGGTAACCTTGAAGAGGGCTTCCATGTCATGGTAATATTCATCCGTATTTTCGAAATCCAACATGCTGACGCCGGGCATTTCCTCAATGCGCTCCGCGATTTTTTCGGCTTCCTCATAGGTCACATTGCATACCATGACCCGGGCAGTGCCGTATGTAAGGAACTGCTCATCCATCAGGTCCAGTCCCTGCCTGGTTTCGGTGGTCTCCGGCAGGTAGGAGGTCAGGTCATTGTTTACCTTTACTTTATCCATGGAGACGATGCTATACAGGATCAACAGGATGAATATCAGGTAGAAGCCTTTCCGTTTGTCTACGATCAGGGTAGACAGCTTCATCATAAAAGAGGTATCTTTCTTTTCCTTTTCCATAATGATTCCTTGCCTTTCTGTGTTGTCGACAGTTTTGGAGATACCGGCTCGAGCATAGGGCCGGATTGGGTTGGATTCCCCTGCAATTATAGATACCGGTGTGATTTACTGGACAACTGTTGATTTTCTTTTAAGAAGTAATTATAATAAATATAGGGCAAAAAACAATGTACAGTTTTGCTGCATATGTATATTTATGAACATATTGCTCACAATGTGTCCATAATTTACAGAATATTTAGATATATAAACCCAAGTGCGGAACTGGAAACAGCATTCGCTGTTAAGGCATTGTATGGGAGGATGCGGAACTGGAATAGGATAATAAAAATATGGCAGAAAAAACAGACCGCAGGATCCGGAGGACGAAAGCGATTTTGTCACGGAGCCTGATACAATTGATGGAAGAAAAAGAGATCAGGGATATTTCCGTAAAGGAGCTGACAGATCTGGCAGATATCAACAGGGGTACTTTTTACCTGCACTATAACGATATCTACGACCTGCTGGCACAGATGGAAGATGAGCTTTTTGTGGAATTTAATGAAATACTGGATCGTACAATGAAAGATAGAAGCGGGGGACATTCCGCCAAAGCGGTGTTGGTGGAGATATTTTATTTTCTGGAGCGGCACCGGGAGCTGGCAAAAATGATGACAGGCCCTCACGGAGATTTTTCTTTCGTAAATCGTCTGAAAAACCTGGTGGGAAAACGTATATACGGCATCCTGTCTTCGAAGCACGGGGACTGTGAATGTCTGTATATGGAAGCATTTGTCATAGCCGGATGTGTAGGGGTCATTGAAGCCTGGCTAAAGCAGCCAAAGCCGGCTGCGCCGGAGGAAATGGCGGCTATCTGCAGCAATATACTGACGGAGGGATTGGGGCTGGAATGACTCTGAAAATATTGTCGGTTTTTATTGAGGAGTTTGCAGATATGTGCTAAGATGGGGAAAGGTTATGCAACCGGATATATATGAAGGAGAAATATGGAAATGAGCGACGAAATTTTGCAAAAGGAAGAGCCCGGACAAGCGGCGGAATCCACCGGAACAAAAGCGGAGACAAAGGACGTACAGGCTGCCGGGGAGAAGGAAGCGGTGGTAGCAGGAGTCCATAACTACAGCAGAGAGGATTCCTATGTCTGGCCCGAAGACCCCAGGGTGCTGAGAAAGCTGGAGTGGTTTCAGGACCAGAAGCTTGGGCTGATGATGCACTGGGGACCTTATTCCCAACTGGGAATCGTGGAGTCATGGGCGCTGAGCGATGCGGACGCGGAGTGGTCCCGGGACGGCATCGACTGGGAAGTGACGGGAGAGGAGTTCAAGAAGGAATACTTCGGCTTGAACAGAACCTTTAACCCGCTGCGCTTCGAACCGGAAAAATGGGCGGACCTGGCGAAGGAAGCCGGCATGAAGTATCTTCTGTTCACTACAAAGCACCATGATGGTTTCTGCATGTGGGATACACAGTATTCCGATTATAAGATTACGGCACCGGACTGTCCCTTCCATACACATAAGTATGCGGACATCTGTGCCCATCTGTTTGAATCCTTCCGAAAGAGGGGAATCGGCATTGCGGCATATTTTTCCAAGGCAGACTGGCATGTGGACAGTTACTGGAAAGAGGATACGGAGAAAGGGAAATTCAAGAGCAGGGGGCCTTCCTACAACCCGGCGGAAAACCCGGAAGAATGGGAGCGCTTCGTGACTTTTACCCACAACCAGATCAAGGAGCTTGCCACGGGGTACGGGAAGCTGGATGCCATGTGGTTTGACGCAGGCTGGGTGTGCGAGCGCGCGGGGCAGGACATCCGCCTGGGAGAGGTGATTGAGCAGGTGAGAAAGGTTCAGCCGGGAATGCTGTGCGCAGACCGCACAATAGGAGGACCTTATGAAAATTATGTGACACCGGAGCAGTGCGTGCCGGAGAAGCCGTTGTCCATTCCCTGGGAAAGCTGTATTACTCTGGGGACTTCTTTTTCATTTAAATATGAAGATACATATAAGTCGCCCAGAGAAGTAATCAACCTTTTGGTTGACATCGTGGTAAAGGGAGGGAACCTGGCAATCAACGTGGGGCCTCAGCCTGACGGACGTCTTCCGGAGGGAGCGATCCGGACACTGAAAGGAATGGGAGCATGGCTTGGCGTGTACGGTGAGGCCATTTACGGTACCCGTGTGTGCGCACCCTATAAGAAAGGGAATATTGGTTTCACACAGAAAAATGGAACCGTATATGCGATTGAAACCTTTGCAAAGGAAACAGACCCGGCGGAGAATACGGTGTGGATCCCCTATAAGGGAGAGGTACATGAGATTACTGCCATGGGTGGAGAGAAGGTGATTTCCTTCACAGAGGAGACAGGCGGATACCGGGTAACGCTGGAGGATCAGGAGTACGAAAGTGTACCTGTTGCAAGAGTGTTCTGTCTGAAATAGCGCGGAGAGGGCAGTGGTTCGGTCCAGGGTAATTCTTAATTCTTTTGTAATATTTTACGAAATTGTGGACAAAGCCGGGCAAATGGGGATACAATAGAAGAGCATTAAATCATTTCATAATAGAAAAAGAAAGGAAGAGCCTATGAAAAAGAAAGTACTGGCGATGATGATTGCAGCTATGGCTGTCCTGTCCGGATGTGGGGGTGAGGAGGAAGAGTCGTCTTCTCCGATCATGGATATAACGCCGGTGGCTCTGGCTACTGAAAAGCCTGTGGGGGAGCCTGAGGAATCGGAGGCGGAGCCAGAGGAGGAACCGGAGGAAATCCGCGAAGGCATGTACCGCAGCGAGCTTACAAATGAATGGATCGACGAATCGCTGAAGAACCAGAGACCTGTCGCGGTAATGGTGGATAATGAAAAAATCGCGCTTCCCCATTATGGTCTGACCGAAGCCGACATCGTATATGAAATGATGAACAGTACCCTGAATAACAGGATCACGCGGTTCATGGCGATCGTGAAGGATTGGGGCAAGATCGAACAGTTTGGAAGTATACGGAGCACCAGATCCACCAATATCTACCTGGCGGGGGAGTGGAATGCCGTACTTTGCCATGACGGCGGCCCTTACTTTGCGATGGACCTGGTGAAAGAGAAGGATTACTGTGATAATTTCACAGGCACTTTTTCCCGTGTAGACAATGGCAAAAAAAGGGAATATACAGAGTATATCGTAGCAGGGGATCTGGAGAAGAATTTCAACAGCAAAGGTTACAGTATTGAGTACAACCAGTATTATGAGGGACCTCATTATACCTTTTCAAAGAAGGAACTGGATCTGGCTGATACGGGGAATGCGATAACCTGCAATGAGATCCAGCTGAAGCCTTTCGCTCACAATGGTTCCACATTGAAATATAATGCAGAAACGGGAACATATGATTATTACGAGTATGGGGAGCCTCATCTGGACCCTCAGCATGATAACGCACAGCTCACATTTAAAAACCTGCTGATCCAGAGCTGCTCTTTTTCGAATCTTGGGGAAGGCTATATGGTTTATAATGTTATCGACAATTCGGGGAATGAAGGATATTATATTACAAATGGCAAGGCAATCGAGGTAACGTGGTACAAGGGTTCGGATACTTCTCCCACCGTTTATTACAATTCGAGAACGGGAGAAGAGATAGAATTTAACACAGGCAAAACCTATATTGCGATCGTGCCGTCAGATACCTGGGACAAGATTGTTATCCAGTAAAAGTTTCTATAGTGTTTTCCGCAAAAAGATGGACATGGCAGCGTGTTCATCTTTTTGGAATCAGGAACCGAAAAGGTGCTTCCTTATGCGGAAGAAGGGTTCCCGGACAGTACTTTTTTTCGGATTGGTATATTACGCATGTATTTCCGGTCTGGGTCAATCTGTATGGGCGTGTCACAGGGCTGTTTCCTTTTTCAGTGGGGGAATGGATGCTTGCGGCCGGCGTCCTGCTTGCGGTTCTGGCATTGGCGCTTGGAATGATATGGGCGGGGATTGGGACAGGAGCGGTCCTGCGCAGGATTTTTCGCGGAGCAGGGCGGCGGATGTGTTTATTGACACGAACCTGAAGATGAACGGAATCGCGGACGGGAAGATCAGTTACAGCAGAGTGGTCAGGCTGTTGCTGCAGTATTACAGGCAGCAGTCCGCCCTGCTGCAATAGGGAACTGTCTGGGTAGAAAGCATTTTGGAAAGGCTTTCAGGGAGCTGCAAAATCTGCTGCAAAAATTTCGGGAAAAATTTGAAAGAAAGTCTTGACAGAACGGTGAGCATGTTGTAGAATAGTTATTGTTGTGAGGGAGATACAGAGAAGCTCTTACACAGATGCAGGTGTGGTTCAATGGTAGAACATCAGCCTTCCAAGCTGAATACGTGGGTTCGATTCCCATCACCTGCTTTGCATCAGGCAGATGCAGATATGCGATAGTGGCTCAGTTGGTAGAGCGCCACCTTGCCAAGGTGGAAATCGCGGGTTCGAGTCCCGTCTATCGCTTTTAATAATTTGGAAGCCTGCAAATTGTAGGCTTCTGTTTTTTTGTATTTTTTGCCGATACATAGAGATTATCCTTCCGTGAATCAGCTCTGCCTTCTGTCTCTCAGGCAGAGCTGCCTGTGTATATTTTGTTGAATCTCTTTCTGCTATTTTTCATCTTGTGTCCTCCTGTTCATGGTTCTGCATCTGCCGCGCCCGGTACCCGGGCACAGGCAGATAATTTCCGATCGCGAAAGGAATGCCGTCGGTGCTGCGCCTGAACTGTCACAACCATTATAAGATCACAGCCATCAACCATGTGCATGCCTCAGTCCCCTGGAACAATCCCCGCCCCAGGAAAGTGTAACAGAAAATGGCCACTATTTTCATGCAGCAGCGTGACAGTTATTCAGTGAGTCTGTCCTCTGTCCCATACGCTGGAGGGCTGTGCCTTGAAGGTTGGGCTGCGAAACAACAGCCGACCCAAAGCCTTTCCATTAAAAGGAAACAACGGCCAGAAGTAGCTGAAACCTCCAAAAGTGGGTGTCGTTACGATAGAGAACAGGACCAGAGCCGCACCGATAAGGAATCCCGGCAGTCCGCCGGAGCCCGTTGCCAGAATCAGCAGGATCCGATATAACCGGATAGCGTCGCTGAAGGCTGTGTCCGTGATGGCAAGGGAAGCCAGCAGTGTGACGGCGGCATAAAAAAGTACATCTGTGGAAGCCCAGTTTAAACTGACAGCAATGTCACCTATGATCAGCCCACCCACAATGGAAAGGGATCCGGAGAATTTTCCGGAGCTGAGCGATGAGGAGTATTTGAATAAATCCAGCAGAAATTCCACTGCAAGTACATAAAAAAGCAGCCGCTGAGGCGTCATGCCTGCGTCGGAGAGCAAACCCCACGCCTGGGCAGCAGCGGGAAAGTGGGCGGTAATCAGCAGAAATAAAGGCAGCAGCAGCAGGCTTACCGGAATGCAGAGAAATCGTACCATGCGGAAATAAGTGCCTACGGATGGACTTTTGTAGTAATCTTCCGGATTCTGGGTGAACTGAAATATGGTGCAGGGAAGGATCAGGACCTGAGGCGAGTTATCCACCAGGATCAGGATATGCCCCTCCATCAGGTAGCTGCATGCCACATCCGGACGCTCTGTCACCTGGATGCTGGGCATAAGGTTCCACCAGCGTTTGTGCAGAAGCAGTTCCTCCAGGCTTGTGGCGCCCATGGTGAGAGAGGAGGCCCGGAGGGAGTCCAGGGTGGCAGTAAGTTTCTCCAAAAGATTCCGGTTTACAGAGTTTTCCAAATAACTGACAGCAACGTCGGTTTTGCTTTCCGTGCCTACGGAGTGCATGGAAAACACCAGCCGTGGAGAGCGTACCCGGCGTCGGATCAGATTTGCGTTGAACAGCAGCGTCTCCACAAAGCCGTCCCGGGAACCTCTGGTAACTTTCTCCAGATCCGGCTCCTCAATGCTCCGGGCGGGATAGGTGCGCGCATCAATCAGGATAGCCTGGGCAAAGCCGTCGACAAAGAGGGCCGCAGGGCCACTGAGCACGTTCCGGATGATGTCATCCCAGGAATCGGAGAGGGATGCCTGGGCGTAGCCGATCCTGGCGTTCATATATTGCCGTATTTCTTCTACGCTGTCGTTCTGCATGTATATGGGATTCTGCAGATCGGAAAAAATCTGCTGAAGGATATCCGTCTTGCAGAATCCGTTCACTCCCAGGAAAAAGGCCTTTGTTTTTCCCAGGTACAGCTGCCTTGTTATCAGGTCAAAGCTGTCTTTGACAGGCAGATGGCTTTCTATATACTGTATATTTTCTTCCAAAACTGACGACAATGTCATATCATATTCTCCTGCTGTATTGTTTCTGGTTGAATTGATCGGGGATTCAGTTATAATTTTTCCATTTTTATTGTATTTATGCAATTTTATATCCCTGTGTTTGATGTAACTGATTACTAAAAAATAACTGATACAGTTCAGGGACTTTTTTAAATTTCCGGTATTTTCCCTAAAACAAACGGTATCAGTTATTTTGGCTTCAAAGGAGAAGCTGTACGGCTCCCAGGCCGATCAGCAGAAGCCCGGAAAGCGGTTCCGCTGCGCATCCCGCAACCTGCAGCCAGCGGCTGCAGCCCAGGCGGTTCCCGGAAAACAGGAACAGCACCGAGCAGATAAAGGTGCTGGCAGCGGCGGGAGCCAATGGAAGCCCTGCAAGACTGGCGCTGAAACCTGCGCTGAGATTATTTACGGAAAGCGTCAGACTTAAGGAAAGCACCTCCGTTAGCTTCAGGAATGAGACCGGTTCCGGGAATGGAACGGAGGCCTGATAAAGCGCCGCGCTTCCGGGATCGTCCCTTTGGGCAGTCTGAAAGTCATTTGGGATCGCCCTGGTATGCAGGCTTTGCCAGTGTTCCCTCATCCATTTGACAATATAATAGAGCCCCAGAAAGATCAAAACCAGGCTTCCGGCATACGCGCCGATCATACTGGGGAGGACAGCTGCCAGATGCTGCCCCAGCCCGACGGAGAGACAGGTTCCCAGAAGCGTGACCAGGCTGATCGCCAGATTCTGCCAGAGGCGGATACGGACCCGGCGGATGCCGTAGCTGATCCCTACCAGCAGGGCATCCAGGCTGGCTGAAACACCGAACAGGAGAGCAATGGTAAACATGGAAATTCTCCTGTAAATATTAATATCCATTTACTATATTCTGAAAACGCGGAAAGAGTGTTGCTTTTTGCGGAAGGTCTGGTATACTGGTCAGGTATGGGGAATTCAGGCAAAGGACTGAAATTCATTTGGGGGCGGAATAACTGACGGAAAACGATAAGTCTGAGTTGCTGTGGGACAATTCCTAAAGTCTGGATACATAAGACAGAACGGTAATAAATATATGCAGGGAGGTGCGGTAGCATGACGGAAGAAATGACGATAATCAGCGGAGAAGCATACAGCGCGGCTAAGGAGCTGTTGGAGGCGGCGGCCCTGAAAGAGGGCGATATCCTGGTGGTGGGATGTTCCACCAGCGAGGTGGCCGGAGCGAGCATCGGAAGCTATTCCAGCCCGGAACTGGCGGAGGTGGTATTCGGAAGCATTTATCAGGCGACACAGGAAGCGGGAGTCTGGCTGGCAGCTCAGTGCTGTGAACATCTGAACCGGGCGCTTATCCTGGAAAAAGAGGCTGCGGTGCGCTACGGGTATGAGGCGGTGAATGTAATACCCCAGCCCAAGGCGGGAGGTTCTTATGCAGCGGCTGCTTACAAGGCCTTTGAGCATCCTGTGGCAGTGGAGCATATCAGGGCCCATGCCGGAATGGATATCGGGGATACGCTGATCGGAATGCATCTGAAGGATGTGGCGGTACCGGTACGGATCCGGACAAAAGAGATTGGCGACGCTCATGTAGTCTGCGCCCGGACAAGGCCCAAATTTATCGGAGGCATCCGTGCCGTATATGATGAAAACGATATGTAAAAAAATCCCCATGCGTGGCGGTCTGGCCATACATGGGGATTTATGATTGCAGGGGCACACGGAGGTGGTTGTCAGCGGAACTGACAGATGCCCCCTCTTGTAAGCAGTTTTTATCCGCTGCCCAAAACAGCGGCGGCATAAATGTATAACATGACTGTCAGGCAGTCACTTCCTGGATCAGTGACATGATCGTCTTAATAGAATCCATCTGTCCGCTGTCATTCATGGCGCTGCGGAAGGTTTGCCTGGAGAAATAGAGCTCATGTATTTTATCCACCAGCAGATCGGTGGTCAGGTCATCTTCATTGATGACAATGGAGAAACCCTGGGATTCAAAGGATTTTGCATTGAGCAGCTGGTCTCCCCGGCTGCTGGCGGCAGGCAGGGGGATCAGGATATTGGGCTTTTTCAATGCCAGAAGCTCACAGATGGCATTTGCGCCCGCGCGGGAGACCACCACATCAGCCATGGCAAAGAGATCCTTCAGTTCAGCCTTGACATATTCGAACTGTTTATAGCCGGATGTATTCAGCAGCAGATTGTCTACCTTGTCCTTGCCGCACAGGTGCACGACCTGGAAATCTGTCAGCAGTTTTGAAAGGGCGTCCCGGACAGCCTTGTTGACAGCGGCCGCGCCCAGGCTTCCGCCGATCACCATGATGACGGGTTTATTGGCGCTGAAGCCGCACATATTGAGGCCGGCCAGCTTATTCCCCTGGGCAAGCTCCGCGCGGATGGGGGAGCCTGTGAGGACAGCTTTTTCTGCCGGCAGCTGCTGCAACGTTTCCGGAAAATTGCAGCATACCTTTTTGGCCACAGGGATACAGATCTTGTTGGCAAGCCCCGGGGTCATATCGGACTCGTGGATAATGCAGGGAATCCCCAGGGATGCTCCGGCCCGGACGACAGGAACGGAGACAAAGCCTCCTTTTGAGAAGATGACATCCGGTCTGTAGCCTTTTAGAAAATTTTTTGCTTCCGAAAAGCCTTTTATCACACGAAAAGGATCCGTAAAATTCTTCAGATCCAGATACCGGCGGAATTTGCCGGTGGAGATCCCCACATAGGGAATCTCGAAATCACCGATCAGGCGCTTCTCGATTCCGTCATAGGAACCTATATAAGTGACTTCAAAGCCGGCATCCCGCAGGGATGGAAGCAATGCGATATTAGGGGTAACGTGTCCGGCGCTGCCCCCGCCTGTCAATACGATTTTCTTCATAGCCAAAGCCTTTCGGGGATTAAAGCATTTTTTCGAGAGCCAACGCCAGCTGATCCGGACAGGAGGTGGGTTTTGCTCCGCACTTAATGCCTTTTAATCTGGAAATGGCCTCTTCCGGTTTCATCCCCTTCACCAGCGCGCTGACGCCCTGGAGGTTACCGTGGCAGCCGCCTGTAAACTTTACGGAATCAATCACACCGTCCTTTAACTGGATGTCGATCTCTCTTGAACAGGTGCCCTGGGTTGTATATTTCAGTGAATCCATGGTATGCATCTCCTTTTGCTTTTGCGGTACAGGAAACATTCCAGGATCCCGTACACAGATATCACTATATATTCTAACAGATTTTTCCAGATTCTGCAATCGGCAGGATAAATTTTATTTAACCTTTATTTTATGGCTTTATAATACGGGAATTGTAGCTTTCTGTCGGAAAAGGAAAGAAAAATGCGATGGAAAATCCTGTAAAGTCCGGATATTTTACGCTATACTGGTCTCATGGGACAGGCAAAGGCGTAACGGAGTTCGCAGGATCCGCTGTCAGCCGGCCGTCTGCCAGAACTGCTGTATATACAAAACATAAAATGCGCTTTGCGACATAATAATGCTTGCAAAATGAGAGGAGGCTCAATATGTTTCGTGTATTTCAGGAAGAAAAGCTGATTACGATCTGCATGTTTGCCTTTCTGGGAAGCAGTATCCTGTTACGGGTGTTTCTGGGTCTGCTTTACAGAAATATGATAAAGGAAGCCGACAATATGGCTTCTACAAGGAACCGGCTGCTGAAGCAATGCAAGACAAAATTTGCCAGCTGTTACCAGCTGGCAAACGGTGTGGCTAATATTCCCGTCTTTGTGGACAAGTTCCTGAACCGGATGACATTGGGACGTCTGTCTTTTGAAACGATATACCATCTGTCGGGGCAGTTGATGCTTCTGTCGGTGGTATTCTCGGGAATCGGTGTGTGCAAAAGCATTATAGGAGGACGGACTGTGGGAGAGGTGCTGCCCTTTTATATTGTAAGCTTTTTCGGGCTGTATTTGTTTTTCAGCGTGTCTACAGTGGTGGATGTGCGGGGAAAAAAGCGGATGCTTAAGATCAATCTGGTAGATTACCTGGAAAATCATCTGTCCCCGAGGATAGAAGTCACCAGGCAGGATATGGAGATGCTGTACGGCGAAGCCGCTTTCGAGGAAAAGCAGATGCCTTACGGACGTATACAGGGCGGCAGAAAAGAGAAGGGAAGGAGCAGGAGAAACAAAAAAAACGCTCAGGCGAAGCCGGAGAAAAGGCGTACTGTGGAGCTGATGCCAATCGAAAGCCGTATGGCGGCAGGCGGGGATATGTATCAGGAAGTAACCAGGGCAGAGCAGGTATACCCGGCTGCGCGGCAGGAGATGTGGGCAGGAGGCGCACAGCAGATGAGGCAGGTCTCCCGGACGGAGGAGGAGACGTCGGGGCTGCAGAGCTCCCGGGCGGATGGCGCCGGACAGTCGGAAAGTACGTCGGGGACGGAGAGGGAGCAGAAAAAGGCGCGGCTGTGGAATACGGAGGATGAGCAGAGGAAGGCGCGGCTGTGGGATACGGAGGATGAGCAGAGGAAGGCGCAGGCTGAAAAGGAGGAACGCGGGACAGAGCAGATGTCCGGGGCGGGAAACAGCCGGAAAGAGGACTGGCTGCAGACAGAAGATCCGTTTTGTACGGAACAGGGACAGCGCACCTTGGAAGGCGCGGGGACGGAACAGGGACAGCGCACCTTGGAAGGCGCGGGGACGGAACAGGGACAGCGCACCTTGGAAGGCGCATGGTCAGAGCAGGGGCAGCAGGCGTCTCAAATGGCATCGGTTTTCCGAGCAGGGGACGAGGCTCAGGAGGATTCCGCAGCAGTGACGGAGGAAGAACTGGAGGCTTTGCTGAAAGAATTTTTAACGACCTGAACTGCCTGAATTCCAATCTGGCGCCCCTGGTTTCCGCTCCGCTTCCCTGGCGCCGATTTTTGGAGAAGCCAGGGAGAAAATACGGAAAGGAAAAAGCAAAGAGATATGTTGACATTACTAAGGAAGAGGGTGTAAACTGTTGGTAATGCAAGGCGCAGACGCCCCCCTGGTCAGTGCGCTGAAGGTGGAACCAGCGAGTGAACTTACATATAATCAGGGACATGGCGGGCTTGTGGCGAATGGCTGAGAAATAGCGTATAACAACACGGAAAGGCATCACAGAGTAAAAAAGCGTGGTGCTTTTTTGTTTTGCAGAATTGTGTTAAACATGAGGCCCGCTTATTTTTTACGGAGGGATGAAGGGAATGGAGCATATCAATGAACAGGAATTGATACTGAAATATAATAGGGTATACGGTCAGGTAATCCGTCAGGAGAGACGAAAACGAAAATTGTCGCTGGAGGAACTGTCCTCCGGAATCCTGAGTCGGACAGCATTGGAAAAGGTGGAAAAGGGCAAAACCCAGTGGACAAAACTGACGGGAGATACCCTGATGCTGCGGATGGGAGTGCTGCCGGAATATTTTGAGTCTCTGTCTTCCGGTGAGGAACTGGACCGATGGCGGATGCGGGAGGATATCTGCCTGCTGGTGCCGGGTAAACCGGAAGCTGCAGAGGAGAAGCTGAAGGAATACCGGGAAAAATATATAAAACGGGAACCTCTGGAAGAACAGTTTCTGCTGAAAGCGGAGGTTATACTGATGCTGTCACATGTGGAGGCAAAATTGAGGAGCGCATTGTATCAGGGACAGAAGACTCAGGAACAGGCACATATAAAAAACGAAGCGGCGGCTATTTTGGACAAGGCCAGACAGGCAGCGGACTGTACCATTCAGGGAGACTGGGAGCAGTATCTGGCAAAACGTTGGCTGTCTCCCGGAGAACTGGAGGCTGTACTGCTGGTCAGCGCCGCACTGTTTCTGGACGGCAGCGAAGACAGGGCATGGGCGCTCTGGCAGTCCGTGTGGGAATATCCCCAGGCGAACAATTGGAAGGAACGTGCAATGGTAATGATTCTGCCCCAGGCGGCAGCCCTGGGGATCCGGCAGGCCTGTGCATCCGGAAAGCCTGCGGGTTCCCCGGTCATGCCGGGGCTGCCCGGGGAAAGCATAGGGAGCCGGGGACGGGAAGCATTGGAAATGCTGCGCCGAAACGGCTGCCACTGCTATGTATTGCCGCTGTTGGATGCCTTGTGCGGGTTGGATGCAATGGCTTTCGGGATGCAGGGTTATCTGGAACAGGTCAGGGAATTTCGGGATATGTTCCGGATAGTTTATGAATGGTTCGGTTATCCTGGGTACCGGATATGGCAGGGGATTTCCGTTGACAATACCAGGGATGTGGGGACTGTCCTGAAAATGCTCAGGAAATTCTATGGGATATCCAGGGAGAATGCGGTATTTGACGGAAATGAACTGGTAGTCACACCCCGGCAGTTGGAAAAAATAGAGAAGGGAATCCATAAGCCTTCTTATGAAAATTACAACAGGCTGGCAAAGCAGTACGGGAAGTACGGGGGATGGAATATGCCGCTGTTGGAGACGGATTCCGCAGAAATCCTGGCATTGCGGCAGCGGATCAGCACCCTTTTGGAATATAATAAATGGGAACAGGCAGAATGGGAGATCCGCAGATTCCGCAGCATGGTTAATCCGGCATACCCCAGGGTAAAACAGGAACTGCTGTTTTTTGACGCTATCCTGAAGCAGAAAAAGGAAGGTGCTTTGCAGGAAAGCCTGGAAATGATGTTGGAGGCGCTGCACTGTACGGTTCCGGACTTTGAAGGCGGGGATATGAAGTGGTGGGTTTACCAGCGGGAAGAAATTATGATTGCCAGTAATATTGGGAGCCTATATCGTAGACTTGGAAACATGGATGCAGCAAAAGAATGGCTTGAGGCAGTACTTTCTTCGCTTGAAGAAAATTCATTGAGGACAGGGATTTGCAATTATGGTTATGATGTTGTAGCAGAGAGTTATGATAATTATCTGGGGGATATCTTTTGTTTTGACCGTGCTGTTGAAATTAGTGAAAATACTGTTTTAAAAGATCTATTATATTTCAGGATAAACGGTATTCAAAGGCTATTCTATCATATTGCATGGAACGTTCACGAAGCTGTTATTGAAAAGCCGGAAGAATATGAACTCTTCCGGCAAAAACGGAGAAAAGCTTTTCAAATAAGTAATGTATTAGCGGAATTCATGTTTGACACTCATTTAAAAGCTTTTTTGAAAAGCCAAGAAACAGAATATTTGTCCTGAATATTTTATTCTTCTATCTTAGTAGTTGTATCTTCTAAATTTGTCAAGGGATGGATTTCCTCTTCTCCATCTGTCCCCGGTGCTTCTTCCTCAACGGGGAGTTGCGGGAAAGCAGGATTCGGATTTTCCGGTGCTGTTCCCGGCGGAGTAAGCCCGCTTGACAATACAAATGTAAGGGCCAGGGTTGACAGTGCTGATATAAGACGTTGCTTTTTGTTTTGCATAAGCATGTGCTCCTTTCTGTTTCTATAAAGCAGTATTGCTTTTACCTGTATAGTACATTAGATTCAGGAAAAAGACAATATGTCGAATTAGTTGAAAAAAATGAAACAAATTTGACATATAGCGTTCCTGGAGGAGCTGTGCTATCATTAGTGCAGTTGATGCATCAGCAATAAGGAAGCGGCTGCAAATTACAGGAACCTGTTCGCAAATCCTGTAATTGTAGGAAAATCACTGAAAAATGATATCGGTATTTTCGGCAATTCCTAAGAAACAAAAGAATGATACATAAACAAAAAAGGAGAATGAACTATGTTCCAGAAAGCAAAAAAGGCTGCCCTTAGGGCGCTGGTGGTTCCGGCATGCCTGGCTACTTTGTCACTCACTGCCATGGCGGGAAACACTTATACGAGTTATGATACTACAGTCGGCAGATTTAATGGCAATGGCTACAGCGGAACCCAGACAAAGGAGACCTCCGGCGCAAATGGCCGCATTAAATCAACGAGTGTGGGAGGAGGCTATTCCGTTGATGTAAGGATGCAGAAGTCCAATGGAAGCGCAAGCGGCGGATGGTATCGAAATCTTAAAAGCAGCACGGATACTGATTATAGTGTCGACGGCCATGTGGATCAGAAGCATGGCGATTCTGTCCGGCTACAGTTTTCCAATGATTTAACGACGAGCGTGGACGTGCAGGTGACAGGTACATGGATCAGCCAGTAAAAAGGCTGACTCTTAAGGTCTTATAGCACTACGATATAATAATACATGGCTGCCGCATTAGAGATCCAGTGTTTTCTACTGCGGCAGCTTCAGTGTGAGGTTAGCATGTTGAGAAGAAAATATCTGCAGGAATTTTTAATTGCTGTATTGGCTGGAATGGCTCTTTACTGCGTTAATATTAGCGTTGTGGCAGGGAATTCGACATATCGGTATGCCATAGAATTATGGAATTATGGCAGGGAATATTTGCATGTTTTGTATCCGTTTCTTTTTACGGCGCCCTTTTGCTGGCTTCTGTTTTTTGAGAAAAATGGTTCGTATTGGAAAAACGTTTATAATAGGACAGATTTGCGAAAATATATTGCAAAGCGAATCCTGTTGAGTATAGGGCTGTCTGCATTTGCAATGCTTATAGCATCGGCAGGAAGCCTGGCATTTGCCTATATAATTGCGCCGTCGGGAAGAACCCTGGATTTCAATCCTATAGTGACTTATGATTTTTACGGGGAATACCAGCTTGCCCACCCTGTAATGTATGGGCTTTTGTTGTCCTGCTGGAGAGCTGTGCTGGCAGCGGCATATGCGGCGTTTGCAATCGGGGTTACAATGCTCACCAGGAATATATTTGTTTCAATGACAAGCGCATTTGTGTATTCGGTATTGGAGAATTTCGCAACTGCCATTTTACAGGTTCCGGCATGGAGTATTTGCACTTCCTTTTACCCCAACCGGCTGAGCGGTAATGTCGTTACCATTCCGGGGTTGCTGGCAGGTCCTTTTGTATTGCTTTTGCTGACAGCGGTTCTTTTTATCTGTTATAGGAGAAAGGGAATGGAGAGCGTGATGGATTGAGGTGTTTTATGCTGAATATAACGAAGTTTTATTTAAAAAAGTTGTTCAGGGAATTTTATTGCATAAACGGCAGGCTGCTCCTTATGGTTGCTGTTTTTTCCTTTTATACTTCTTATGAATTCCGCATCCTGGACGGCAGCAATTGTTCCGTGATTGAATATACGCTGTACGTGATGAGTGATTATTACTACTTTATCTTTTTCTTCTTAGTGATATACGGGGTGATAATATATGGTGAAATAAAGGACAGCGGCATGTTTGTCTTACAGAGGACTACAAAGTACGGATATTATTATGCAGGTAAAATGGCGGCAATTTCTGTCTTTACAGCCAGCATTATCCTGCTGCATGTGATAATAGCCGTTCTGATTGGTTTGGCCGGACATGGCTGGGGGAATGTCTTTGTTGTTCCGGAAGGGCAGCTATCAGAAATCGGCCTCATTTTTCAGGATGCTTTCCGGACGCCCGCAGGCGCACTGGCTGCGGTATGCTGTTACAGAATTCTTGGGTTGTCCCTGTATGCCGGCATTCTGCTCTTGCTTTCGCATTTTATGCAGGACAGGATAATCATTGTGCTGCAGACCATGGTGTACCTCTTAACCATAGTCACCCTGCAGAAGAATGCGGACTGGAAAATACCGTTGGTGTTTTTTATCAATTACCTTTTCCTGCACAGGGCGCTGCTGAACAGGATAGTTTTTCAGGCTGTCATTTGCAGTGTTGTGGTTTTGGCCGCGCTGCTTTCAGCGTCAGGTCTATGGAGAGCACATACAAGGAAATGGATCCAAAGCTTACGGATACCTGTCAGAATATTGGGAGGGATTATCACCGGCAAAAGGATTGTCCTGCTGATTGTTATGTATTTTATTTTAGCTGTTACCGCCATTATTAAATTCCGGTTTGAAGCGGACTCAGGAGGGGGATACATTCTGTCAGCTTTTATGGGATGTGGGCTGGGATATATGAACCTGATTGAGTTTCTTCACCTGCTCATTTTTAACGGCATTCCAATATACATTCTTTCAGTCTATTTAGGAGATAACAATTCCATGCGGAATAATGTGATGATAAGATATTCCAGAAAGCGGGAATGGTTTATGTGTGTCCAATATTCTATGCTGCTGCTCATTTTATTCCAATTGGGATTACAATGTATATTTACTTTTATACTGGGGAGCGCGGATGCTTTTTTGGGGATATCGGGACAATTCGGGAGCGATGCGCTTCCGGAAAACTGGCCCCTGGGTTTTTTGGCGGCCGCAGGATTTGGGTTAAGGGTTCTGGAGCTGATGTTTCTGCAGATGCTGTATTTTTGGATGTTTTCCTGCCTGAGAAACATAACGACTTCGTTCCTTCTGACAATGTCGTTGTATTTATCGACGGTATCCGGTTACGGTAAGTGGCTGCCCTTTGGACTGTCCTCCCTGTGTCGCGTAATTGGCCAGGAGGGGGATGATATATACTGGAATGTCCTGGTTTCAGTTGTGATTTTTATAGTTGGCTATTTTCTGCTATATGGCTGTTTTATAAGATATAATGTTGTAAGAAAGATAACATGCGGAAGGAATTAAACATGAATAAGATAAACACAAATAAGGTGATCCGGCTTAACGGCGTTAAGAAATCTTTTAAGGGAAATATTCTGTTTGAAAATGTCAGCCTGGAAATAGAGAAGGGGCAGGTCGTCGGGTTCAGGGGAAGAAATGGTTCTGGAAAGTCTGTGCTGCTGAAAATAATAGCGGGACTGTATACACCTGATGAGGGGGATGTATATATACAGGGGGAAAAACTGGGCGATAGGATTGATTATCCAGATGATGTGGGTATTTTAGTGGATTCGCCGGGATTTATCGAAGTCCTTTCTGGATTTGAGAATTTATGCCTTCTTGCGGAGATCAAAGGCCGCATAGGACGCGGGGAAATAGAAAGCGCAATGAGAAAGTTTGATTTAGACCCCGACAGCAGGAAAAAGGTAAAAAACTATTCACTGGGAATGAAAGAAAAGTTAGGCATTATCCAGGCGACAATGGAAGACCAGGAAATTGTGATTTTGGATGAGCCGTTTAACGCATTGGACGAAGCTTCCTGCCAGCATTTATATCAGTTTCTCATGCAGCTTAAGGACAGAAAAAAAACGATATTGCTGACATCGCATAACCAGGCGGATTTAGACGCGCTGTGTGATGTCCAGTATAGTGTCCCGGCATTTGAAAAACTTATGTCGTAGTTGGTTCCGGGCCTTTCCGGATGTGCCAGTGTATTGGCTGAAGCGATTCTTGTGGACAGGGAAGCTGTTTCTCAAAATCCGTACAAAACATTGACTTTCTGAATCGGAATGTTTATGATGATAAAGGCGCCTGGCGGCAGCCCGGAAGCTTAGCCGACGTAAACGTATAACGATTGGGCATTTCCGCAATGCAGGACAAAAGGGGCGAAGAGAATGCAGAATGCGGTGGGAGATTTTCCGGCAGCGAGTCGGCGGATTGGAATTCTGTATGAAAAAAGAGTGAGGATAGCCATATGAAGATTGTCATTTTGGAGAGAAATAGTGTGGGAACAGATGTGTCAGTGGATGAGGTCAGGAAATTCGGAGATGTCACAATATATGACAATACTGTCACAATCGGAGAAGTGCGGGAGCGGGTGAAGGATGCGGACATTGTCATTGCCAATAAATCTCCTTTGCGGGAGGAAACTTTGAAGGATGCGCCCCGTGTAAAGCTGATCTGTGAGTTTGCCACCGGATATGACAACTGCGACCTGGAATACTGCACTGCCAGGGGAATACGGGTTGCTAACGTGCGGGATTACTGTACTGCCATGGTGGCGCAGCATACCTTTACTTTGGCGTTGGCCCTGAGCCAGAAGCTGATACATTATGACAACTATGTCAAGTCAGGACAATACAGTGCCCAGAGCCGGTTTTCCAACTTTGACCTTCCGTTTTATGAGCTGGAGGGCAAGACCTGGGGAATTGTCGGAATGGGGAATATCGGCAGGCGTGTGGCGAAGATTGCCGAAACCATGGGATGCCGGGTTATTTTTCATTCCATTACGGGCAGGAGCAGCTGTACGGAATATCCTCAGGTAGATAAGGAAACACTGCTTACAGAGAGCGATTTCCTGTCTCTGCACTGTCCGCTCAGCAATCTGAGCCGGAATTTCATAGATGGAGAAGCTTTGCGGAAGATGAAGAATACGGCGGTTCTGGTGAATGTGGCAAGAGGCGGCGTGGTGGACAATGCCGCCCTGTATGAAGCGCTGGAAGCGGGCGGGATTGCAGCGGCAGGGTTGGATGTGGTGGAGAAGGAGCCGCTGGAGCCGGAGAATCCTTTAAGCCGCGTGAAAGACAGCAGCCGCCTGATCATCACGCCGCATCTGGCATGGGCCAGCGTGGAAGCCAGAAAGCGCTGCGTGGAGGAAGCCTGTCTGAATATTGCCGCATTTCTGCGGGGTGAGATGAGGAATGTGGTGAATCCTTGACAGAAACCGGAAGCTGAAGTAAACTTTTACTGTGAAAGTCCTGCATCTTGCCCTGCGGAAACTGCGCAGTCAAAATGAACTCCCCTGCTCTACAGAAGGCAGGGGCGCAGAGGAGAATTGGCGGCAGGACGCCATGTATTCTGCGGAAGGATACAGCAGGGAAGAGTTTCCGGCGAGAGTATGCGGGAAGAAAGAACCGGAGGAAGCAAATGATACAAAAAGGGAAAGAGCTTTATAAGAAACATGAGGAAATCATCGTCTATCTGATCGTGGGTGTGCTGACTACCATTGTGTCCTGGGTGGCGAAGTTTATCGCAAATGCATTGCTGTTTCACAATACAATGTACCCCACGCCGTTTGAAAATGCCGTTCTCAGCACGATTAACTGGGTGACGGGGGTCATCTTCGCCTATTTTACCAACAGGAGGTTTGTATTTAAGAGTAAGGAGCCTATGAGTAAGGAAGCGCCTAAATTTGTGCTCTCCCGCATTTCCACATGGGTTCTGGATGTGGTGGTGATGCAGGTGCTGACCGCAATGAATATCAATCTGCTTGTTGCCACGTTTATTTCAGCCGTACTGGTGACCGTTACGAATTACATTTTCAGCAAGCTGTTTGTCTTTAATAAAAAGGCAGATGGACAAAACGTTGGGCAGTAAGAAAGTGCCTTACGGCAGTTCCGGGGAATAGCCGGGTGGCAATTCTCTGGAACAGCCTTATGGCAGTCCCTTGGGGAAAGGCTGGCAGCTGCTCTCTGGGAAAAGCCTGACAGTTCCCTGAGAAAATCCGGCGGGGATGTCAGGGAATGTTCTTGAAGCAGTTTTCAGAAGAAACGGAAAGACGAAAGTAAAAGGCGGTTTTATGAAGAAAATTGGGCGTGTTTTGAAAAAGGCGGACTGGAAACTGGCAGCAGTGCTTATGATCTCTCTGGCCATGCTGATCTTCTACGGGAATCAGAAGGAAGGGTATCATGTGGACGAGGTCTATTCCTACGGCCTGGCAAACAGTGAATATCTTCCCTTTATGCATTTTGGTCAGCATGATTATAATGTGAAGGAATGGATGGCGGAATATGGAGCGGGGGAATCTCCGGGGCAGCTTTTCGGCAATCTGATCAGGGATTTTCGGATTTTAAAGGAATGCGGATTTCATCTGAAGGAAAGTGTGATCTATCAGGATTATCTGACCGCTCAGGCCAGCAGCGCGGACACAAGGACGACAGGCTGGGTGCCGGGCCAGGCTTATATGGATTATCTGGCTGTCAGTGAAAGCAATGCTTTCAACTATGCTTCCGTCTATTATAATCAGCGGGGAGATGTGCATCCGCCTTTGTATTATGGTCTGCTGCATACGATCTGTTCCGTGTTCCGGGGGAAATTTTCCAGGTGGTTCGGTCTGGGACTGAATTTTGCCGCCCTGCTTATGGCTGCGGCACTGCTGTATAAAATGTGCAGGCTGTATCTGGGAGGCAGGAGGACGGCGTTGCTGACGGCCGGTGTGTACAGTCTGTCTGCCGGATTTCTGTCCACGGCTATGTTTCTGAGAATGTATGCGCTGCTGACATTTATGGTGATGGCGTGCTGCTATATGCATCTGAAGATTGCGGACGAGGATTTCAGGCTGAAGGGAAAGAACCGGCGGAAGCTGGTACTGGTGGTATTGTGCGGCTTTCTGACGCATTATTATTTTGTGCTGTATGCCATTGGCGTGGCCCTTGTATTCTGCATATGGATGGCAGTGAAGCGGAAATGGCGGGAGATGGCAGGTTATGTGCTGACTTTGGCAGGAACAGCCGCGGCGGGGCTTTGCATCTGGCCATTTGCCATACGGCATGTGTTTCATGGGTACAGAGGTGTGGGTTCTCTGGAAACGCTTTTGGGCGGAGACTTCTACCTGAGCAAGACAAAGCTTATGTTTGATCAGGCTGCGGCATGGATTCTCGGGGGGCATGGATGGGGGCTTTTGCTCTGCCTGTGCGTGTCGGTGGGGCTTCTTGTGCGGAAAAGAGGGCGGGATCTGCCGGTGTTCAAGGGATTGCTGCTTTTTGCGCCTATTGTATTTTATACGGTAACCGTGTCACAGATCGTGCCGTTTCTGGATACCAGATATATTATGTGCACTTATCCGTTCTGGTATCTGGCCGTATTCGGGACGGCGGAGGTACTGCTCAGGGAATGCCTGAGGAAAACAGCAGATAATTCGTATATAAAAACCGGAGTACTGGCAGCGGTGGGGGCATTGCTTCTGGGTGTCAGCTGCGGCGGCTGGAATACGCCGGACCATCTGTACCCGGGCGGACAGGAAACGGTGGAGATCGCCGAAAATACGGATTTTGTCTTCATACTGCCGGACGGAGACTGGAACCAGAGCGCCGTTGACAGCACCATACTGGCTCAGTGCAGAAATGTAGGTGTGACATATCTGTCAGATATGGGGCGTCTGGCGGAAGACTATGAATATCAGGCCGGAGATGTGCTGATTATCGCAGTACAGCAGGATATGGATGTAGAAGCGGTGCTGGCTCAGGCGAAAAAAGAGTTCGGGGTGGAGGACCTGGCGGAAATCGGCAGGGATATGGGGAGTACCTCGGTTCGGGTTAAGCTTGCGGGACGGGATGAAACAGGGAGCTGAGATTGAGATTCACTCAAAAGGGCGGTTTGTCTGCCGCCGTGGGAATCCGCAGCCGGAAGGGCCCGGCGGCCTGTCTGCCATACCTGATCTGCAGTTGGTATGGGTGTAGAAAGAGGGGATTTGCCTACGGCAAAATCCCCTTAATCAGTTCTTTCACCAGTGCTGCGGAATGCCTGGCCGCGGCTGTCTCAAAAGTCGGATAATCCATTTCCGCGCTGTCATCCGCCTTATCCGAAATGGCGCGGATGATAACAAAAGGTATGTTGTTCAGGTAAGCGCCGTGGGCTATGGAAGCGCCTTCCATCTCGGCACAGTCTCCCTGAAACTCCGAGATCAGATGTTCCTTTACCTCTTTGCTGGAAATAAACTGGTCGCCGCTGACCACACGGCCATACATGACATTTGTGTCAGGATTGGCTTTCTCGCAGGCTTCCTTTGCCAGAGCCATTAATTTCTCATCCGCCTTAAACTCCAGGAAGCCCATCTGCGGAACCTCTCCCAGCCTGTAGCCAAAGATTCTGACATCCATGTCATGATGGATCGCATCCCTGGAGATGAGTATGTCACCGATGTCAAGCCTGGGATTCAGGGCACCGGCCACGCCTGTATTGATCACATGGCTTACCTTGAATTCATCAGCCAGTATCTGTACGCATAGCGCGGCATTTACTTTTCCGATGCCGCAGCGGACGATGACTACAGGCGTTCCGTTCAGTGTGCCGTCGTGAAAATCCATTCCTGCCTTGCGGATGACGGCGGTTAAGTCCATTTCTTTCTTCAGTTCTTCTACTTCAGGCTCCATTGCGCCTATGATGCCGATTTTGATCATATTCTCCTCGTTTCTGCGCGGTTGATGCTGTTTCTTTTTTCCAGGGTTTACATGTTACTCTTTCTTACTGCGGATAAACCAGCCTGTCCTCGCCGATTCCGTAAAGCACCTGCTCCAGGTATCTCTTTGCCAGATAGTTAGCCATGGGCAGGTTCATATCCAGATAATTCCCGCAGTCCATGGGGGATGCGCCGGGAACCTCTCCCTGATAATCCCGAATGAACTCAAACATCTGCTGTATCAGGGGAACGATATCCCGGGAGGCGTAATCTCCGGCCAGCAGCAGATAGAAGCCCGTGCGGCATCCCATGGGGCCGAAATAGATGGTCCTGTCCTTATAGTCGGGATGGTTGCGCAGAAAAGTGGCACCCAGGTGTTCGATGGTGTGAACCTCGGCAGTGTTCATGACAGGTTCTTCATTGGGGCTGGTCATGCGCAGGTCAAAGGTGGTGACGGTTTCTGCGCCGACTTTGTCCTGTCGGGATACATAGATGCCGGGCTGAAGCCGGACATGGTCTATGGTGAAGCTTGCGATCTTTTCCATAAGAAATACTTCCTTTCTGAATTATTTTTTCAAGCGTTCAATGACGCAGGTATGTTTTGCCGGACAATCCGCGTTCTGTATGGGCAGGTAAACCACATCGGAGAACCCTTTCCCGGAGGGAGGTTCCATAACTGGATTCATGTAATACATTTTCGCGCTGTAGTAAGCCATCTTCCAATGCACCGTTTCCCGGGTTCACATAAAGCCCCATAAATCTATCCATCCTGTTTTTTACTCACAGTTGAAAATATTTGCCAAAGATAACGCATAACGAGTGAGCGTGATTCCGAACGTCTCTTTCATGATAATATAGCGGGGGAGAAATGTCAATTTCCAAAAGCAAATTTCGCCGTTACGATTTGATATGGCGAAACGAGAGGCCGATGCGGGAAAGCGGAAATATGGATTGCTTTTTAAGGGACTGTCCTGTAAACTATAGAGGAAGCCGGCATAATGGAGCGCGCTGCAGTGGCATTATGGCGGTAAAGCAGACATTGGAAAATACGTATTTGAAAATCGAAACAAAATCGGAGGAAAGCTATGAATGCTGCGTTGATCATGAAACTGATAAGTGCTAAAAGTAAGTTCAGCAGGAACCACCCCAAGTTTGAGGCCTTTCTGAAAAGTGTTTTTTCCAGAAAAATAGAAGAAGACACCGTGATCGAAATCACCGTCACCAGGCCCGGGGAAGCTCCCCTTACGGCGAATATAAAGGTACTGCAGTCCGACCTGGAGCTTCTGGAGGAGTTGAAAGAGTTGAAAGGATTGACACAATGATTTATCTCTCACATTTTTCATTTCCGGATATCGAGTTGGAGTACAGCTTTCTCATGGGGATAAAGCGCACATGCTATGACACTGTGTATCCTTTCCAGGTACTTTCAAAGCATGGACTGAGGATGCTGGACTTCGAGCCGGTGACAATCCTGTATGGCGGCAACGGTTCGGGCAAGACCACTGCCCTGAATGTAATCGCCGAAACGTTGGGACTGAAACGGGAGTCCGTATATAACAGGTCCAATTTCTTTGAGGACTATACCGCCATGTGCAATTATGAGGTACAGGTTCCGGTCCCGAAGAGGAGCAGGATTATCACAAGTGACGATGTGTTTGACTTCGTGCTGAATCTCCGGTGCCTGAATGACGGAATCAGCAATAAGCGGGAGGAACTGTTTGAGGAATATCTGGAGAATAAGTATGCCCATTTTCGGATGAAGTCCCTGGAGGATTACGAGCAGCTGAAAAAGGTTTATATGGCCCGCACGAAGACCCAGTCCAAATATGTCAGAAATAATCTGATGGACAATGTGCGGGAGCATTCCAACGGCGAGAGCGCGTTCCTGTATTTTTCCGAACAGATACAGGAGAACGGGCTTTATCTTCTGGACGAGCCTGAGAACAGCCTGTCCCCGCTGAGACAACAGGAACTGGCGAAGTTTCTGGAGGATTCCGCCAGGTTTTTCGGGTGCCAGTTTCTGATTTCCACCCACTCGCCGTTTCTGCTTTCCATGCGCGGCGCTAAAATATATGACATGGACGAGGAGCTTGTGGATGTGAAGCGCTGGACGGAACTGGAGGGAGTCCGTGTCTATTTCGACTTTTTTAAGAAGCATGAGGATGCGTTCATGGGGTGATGCAGACGGGAGAAAGCGACAGCCCCTGTAATGCATTGCTTTTATGTGTAAGGTTCGGAGAACGGGATATATTGCTCTGATGAAAAAAGGCTGCCGCACTTTTGTGTGACAACCTTTTCGCATTCTGTTCTTATTGGCCGATCAGTTATAATTCTCGATGCAGGGCTGGAACATGCTCTTGTTTACACCGCACAGAGGGCAGCACCAGTCATCGGGAAGGTCCTCGAATTTGGTTCCGGGAGCAATGCCGTGCTCGGGATCGCCTTTCTCAGGATCATAAGTATACCCGCAGGGGTTGCAAAAATATTTCTGCATGATAGTAAGCCTCCTTTCATGATATAGGATAAGGATATTGTAGCATTTACAGGGAATTGCGTCAAGGGGAGGAGACAAGTTTTCCGAGTTGTGATTCTGTCTGTGATTCCGACTGTCTGTGTACGACAGAGAGTATTTCCTGCATAGAAAACATTTCAAAAGGCTTTAGAATTTCTTAAGCATTATAAGGTGAAATTCTGGAGATTTTCTGCTTATAATAGCATAGATTTCAGGAAGGGAGAATCGAGATGCAGACTGAGACAGCAATTGAAATTCGGAATCTGACGAAAAATTACGGGAAAAAGCAGGCACTTTCGGAGATAAACCTCACGATACCCCGGGGGATGTTCGGACTGCTTGGGCCCAACGGCGCGGGAAAGACTACGTTGATGAAGATACTGGCCACCCTGCTTCAGAAGACGGAAGGACAGGTGAACATATGCGGCGTGCCGGTTGAAAACTGTAAAGAAATACGGAAAATGACGGGATACCTTCCCCAGGATTTTTCCATGTACGGCAATATGAGCGCTTATGAGGCGCTGGACTATCTGGCCGTGCTGTCGGGAATGAGCAGGGCGGAGCGGATTAGGAAGGTGCCCGAGATGCTGGCGGTGGTCAATCTGACAGAGAAGCGGAGGACAAAGGTGAAGTCCATGTCGGGAGGGATGAAGCGGCGGCTTGGCATCGCCCAGGCCATCATACACGACCCGAAAGTCATCATTGTGGACGAACCCACGGCGGGGCTGGACCCGGAGGAGAGAATCCGTTTCCGGAATCTGCTATGTGAGATTGCGAAAGACAGGGTTGTCTTGCTTTCCACTCACATTGTGGGGGACATTGAAGCGACCTGCGAGAATATCGCCGTATTGAACCAGGGAAAGGTGTGCTTTCAGGGAAAGGTAGCGGAACTGCTTTCCTCTGTGGAGGGGAAAGTATATTCTGCGGAAATCCCTGCGGAGGAGCTGGAGCGGGTGAAGGAAAACCATATGGTGACGGGGATTCTGACTACCGGGAGCACAGCAAACGTAAAAATAATAGCAGAAACGAAGCCTTTTCCTCAGGCAAGGCCGGTACAGCCTGATGTGGAGGATGCCTACATGTACCTGATGAACAGCTGACAGGATGCGGCCGTTGCTTTTTCCTAAACAAATTGCAGCGGTTATTTTCCGGCAATTTCTAAGGAGCGGGGAAAGCGCGGGGCAGGAAGAAGGTAAGGAAGTATTATCCTGAGAGGAAAGGAAGAGGAGGTTATGTTCGGAGCATTATTTGTAAAAGAATGCAGGCAGGTTTTGAGGAGCCTGGTATATTATCTTTATGTCGCGGTCTTTGCTCTGTTTATATACAGCCAGATGGGAAGCGAGGGACTGGACGTGAAGGAGCCTGTGCCGGGGCAGTCCGGGTACGGGCAGATAGTGACGCATGATGAAACCCTGATCATGGAGGGGGTTTTGGAGAAACTGGCATGGGATGTTTATTACAATTCATTTACTACCTATCCCATTGGATTTTATAAAGAGGTACAGCTTACAGCCGGCGAGAGGGAACAGGCGGGGGAAATTCTGGAACGCTGTACGGGCAAAGGCTATGAAGAACTGATGGAGGAGATGATAGGGTATTTCAGTCAATATGAGCAGGATCCCATGGGAGATGCCGGGGAAGCGTATGAAAGTTATAAAGTGACTGTGAAAGAAGGATTCACTTATGAAGAATTCGGTGCGGCAATGGAAGAGGTATGCCGTCTTGTAGGCAAAGGCTCCTCTTATGAGAAAAATACCTACGAAAACAGCATCCGTGTTCCCATGACCTATGAACAGGCGAAAGAGGAATATGATGCACTGTGTGAGAAAGACCGGCTGACAAGGGGGTATATGCGTCTGTTCTGCGATTATGCGGGGATAGTGCTTGCCGTTCTGCCTGTTTTTGTGGGTGTGTCCGGAGCGCTTCGGGATAAAAGGGCAAAGGCGCAGCAGGTTCTCTTTGCAAAACCGGCTTCCGGCGGGCTGATTGTCATAAGCCGTTATCTCGCCAATCTGGTCATGCTCTTTCTTCCGGTGATTGCTGCCGCTTTTTGGCTGCAGCTCTCCTGCCTTGACAGGGCCCAGTCCCTTGGCATACAGGCGGACAGATGGGCATTTCTGACAGTGCCCGGCATGTGGCTTCTGCCGGAGGTTATGGTTGTGCTTGCGCTGGCTTTTCTGATTACAGAGTTTACCGATACGATTTTGTCCGTATTTGTGCAGGTGGCATGGGGAATCGGAAGTCTGTTCGGCGCGTCTGTATTAGTGGGGGATTTCAGGCTGAGGCTGGTGGCAAGATGGAATACACTTGGGGAAACGACGCTTTATATTTCCCAGGAACAGGAATTCTTAAGGAACAGGGGATACTATTTTCTGCTGGCGATAGTCTGTTTGATACTCACGGTGGTTGTCTATGAGAGAAAACGCAGAAAGGGGGAAACTTTCTATGGGAAAATTCGGAATGCTGGCCGTTAGCTTTGTGAAAAGGCAGTACTATCCCCATCTGTTGCTGACTTTATTGTTTGTGGCGTTTTCCGGCGGATTTGTAAGCTTTAAGGGATTGGATGCCCTGCAGGCGGCAAAGGTTATGGAGATGTACGCGGCATTTACGGGAATCCTTTTATTGACGCCCCTTTTTATGCCGGAGCAGGATAAGGAAATCTGGGATTTGGAGAGAAGTAAGAAGACATCCATGTGGGAAATTTATCTGCCCCGGGTTATTCTGGCGCTTTTGGGCTGCCTCCTGGTGGTTTTCCTGTTTGTGGGCCGTATGGAAAGAGGAGGGGGAGAGTTTGACGGGGGCATCCTGTTCAGAGGGGCATGCTGCGAGATTCTCTTTTTGGGAAGCATCGGCTTTTTTGTCTCGGCGGTGACAAATCAGGCGGTAATCGGGTATATGGCTGCAGTGGCTTATTATGCCATGAATGTGGGCGGAACGAAATATCTGGGGAAATTTGCTCTGTTTCAGATGATGAAAGGCGATTATGGAACATGGCTGTATTGGCTCCTGGGGGCTGCGGTGCTGCTTGCAGGCGGGGTTTTGATTCGGGAGAGAGTGGTCAGGGGTTAAGCCCGGGAGATTTGGGATATCGTCAGACTTTTCGGTGGGGAGTTTTGGCGGAAGGATTGAGAGTAATATATAATATTCTGGTTTAAAAAAGTATGAAGATGTAGTATATTAAATAGTAAGAGGTAGTTTATAGCACGAATGGGAGGTGGTTTATTGAAATTTGAATGGGATGAGGACAAAAATAAACTAAACTATAAGAAGCACGGAATTGACTTTGAAACTGCGATGTTAGTCTTTAATGATTTACAGCGAATTGAAATATATGATGTTGAGCACAGTATTAATGAAGATCGTTATAATACCATCGGAATGGTACATGATGTTTTGTTTGTTGTATACACAGAGAGGAAAGAGAATATACGGTTAATATCAGCAAGACTTGCAACTAAAACAGAGAGGAGCATTTATTATGATACAGACAGTTACTTTGAATAGGAATCAAAAGCCTACATCAGAGCAGATCAGACAGATAGAAGAAGCAGCAAAGAGGGAGATTGTATTTGATGAAGATTCTCCCGAACTTACACCAGCCATGGAAAAAGCATTTCGGTTGGCAGCGAAAAATCGTAATACACAAAGAAAAACGGGCGTATCCTAACATTTTGATAGTCCCCATGCTTGAATTCGCCCCCGGTTCATAGTATAATCGTAGAGTAAGGTTGCTATCAAAAATAGATGTAGATCGGAGGCAAATATGATTAGCTGGAACAATTTGGATACCATTTCCGCATACGGGGAGTTACAGAAGGTGACACCTGTAAACCTTGTGGAGGCAATGACGGGAGAGAAGGGCGCAGAACGTGTGGCGAAATACAGTGTTCCCATGGCGGCAGGGCTTGCTTACAATTACGGCGCGAAGCAGGTGGACGACGAGATTCTGAAGGCGCTTGCAAAGCTGGCGGAAGAGACCCGGCTTGCGGAGAAGTTTGAAGCCCTTTACAACGGCGAGGTGATCAATACCGGAGAAAAGCGCATGGTGCTCCATCACATGACCCGCGGACAGTTGGGAGAAGCCGTTACAGCCGACGGTGTGGACAAGCGCAGTTTCTATGCGGAGCAGCAGAAAAAGATAGCGGAACTGGCCAATAAGGTACACAGCGGCGAAATCACAAACTCGGCAGGAGAGAAATTTACCACCGTTGTACAGATTGGCATCGGCGGCAGTGACCTGGGACCCCGGGCCATGTACCTGGCTCTGGAAAACTGGGCCAAGGTAAATAACACATTCAAGATGGAAGCCAGGTTCATCAGCAATGTAGACCCCGACGATGCCGCGGCAGTGCTGAACACCATTGACGTAGAGCATTCCCTTTTCGTACTGGTATCCAAATCCGGCACCACCCTTGAGACCCTGACCAATGAATCCTTTGTAAAGGATGCGCTGAAGAATGCAGGGCTGGATGCCTCCAAGCATATGATTGCCGTTACCAGCGAGACTTCGCCTCTGGCAAAGAGCGACGATTATCTGGCGGCGTTCTTTATGGATGATTATATCGGCGGCAGGTTCTCCTCCACTTCCGGCGTAGGCGGAGCGGTATTGTCTCTGGCATTCGGGCCGGAGGTATTTGCGCAGTTCCTGGAGGGCGCGGCAGAGGAAGATAAGCTGGCGAAGAACAAAGATATGTATGCAAACCCTGCCATGCTGGATGCCCTGATCGGTGTTTACGAGCGGAACGTGCTGGGGTATCAGAATACAGCCGTGCTGCCTTATTCTCAGGCTTTGAGCCGTTTCCCCGCGCATTTGCAGCAGCTTGACATGGAGTCCAACGGAAAGTCGGTAAATCGTTTCGGAGAGCCGGTAACATATTCTACAGGCCCCGTGATCTTTGGAGAGCCGGGCACCAACGGACAGCATTCATTCTATCAGCTGCTTCACCAGGGTACGGATATTATACCGCTGCAGTTTGTGGGCTTCAGGAATAACCAGATGGGCAGGGATGTGGTGATCCAGGACAGCACCAGCCAGCAGAAGCTCTGTGCCAATGTAGCGGCACAGATCGTGGCATTCGCCTGCGGAAAAGCGGATGAGAACCGCAATAAGAATTTCCAGGGAGGACGTCCTTCCAGTATCATTATCGGCGAGCAGCTGACACCTCAGGCGTTGGGCGCGCTGCTGTCCCATTTTGAGAACAAGGTCATGTTCCAGGGCTTTGTGTGGAATATCAACAGCTTTGACCAGGAAGGGGTACAGTTGGGTAAGGTTCTGGCAAAGAAGGTGCTGGCCCATGACACGGACGGCGCGTTGAAGGCTTACAGTGAACTTTTGAATATTTAGGCGCATAATAATATTTTTCTATGCTATATGGCATTATTTTGGTTCCGGCTTGTCCGGGCCGTGGTTTTAAAGGGATTGCCTGAAATATGGGCTGCCGCTCCGACGGATGGAAATCTGTGGGGGCGGCAGCATTTTTAGTCTCTTTTTTACGGGAAGCGGAGCCGGATTGTGCCTGGGCGCATGTCTCTTATGCTGACGCCCTGTTGAGAGCCGGCAGTCTGGAGGAAGCTTACGGGGAAATCCTGGAGGCGCTTCGTCTGGACGAGAACGATATCAATGTCCTGACAATGGCCGGTGACTTATGCGCACAGTTGGGGAAATATGAGGAAGCAGTCCGGCATTGGGACAAAGCTTATGCATGTGACCCTTCCCAGATTGCCTGCCTTTTTTCCAAGGCTGAAATGTACGCTTCTATCGGCCGGACTGAGGCCGCTGTCAGGCAATTTGAGGAAATTCTCGCCTGGTTGGAAACGCATGGCTATAACATGCAGTTGGAGGGAGTACATCCGCGCCGCCGTATCCAGGAACTTCTGGCACAGAGGTAGGCTTCTGTTTCCGGGCTGTCCATTGAAAGAACAGCTAAAATTGGAAGCAGTAAAAAACAGGAGGAGCGAGCCTTTGCTCATTCCTCCTGGTAATATCTCTCAAAGTCAGGCAGTCTGCTTAACCAAAATACCTCTTAAGCAGCCCCTCGAAAGCTTTGCCATGTCTGGCCTCATCCCTTGCCATCTCATGCGGCGTTATGCGTTGTGCCAACGCATACGCAAGGGATAAATAAAGGAAAATAGCCACTTTTCATTGGAATTATCTTTCCACCTTTCCACTAATTCAAAACATGGATTTTTGAAAAAGTCCACTAAATTCCACTAGGAGGGCAAGTCCATGAATGAAAAAGAAAATGTAGGTATCTATCAGTTAGAAAATGGTTATTGGGGTTTTCGTTACACAATCACTGTAAACGGAAAGAAAAAAGATGTCAAGAAAAACAAAGATTTAAACGGGAATCCGATAAAAACAGAGAAAGCAGCTATCAAAGCAAGGGCGGCAGCACTAGAGCGAGAAAAGGTAAATAGAAGTTTTAAGCCTAAAATGCAGCGTATGACTTTTGCAGAGGTCTATCAAGAGTACTGTGAATTTGGGCGTAGTGGTAAAGCATATACTACAATCAAAAAACAGGATAGCTTATGGGAAAACCACTTGAAAGACAAATTTGGGAAACGCTTTATTGACGATATTAGCGTGGCAGAAGTCAATGATTATCTTGAAACACTTTACTATACAGAAGGGCGGGCTTATAAATATGTTGAGGGATTTTTAAAAATGTTTTATTTGATTTTCGGGCAAGCCTATTCCCGCAACTATCTTGAAATAGATACATATAACAAATTGTGTGTCACAAAAGAGGCAAGAATAAAAATGCCGAAAATGAAAACAGATGAGGATTTAGACATTGTAGCGTATAACAATGAACAGATATCGTTGCTTGACGCTTATTTCAAGGGGACAAATGCAGAAACAGCTTTTTTGTTGGGATGCTATTGTGGATTACGTATCAATGAATGCTATGGGTTGAAATGGGATAATATAGATTTAAAAAATGGCACGATAACTATAGACCGACAAATGCAGTATCAAGATGGACTTATCAAATTGGTTTCAGTAAAGACAAGAAACGGTCGCAGAAAAGTATATTTGTGTCAACGACTTATTGAATATTTTACTCTTTTGGCGCAGGAGCGGGAGACATGTTCAAATACATTAAATGCACAAAGAATGCAGAATCAGACTATTATAGAGGATATAGGCGGGCAGCAGATATCAAGCTTAGAATTAGTTAATACGCTGCCTAATGGAAAGATACAGACGCTAAATTCCATGAAATACCATTCAAGAACAATCAAGAGCAGATTTAAGATTGATTTCAAATTTCATCACTTGCGCCACACATACGGAACAAGACTTGCGGAAATGAATACACCAACACATATTCTTTGTAACCAGATGGGGCACGCAAGCGGCAAAGTAACAGAGCGTTATTATCTCGCTGTTTCGCAAAACGGAATAGATATTTTAACGAGGAATCTCAATAAAATGTAAACTTTAAAAAACGGAAAAGACGATAAAAACGTGGAGCGGTGGCAGAAGAATAGATTCTTAATTTATATAGAATTTGAATGGAGAGATAAAAGCATGGAAGAACTGTATTTAATTATGAGAGATTTTTTAGAGGTGGAGTATAATCAGGAATCTTTTGTTTGTCTTTTGAAGGCAGCAGAAGCCACTTATACAGACGAAAATCAGGTAGATGCTAGACTGATTGCCAATAGCGCAAAAGTTTATTTAAAAGGCTTACAAGAGGATTTGAGAGCAGCTATCAATAGAATGGATTCATACATAGCAGAAAACGCAAAGAAGCAATAGGAATGCAACAGGCAGCAGCGTTGGAGGAATAATCAATACTGCTGCCTATTTCTTTGGATATTCTGTTTTGATGTTGCTTGCTCCTGTGATGTAATCCATGGAGACATTGTAGAATTTGGCAAGAATCATAATGTTGTCTATGGGAATTCTGGTCTTGCCGGATTCATAATCGGCATAGGTTCTTTGCCCTATGTGTAGTAGGTCGGCAACTTTTTGTTGGGTTAGGGAATTATCTTCGCGGATTTCTCTTATTCTTTCATTGTATTTCATGGTTAGCACCTCTTTGGATAAGTATAAAGGATTAGTAGAAAACTCTTGACAAATAGAGTTATAAACTCTAAAATAAAGAAAAGTGTATCGGGAGGAAAAATGGATGGAAACAGAAAATACTATTTATGAAATTGATGGCAACATGGGGAGCACACTAAAAGTTTATGAAGATAGATGTGTTATTTCTGTATCGGGTGTAAAGGCTGTTCTGTTCGGAACGGCATTGAATGGAGATAAAGAGTTCTATTATTCTGACATAACTTCTGTACAATTTAAAAATTTGGGTGTAACAACAGGCTATTTGCAATTTGAGTTTGCAGGTTCGCACAGTAAGAATAATTATCTAAGTGAGAACAGTTTTACTTTTAGTGCGACAATAGGAACAGCAAAATATAAAAGGTTGAAAGAAGAGATGATACCAGTTTATGAATATATACAAAGTAAAGTAAGGTCAATGAAGGAACTGAAAAATTATCAATCAAGGGGTGATGTTTCAATAGCAGATGAATTAATAAAATTTAAAGAACTATTAGATAATGGGATTATTTCACAAGAAGAATTTGACAAAAAGAAAAAACAGCTTTTAGAAATGTAAATAAATTACCATTAATGAAAATAATATAGTAAGTCATAAGAGTAAGTAAATGGAGAAGCTGAAAGTGAACCATGAAGAATGGATTAAAAAGGGACTAGAGAGTATTGAGAAAGACCTTAGATTGGGAGATTCTTTTGAAGTAAAAGGGCTTTTTAAAGATGTTGAGTGGCAACAGTTATCAAAAGGGGAGCGTATTTCTTTTGGAAGATATTTTTCCATGATGGTAAAGGAGGGGAAAATACCAAATGTTATTAAAATAGAAAGAGAAAAAAATAATCATAATAAATATAAAAAGGTTGTTTAATAATTTATAAGAGAAGATAATAATTAAAATATGAGGAGGTAGATTATGAAAAAAAGCTTTATAAGCATAGTTGCTGTTTTGGTTATATGTTTTTCATTGGCGGGATGTGAAAGCGATGATGCAAAGGCGGCAAGAGAAGCACAGGAAAGAGTAAAAATGCTTCAAGAAAGATATGAAGACATTCAAAAAGAGTCCAAAGAACTGGAAAAAACTATATCTGATTATGAAAAAGCTGTGGATAAGGTGAATGAATTAAAAGAATAATTTTTGGTTAGGAGGAATGAATGATGAAGAAGGAAAAAAGTTGGAATATTATTGGTCTTATTTTTGGTATTGTTGTTATTTGCATTGGTATTATATTTATAAATTCTCCAGCAGAATCTTTTTGGACAGAATCTGCGAAAGATTGTGCTTTTGGAGCGGATTATTATACAGAACAGTATAATGCTACAAGAATTGCTGCATCAAATATTGCTATTACAGCAAGTAATATTCGAGAACTAGGGGAAAAAATAGCCTTATATAGTGGTATGATGCTTATTATAGTGGGTGTATTGCTTATATTATTTTATGGAAAAAGAGTGTTTGTTGTTAGCAAAGAAGAAGTTATTTCAGAGAATTTAATAGTGATATGTAAGATGTTAGAGAAAACTTTGCGAGATAAAGATTCGAATGAAGATACATAAAATACCACAGTATAATAAAACAGGCAGCGGTCTAAAACTCTGCCTGTTTTAATTCCGCTTTATACTTATAATAAGAATTTCTGGAAATCCCCGCAATCTTTATAACTTCTGAATCCGTATTAGTACCATTAAAATCTTTGCTATTCTTCAAAAGTCAAAAGGAATACGTTCCGTGTTTTCAAGTTCTTTGTAAAAGCGTTGGGGATAATCAATCTGTAAATCTTCGCGTAGAAAATAGCGTATATCATCTAAGAGAACAAGCATTTCACTATATATTGCTCTGTCTCCGTTGTAGGTGATATTTTCCCAAATAGTTTGTAAGTGGGTTAGCATGTCTGTTTCACTCATAATAATAATCCTCCTAAAATTGAAATAATTTTTTTGTTGGAGTCGGAGAAACTTGTTTCTCCGCTCCGTTATTTATAAATTTATCTATATTATTTATATCTATTTCTCTGTTCTTTGCCGTTTCATTTTGTACGACATGCGGGCTTTCTAGAACGTCCGGCGTTTGGGTGGAAACGCTAGAAGTGCTGCTATTTTCACTGTTTTCATGCGTGCTACGCGTCACGCGTGGTACTTCGTAAAAATCATACACATTGCCGCCAGTCTGTACAAGATAGCCTTTATCTACCAGTTTCAAGAATTGGTCGCGATAGGTTTGGGCGGGCATTCCTACAGATTGACGTATGGCAGCAGGCGAAAGTGCAAGTGAGAAGTTATCTTTATTAGCTGCCAAATACATATATAATAATAAAGATTGTGCGCCGAGGTCACGTGCCGCCGCTTTCCAGTTTTCATTTTTTATGCCAAGGAAATCGGTTGACACGCGTTCTCTATGTATACGAACTGTTCTTTGATTAGGTACTGTTTTAGCCATTTTTTGTTCTCCTTTTGTTGTTTATAAAATGATTGGTTTGTTCAACTTCCTTATTTGCATAATTGCTTCTTTTGTTGTCTGTGGATACAGGTACATGAGAAAACACTTCCGCAGTTATACCTTTTATAGGTTGTTCTCTTGTTTGTTTTTCTTTATATTGTTTTGGGGCTGATTTATGAGCAAGTTGTAATGCCAAACATGGATTATTGTGCTCTCTTGTCATTTTCGATAAAATGCGATGGCTGTCGTTTCTTTTCATGCTGCATTGACTCCGGTTCTTTTTTTATATCGTAAAGACTTTTTATTTCTTTTGATATATATATTATATTAAAAATTTTGTAGAAAATCAAAAAAGCACGTTTGACGTAGAGTACAAATAATCATTCTATGGGGTGGGGGTATATTATGGGAAAAATAAAAATAAAAAGTGTATTTGGTGGTATGTGTGGCACTTCCCCTCACGAAAATGCATTTTGTTTTTCGTTATCGCTGCAAAGTGTATATTTCTAATTAAATCAAACCAATTCATGCATAAACATACAAAATGAATTAGAATATGCATGAAGTTGCATAAAATAAATAAAATCAACTGAAAATATTCAAATTGCAGGGAATTAAAGAATATTCGACAAAAAACTTGACAGTATATGCACATAGGATATAATTAGAAATGGAATTTCATATTTTACATTTTTTCGTGAAGGAGGATTGCAAAATGAGAGTAACTATTGACCTTGACAGAGACATTGTTATTATTCCTGACAATTTTTTTCAGAAAATTTCACAAGAGAATGAGAAGCTGCAAAAATTTGGCGCACAACCGCAAAAGGGAATAGATAGAATAAACCGTTCTTTTGCTGTTGCTATGGCAGATACCGACAATCGTTTATTGACAACTAAGAATGCAAAAGCTTCTACTATAGGGAAATTACCTATTGGTGAGCCTATCAAAAAAGTAGAAAGTACGATTGACCGAGATGCGGCAGCCGCCGCAGAGAAATAATGGCAAAGGGAACGCGCGTCACTCAAAAGGAAAAAGAAAAAATGTGGCGTCTGTATCAGGAATTGGGGTCATTTAAAGATGTGGCAAAGAAAATGCGTCGTTCTCCCGATACTGTTTCAAGACATGTGCGGGAGTATGAGGCAGCAGTGGGTGCGGCAGGATATATATTAAATCAAGAGTTTTAGAAAGATATAAGCGGCGGGGCGCGTTTCCCGCCTATCTTTTTCCCTTTTGCTCTATTTCATTAGGGTATACCCTAATGAAAGAAATAAACAACTTGATTTTATGTGTCACATAAATATATGAATATATTTTGAAATATTTCAAAATACCTTAATACCCTATTGACATATTTCTGGTATTGTGGTATGATTATTTCAGAAAGAGAAAAGGAGCGTGTGACAAATGAGAGTTGGTTATGTTAGGTGTTCAACGATAGAACAAAACGAGGCGCGTCAACTTAAAATGATGAATGAGCAAAACGCCGAAAAAGTGTTCACTGATAAGGCAAGCGGAAAGAATACAGACCGCGCCGCGTTCAAAGATATGATGTCTTTTGTTAGGGCGGGTGATACGGTTATTGTGGAAAGTATTTCACGAATCGCAAGAAACACGCGTGACTTGCTTTCTATCATTTCAGAGTTGACAGAAAAGGGCGTTGAATTTATAAGTCTGAAAGAGAGCATAGACACGACAACGCCGCAAGGCAGATTTATGTTGACGGTTTTCGGCGCACTTGCAGAATTGGAGCGGGAAAACATTTTAGAGAGGCAGAGAGAGGGTATTGAAATAGCCAAAAGCGAGGGCAAGTATAAAGGGCGTAAACCGATTGATTATAACGAAACGCAATTCAAAGCACTTTGCAAGCGTTGGAGAGCGGGAGAAATTACCGCAACCGCCGCCATGAATGAAATAGGTTTAAAGCCTAATACATTCTATCGTAGAGTAAAAGAAATGGGGCTATAAAGCAGCCCACGAGCAACGGGGAAATGCGGGAAAACCGCTTCTCATAAAATCCACTTTTTCAAAATCCACCTTTTGACTTTTGGAAAAGGCTATAAAAAGATAATTCCACCATGTTTCCACTTTAGGCGGGCAGCAGACGAAAAAAAGAGGAACAAGTTTTCACTCATTCCTCCTGGTAATATCTCTCAAAGTCAGGCAGTCTGCTTAACCAAAATACCTCTTAAGCAGCCCCTCGAAAGCTTTGCCATGTCTTGCCTCATCCCTTGCCATCTCATGCACGGTATCATGAATCGCATCCAGATTAGCAGCCTTAGCTCTCTTAGCCAGGTCGAACTTGCCGGCGGTAGCGCCGTTCTCGGCATCAACTCTCATCTGGAGATTCTTCTTGGTGGAGTCGGTAACAACCTCACCCAGCAGCTCTGCAAATTTTGCAGCGTGCTCAGCCTCTTCATAAGCAGCCTTCTCCCAGTACAGGCCGATTTCAGGATAGCCTTCTCTGTGGGCAACTCTTGCCATAGCCAGGTACATGCCTACTTCAGAGCACTCGCCCTCGAAATTGGCGCGCAGATCCTTGATGATATCCTCGGGAACGCCCTGCGCAACACCTACAACATGCTCTGCAGCCCAGGTCTTCTCGCCTGCCTGGACAGTGAACTTCTCAGCCGGCGCATGGCAGATGGGGCATTCTGCCGGTGCAGCGTCTCCTTCGTGAACATAACCGCATACTTGACATACATACTTCATAATACAAATCTCCTTTTTCTTATAATATGATTTTGATAATAGGATCAGCTTTTTGAACCTGCTATATTTGGATATACTGGTTCAGGAATGCTTCCGGCATCTGAGGCAGTTTGGGCAGGCACCGTAAAAATAAGTTCTGTGCCCTTCGATCCGGCCGTCAAAATTGGCGGCGGCCGCCGCGGTAATGGATTCGATGCTGTCCATCTTCAGGTCTATCACGCTGCTGCATTCCGTACATACAAAATGATAATGGGGAGAGGTGTCGGCATCAAAATGATCTGTGCCGTCCCCCACGTTCAGCCTTCTGATTTCCCCGTCCTTGGCCAGGAGGGTTAGATTGCGGTACACGGTTCCCAGACTGATATTCGGATTCTCATTGCGGACGTTCTGATAAATGATATCCGCAGTGGGATGATCCTTTCTGGTCATCAGGAATTCTTTTATCAGTTCCCGCTGCCTACTGTACTTTCGCGCAGCCATCTGGCACTCCTTTACAAAGCAATAATGATTACTGTTTTTATTATAGAGATTTTTGGCAGCTTGTCAACAGAAAACCATTTATTTAATAGAGTTTACGCATTGTTTATTTTCCGTTAGATGGGACGTACTGCAGGGACTGTCAGGGTCAGGATGCAGGCCCCTTGACAATCCGTCCCAAACGTGCCGCCAGTCTGGTCAGAATTTCATGGGTGATCGTGCCGCAGGTTTCCGCGATCTGTGCCGCAGTTATTTCTTCTTCTCCGGAACGGCCGATAATGACAGCCGTGTCGCCGCTCTTCACATTCGGAATTCTGCTGATATCCACTATGCACTGATCCATGCAGATCCTTCCGATAATGGGAGCCTGCTGTCCGTTGATCAGGACATAGCCCCTTCCGTTGGACAGCTCCCTGGGCAGTCCGTCAGCATAGCCGATGGCTATGGCGGCGATCTGCATATCCAGAGCAGCCGTATAGGTGATCCCGTAGCTCACGGATTCTCCCGCATGCAGGGGACGGATGGAAGTGATCCTTGCTTTCAGGGACAGAACAGGCTCCAGGGAATGTTTCCAGACATTCTGGTCAGCCGTTGTGCTTAACACGCCGTAAAGCGCAATGCCCGGGCGGACGAAATCCGCGGCGAGCCTGTCGGGATCCAGGCCGGCCCGGCTGCCTGAAGGGCGTTTGTTCTGCCAGTCGGGGTCTCTTCTGTCAGGCAGCAGGTTCAGGATGCCGTAGCTTGCCAGGATGTGCAGTGAGGGACAGGGGTATCCGTCTTCCTTCAGGATCTCAATTACCTGGTAAAAGGCTCTCAGCTGGCTGGTGGTGAAGGCTCTGTGCTGAGGATGAGGCGAGTCGCTGACACATAAATGGGTAAAGAGTCCGTCCACTACCAGATTTTCCAGCTGATAAACAGCGGCGATCGCTTCCAGGTCTTCACAGCGGATACCGATGCGGTGCATTCCGGTGTCGATGCCGATATGTACATGCAGCTTCTTGCCGAACCGATTCAGCTCACTGGCATAAGGATAGTCCACTACGGTCTGGGTCAGCCGGTAGCGGCGCAGCAGCGGGAAATCTTCCGGGGAGGTGTAGCCCAGGATGAGGATTTTTCCTTTTATCCCTGCGTTTCTCAGTTCAATGCCTTCCGAGATGCAGGCAACGCTGTAGGCGTCTATTCCCATGCTGTCCAACAGCCGGGCAATCGGGATCAGGCCATGCCCGTAGGCATCTGCCTTTACGGCGGGCATCAGACGGCAATGCTGCGGGATGCGGGCGCGGAAAAGATCAACATTCTGTCTCAGGGCCTCCGCGTCCAGTTCTATCCAGGCGCGGGAGCAGGCGTCTGCGGTAGGAAGCGAAGTTTCTTTTGCCGGTATGTTTTCCGTAAAAGTATCGTCTTTTGCCTGGATGTGTCTCTCTTTTTCCGGTTCGGAGGACTGCGTCTGAGGTGCAGCATCCTGTTTGCCGGGTGTTTTGGTACCTGACATGATTTTTATAATATAATCATCCGCGTCGATTTCCGGCCGTGCATTTGCGGAATCGGCGGCATCCTGTTCCCGCAGGGAGATAAATTCCCTTGTCTCGGCAAACATATCCGCACCGTCCAGAACCCGGGTGCTGTAGTGGTCGTTTTCCTCTGGCTCAAGATTGTCCGTATCGGAAGAGGCCTGACATCGTGCGGAGGCAACAGTTTTTGAACGCAATTTCGATATATCCGGTATGTCGGTGTGTCCGGTATTTTGCTGGGCAGGAGTGATATTTTCCGTTTGCGCATTGTATGGAGGATGTTCCGTGCCGGCTGTTTTTGCTTCGTCGGGCATGGTTTCCCGGACACCATGCCATTCTTTTGTATTCCATAGAGAGCTGTCTTCCGGGTCTTGTGTCTCACGGGAATCCCCTGCGGCTCCTTCCGTCCCGCAACCTGTCTCTTCCGCGGAAATCCCAAAAGAACGATCCGCAATTTCCTCTCCGCAGGGATCCGCTGCTTCATCGGAAGCCCAGGGAATAGAGGATTCCTCTTCTTCACCGTATACATTCCGGGAGTCTCCTGACCCGTTGGAAGACCAGAGCTCATCGGCGCTTCCGCCCGTATATTCCCTGCCGAGATCCTGCGTTTCCGTGTTCCAGCTTTCGTGATCATTCTGATATTCGTCCGCCTGCATATCCGAATCCTCCTGATATTCTGTATCATACTCATCTGCCGCATAGGACAGTTCCGCTCCTGTCTGACGGGTTCTTCGGAATGTTCTGTTTCCGATGAACTTTGCCTTTCCGGAGACATAGCTTATGAAAAATCCGGCAGCCGTCGACAACAGGGCGACTGCAATATAATGTATGAGACTGTTATCCACCAGAATGCCTGTCATTTTCAGCGGTTTGGCAATTCCCCTGACTACCACAATAAAGGCCGGGTGCAGGATGTAGATCCAGGAAGCCGCATTTCGCAGCTCCTTTTTGGATGCCGCCTGGGGGTACAGCAGGCACTTATACAGGAAAAACATGACAGGGACCAGTGCAAAGTACATGCTGTCATGGCGTTGCATCTGGAAATGCCGCAGTGTGAACGCTTCTCCTGTCATCGCGGCAAAAGAAACTGCCAATCCCCCGAAGCGGAAAACCGGGGAGGCGAAGAGTCCGTCTTCCTGTTCTGCTCCCACAGCCATCCACATACCCATCACAAGGAAAAGCGGCGCCATGAACAGCCCGTTGCGAGTGTACGAGAAAAGCTGAAAAAGCGCTCCATACACGGTCTCCAAAGCGGGAACCTTCTCTGCCAGTCCGTAATAACTGTCGCCGAACAGTCCGATGATGTACAAAACAGCGGACATGATCGTCATACTGCGCAGGCTCAGGAAGCGGCTCATCAAATTTACCAGGAAAATCCCCAGGATACAGGCGGGGAAATACCACAGATGATAAAACGTCCCGTCGAATATAACCATACGCAAAGCCGTTCCCACTGTCATATCCGTATAATGTCCCGCATAAATCCCCACAGGCAGATACAGAAGGATGCAGAAAACGTAGAGCAGCATGGTCTTCTGGAGAAATTTATGAAGTCTTGCAGTTGTCCTGACGGAAGGGTTCAGGAAACCTGCCGCCACAAACTGTCCAGTTACCATCAGAAAAAACGGTACGGCAATCCGGGCAAGGACTCTGGTAAGGAAAAAATCAGCGCCCTCACTTACGGAGGCGAGGGGCGAGGTATGGATTGTGATCACAAGCAGGGCGGCACAGATCCGAAAGATATCAAGTCCGCCGTAATTTCGCCTGTTACTCATCTGCATCCCTCCATTCAGTTATAATAAATCCGTCCACATTATTGCCGGAGACGGAACAGGAATCGGCTTCCGGCGGTTCAGCAGAAAGCCAGTGTGCCGACAAGTCTTTTCCGTTTTTCTCAACATTCTTCCAGCGCCAGTTCCAGTATCCGGTCCAGGATCTGACGGAACGTATATCCGGCGGCCTTCATCATGCCGGGATAGCGGCTGTGCTCGGTGAAGCCGGGAATGGTATTGACCTCGTTGAATACGATCTCTCCGGCAGGCGTGAGGAACATATCCACCCGGGCAAATCCGCGGCAGCCAAGGGCTTTATAGATGGTCTTTGCCGTCGCCTTGATCTCTTCCGCTTTTGCGCTGTCAATCCTGGCGGGCACATGGATGGCGGAGGTTTTCAGGGTATATTTTTCCGTAAAATCGAAGAAACCGCCGGAAAGTTCAATCTCGTCCACTTCGCCCGTGACGGGTTCCGCGTTGCCCAGCACGGCGCAGCCCACCTCGAAGCCTTCGATATTTTCCTCCAGGAGCACCTGTGTGTCATACCGGAAGGCAAGGGAGATGGCAGGGGGCAAATGCTCCGGTTCGGAAACTTTTGTGACACCGTAGGAAGAGCCTGCCTTCACCGGTTTTACGTAAACAGGGTAACCAAGTTCTTCCGCGAAAGCCTGCGCGTGGGTAAGGCCGACGCCTTTTTCCAGAACCATATGCCTGGGGACGCGGATGCCTTCCAGGCTAACCAGTCTGTGCGCTCTGTCCTTGTCCATGCCCAAAGAGGAAGCCAGAGTGCCGCATCCTGCGATGGGGATGCCGATGAGCTCCAACAGCCCCTGAAGGGTGCCGTCCTCGCCGTTGCCGCCGTGAAGCACCGGGAAGGCAATGTCAATGGGAATCCGGCTGATACCGTCCTCTTTCAGCAGAAGTAATGTATTCTCGCCCCGATTGGGAGAAAATACTGCCGGAGTGCAGTCCTTGGGATTACACCAGCTGTCATTCAGCAGCTTATCCACCGGTCCGGCATAGTGATACCAGGCGCCCTTCTGTGTAATGCCGATCAGAATCGGATTGTACCTTTCGCTGTCCAGATTCAGGATGACGCCTGAAGCGGAGGAAAGGGATACGCTATATTCGGGAGAACAGCCTCCAAAAAATACTGCAACATTTAATTTTTTCATGATAAAATCCTTTCTTGTCTCATAAAAACCTGCCCTTTTATCCTACAACTAAAGGGAGGAAAAGTAAATAGTCGGAAGGTTAATTTTTCCTTAAGGAGAAGATTTCGTACGGCTGGGCATGCATGATCTGAGAATTGCGGCTTATGTGTATTGTTGTGGTCATGATATAATGATTTCGTTGTCCAACCGGGACCTGATAACAGGTGGAAATCTTTATGATCCTAAAAACGGCTTGAAACAATGGTTTTTAGAGTTTTTTAATGATATTTTTTTGATATTTTACACATTCGGGGGGCGGATATGTTATAATCATTTTATTCGTTGCAAAAACAGGGTGTAAGGGCATTTCCAGTGAATCCGGCCGGTATCTGCCGGGGAGGGAATGCCGGAGAAGACAGGAAAGCCGGCAGGAAAGGAGCGGACCATGAAATTCAGAACCAGGCTGCGGGTCACTTTTGTGACCATCATAGCCCTGCCGCTGGTGCTGACAGCGCTGGCGTTCTGCGGGATAGGGCTGTACCTGATGAACATCCAGGACGGATTTCCCGTGGAGGAACTGGATTACAGGGCGATGACGGAGAATATGCGGGAAGTGGTAGATGCCACGGACGGAGTATTCCTGAGACTGAAACGGCAGATCGCCGAGGATCCTTCCAGACTGGCGGACAGGGAATATCTGGAGATGATGAATTCCCAGATCGTGAGAAAGACCACATACATCCTTGTGCGGAAGGAGGATGAACTGTACTATGCCGGGAATCAGGAGGCGGCGGAAGCAATTTTTTCCAGGCTTCCCGCTTTCGGAGAGCAGGACGGCTCGGAAGATTCCGGAATTTACTATGACGACATGGATAAATTCGTTAAAAAGACAGATTTCCTTTTTCCGGACGGCGCCAGAGGGAGCGCTTTTGTGGTTACGAAGGTGAATTCCCTGATTTCCAGGAAGCTTCTGGTGGATATGTTTGTGGCAATCTTCCTGATCTTGATCTTCACCGGTCTGATGCTGACCCGGTGGATTCATAAAGGCGTGTTTGATCCGGTGAATGAGCTGAATGTGGCCATGCGAAGGATCAAGGAGGGCAATTTCGATTATGTCCTGCAGACGGATGCCAGGGGGGAAATCGGGGATTTGTACCGAAATTACGAGGATATGCGCCTGAGGCTGAAGGAGAATGCGGAGGAGAACCGGGAGAGTGAGAAGCAGAACCGGGAGCTGGTCAGCAACATATCCCATGACCTGAAGACGCCCATCACCGCTATCAAGGGCTATGTGGAAGGCATCATGGACGGTGTGGCCGATACACCGGAGAAAATGGATAAATATATTAAAACCATCTACAATAAGGCTAATGACATGGAGCGGCTGATCAATGAGCTGACCTATTATTCCGGCATTGACAACAATAGAATTCCGTATAATTTCCATCGAATAAACGTTGCTGACTATTTTGGCGACTGCATCGAAGAGGTGGGGCTGGATCTGGAGCAGAAGAATATTCAGCTGAATTATTCCAATCTAGTGAGAACGGATACGGTTATCATCGCCGACCCGGAGCAGATGAAGAAAGTCATCAATAATATCATCAGCAACAGCGTAAAATATATGGAAAAGTCTCATGGCATCATTGATATCCGGATTCTGGATGAGACGGATTCCATACGTATTGAGATAGAGGATAACGGCAAGGGCATTGCTCAGAAGGATCTGCCCAAGATATTTGAGCGTTTTTACCGCACGGATGCTTCCCGCAATTCCGCCCAGGGCGGCAGCGGGATCGGGCTTTCCATTGTGAAGAAGATCATCGAGGACCACGGCGGCTATATCTGGGCCACCAGCAAAGAGGGCGAAGGCACCTGTATGCATTTCGCATTGAGAAAATATATTGAGCTTCAGGAAGAGATATAAACATGGAAGAGAACAGGGTGAAGAAAGGCAGGGCAAGGAAATGAGCAGGATTCTGATTATTGAGGATGAAGTGGCGATCGCTGACCTGGAGAAGGATTATCTGGAACTGAGTGATTTTCAGGTTGATATCTGCAATTCGGGGGACGACGGGCTGGTCATGGCATTGAACGGGGAGTACAATCTGGTCATTCTGGATCTGATGCTGCCGGGCATGGACGGCTTTGAAGTATGCCGGAAGATTCGGGAGGAGAAGAATATTCCCATTCTGATGGTTTCTGCCAAGAAGGATGATATCGACAAGATCAGGGGGCTTGGCCTGGGAGCGGACGACTATATGACGAAGCCCTTCAGCCCCAGTGAGCTGGTGGCCAGGGTGAAGGCGCATATGGCAAGGTATGAGCGCCTGGTGGGAACGAACCAGAAGCCCCAGAACGACATTGTGGAAATCCGGGGTATCCGCATTGACAAGACGGCACGCCGTGTATATATAAACGGCGAAGAGAGAACATTTACCACCAAGGAATTTGACCTGCTCACCTTTCTTGCGGAGAACCCTAATCATGTATATACGAAGGAAGAACTGTTCCGTGAAATCTGGGATATGGATTCCATCGGCGACATCGCCACGGTGACGGTGCATATCAAGAAGATACGGGAGAAGATAGAGAAGGATACGGCGAAGCCCCAGTATATTGAGACGATATGGGGGGTTGGATACCGGTTTAAAGTGTAAGGTACAGTTTTGTGATATATGTACTTTTTAGTAAGGGAATGGCTTCCGGACATGGAACTGTTCTTTTGACTGTGATATAATCAGGGCTATATTTCTGACAGGAAAGGGACGAATGGCTGTATCTTATCACAGAAAAAGGAGGAGTTTCCTATGTTGGAGGCTATTTTTAACCCTGAAAATGCGGTGTTTTGTCTGATGAACAAAATGCTTGACTTGATGGTTCTCAGCCTGGTCTGGGCGCTGTGCTGCATTCCGATTATTACGGCAGGAGCGGCCAGTGCGGCACTTTACCATGCGGTGGTGAAATCTGTCAGGCGGCAGAGGAGTTATCCGCTTCGGGAGTTCTGGAAAAGCTTTCAGGCAAATCTCAAGAAAGGAATTCTGATACAGATTATATGGATTCTGCTTGTGGCCATGATGCTCGTCAGTGACGTGCCGCTGTTTGTTGGGCTTTTGAATGGAAAGGAGATTCAGGACAGAGTGCTGCTGGCACTTCTGATTCTGAAGGCAGTATTTCTGGCCGGAATGCCCTGCTGGATCTTTCCGCTGCTTTCACGATTTGAAGAGAGTCTGCTGAAATTGTCGGAAGCTGCCCTGTATCTGCTGCTGAGATATTTTCCGATTACACTGGTTTCGGTGGTTTTGCTTTTAGGGGCGATACTGTTGTGGGTATGGGAGCCGCTGCTGGTGGCGGCTGTCCCGGGGCTGACCGCGTTGCTGTTTTCTTTCCTGCTGGAGCCTCCTCTGAGGAAACTGATTTGCAGGGAAGAGATCCAGGAAGGAGATACCGATGCCTGGTATCTGGAAAAGCGTTGAGGCGTCAGCCTGTTACATGGAGGATTATTGTATAAAAGGAAAACGGAGCGTAAAGGTGGAACCTTGATCCGGAATGCTGTCGATGGAGATGGAGAAGGCCTCTCCGTACAGCAGATTCATCCTGGTCACGGTATTTTTCAGCCCGATGCTTCCTTTCAGGGGGGAGGCGTCGCTCAGGGAAGCGCGAAGGCGCTCCAGTATTTCGGCAGACATACCGGCGCCGTTATCGGACACAGTGACTGCGCAAAGGGAGTTTTCCTGATGGCAGGAAAGAGTCAGGGTGCTGTGCTCATCCAGATCTTCTGCCAATCCGTGGAAAATGGCATTCTCGATAACAGGCTGTATGAACAGTTTCGGCACACGGGCTTTCAGCGCATCGGACCGGATATCATATATGACATTCAGCTTGCCTCCGTAGCGTTCCTGCAGGATAGATACGTACATTTTGGTAAAATTCAGTTCCGTTTCCAGTGACACCAGGTCTGTGGACTCAATGGCATACCGCAGAAGGCGGCTTAAGGAAAGTGTGATTCTGGGAATCTTATGATCATATCCGAGAGCTTCGCTTTCCAGGATATGGATTGTGTTCAGGGTGTTAAATAAAAAATGAGGATTGATCTGGGACTGCAGCGCCAGCAGCTTTGTCTCGTTGAGGAGATTAAGCCTGGCAGTCAGTTCGTCTGACAGCATTTGATTCTGCTGGATATAGCTGGTGATCTGGTCGGCAATATAACAGATCTCTCTGTCGTTATACAGCTCCCGGGACAGGGTATCCTGAGGATTCTGCAAAAGTGTCAGAAGATTCCGGATAGGCTTTACCGAACGCATGCTGAACAGGAAAGCGATCAGGAAAATCGCACAGAACAGGGCGAACAGGAACGCTGATAATAATGCCCTGCTGGAGGAGAGCATGGAAGTATATTCCTGGAGATGTGTAATTGTGATATAGCTCCAGGGATAATCTGCGGAATGTACCTGGGTATAGGTGAAGGGGTCTGTGCCGTCATCTATGAGGGTGGAAAATGTGTCCTTTGAACCGGTGAATACGGAGAGCTCGGGTACGGTTTCCAGGGATTCGACAAGTGCTCTCTGATGGTGTCGGAACAGGATATTGCCGTCGTCCGATACCAGAAATATTTCCTGATAGGGATTGCTGCTGACTTCCGTCAGGTTGGAGAGGTTTGCCAGGTTCAGGTTGATGACAATGGCAGCGTCGTGACCTTTCACCTGCAGCTGCTTCATAATGCAGAGCAGATAGGGATAAGCGTCGTTTTTTGACCGGAAGAAAAAGGTGAAATCTTCCGGTTTCTCATGGAGATGTTCCATCCAGTTCCTGTCGCTGAAGTAGGTGAGACTGGTTCTTTCAGCAGAAGATAGGATAGTGCCGGAAGCCCCTGAGTACAGATAGATAGAGTCAATGGAGGAATATCCATTGACATATGCTTTCAGATTTTCCTGCACCCTTCCATAGAATTCGTCATAAATCAGCCCGGGCTCGGGATAGGCGAAAAATGCCTGAACCATTTTGCTGGTGGCCAGGGTGGCGGCAATGTAGCGCATATCCATCAGATGATTGTCGATTGCCTGGGCAGTCACCTCAAGGCGGTATTGGCTGGAAGCGGTAAATTCGCCTTTCAGGATACTGGCGGACTGCCTGTAGATGAACAGCGCAAAACTCAGGAACATCAATGTCATGATTCCCATGATAAACAGAAAATTCTGTATGAACAGCCGGCTGGCTATCAACTGTTTCAAAAAACCGGACAGTTGGCGCCGGGACAGATTATTCTTCAGCTTCTTCATGCGTATCCTCCATCCGCAGAATTTGCCTGCGGTACTCTGTGGGATTGTAACCGGTATAGAGACGGAAATTAATAAAAAAACGATTGCGGCTCTGGTAGCCGACTTTTTTGGCGATATCTCCGACTTTCATGCGTGTTCCCAGCAATTCTACAGCTTTCTGCATCCTTATGGTAGTGAGATAGTCAATAAAACTCAGGCCGGTTTTCTGCTTGAAAAAACGGCTGAAGTAGGCAGAGGAGAGAAATACGGCGTCCGCCACATCCTCTCTTGTCAGGTCGTCCTGAAAATGCGCCTGGATGTAGGACATTGCTTTCTGGATTACAATATCGTCATCTCCGGTTACATTTTCCGGACGGATATTGCGTTTTCCGTCATCCAGGGGGGCGGGAGCGGCGGACATGGCTTCCAGGTTCTCGAAGGAAGACAGTATTTGCAGGCCGCAGTCAAAATGCAGCAAATGATAGAGGGCGCTGCACAGTTCTTCCGGGCACAGCACAGGAATCTGCCGCATGGACAGCACTATAAAATAATAGCGCATTCCGCTTCGGAACAAATGGCAGACGCTGTATTCAGGGAGGAGCATGCGCAATCCGTTCAGCAGAGAAACTGCCAGCTTTTCCCTGCCGTACTTCCACTGGGTCAGGGTATCGTTCTTCTCCAGGGTGAGCGCTGCCAGGCAGCCTTTATAATCGGAGATGGCTCCTTCCAGTGAAAGCTGTTCAAAACGTTTCGCAGCTTCTTTTGAATCTTTCAGCAACCCCCCGATCATATCAATGAAAAATAACTGGATTTCCTCTTCATTCACATCCGTCTCCAGATGCAGGGAGTCCAGATGCTTCTGGGCACTGTTCAGATTCTGAGAAAGTTCTTCGAAATCCAGAGGTTTCAGAAGATAATTGACAACGCCGTATCGTATGGCTTTTTTCGCGTATTCGAACTCGCTGTAACCGCTGATGATGATGGTGAGAATGCCCGGATAGCTTTCAGAGATATGCCTGGACAGCTCCAGGCCGTCCATACGTGGCATGCGGATGTCTGTAATTACCACGCTCACCGGATTTTCACGCAGGAACCGCAGAGCATCGGCACCATTTGAAAATATGCCGCTGACTCTGAACTCCGGATGTTTTTTCTGAATATATCCGCTGACTGCAATTCTGGTGATTTCTTCGTCGTCTACAATTATAATTGGATACATATACAATACCTCCTGTTCCGGTTCCGTAACCGTCCCCCGATACTGTACCATACCTTTGTCGTGCTTTCAACCTGCCTGGTCACAAAGGGTTACGAAAATCACAAAAGGGTACTAAGGGGGATTTTTTATGATACGAAAAGGAGCGCTAAGTAACAAAACGCCACTGGAAGAAGCTGTTCCAAAAGGCTTATAATATCATCATAAAAGACAACAGGACACAAGGAGAGAGACGGATGAAAGCCAGGGTAAAACAAAAAGGGACAGCCTCCGGCAGGGTGGCGCGAAGAGAAAACTTCCATTTGAATCTGATGGTACTTCCGGGGATACTGCTGTTCCTGGTCTTTAATTACCTTCCGATGGCGGGTATTGTCATTGCATTTAAGGATTACAATCCCAACCTGGGGATTCTGGACAGTCCATGGTGCGGCCTGAAGAACTTTACCTTTTTCTTCACATCCCAGGATGCGGCCAGGGTTATCGGCAATACAGTCCTGTACAGCATCACATTCCTGATCGTGGATCTGATAGCGGGCGTGGGGCTGGCGCTGATGTTCTACAACCTGAGATCCAGGAAGGCGTTAAAATTTTACAATACGGTGGTGATCCTGCCCAGGTTCATGTCGGCGGTTATCGTGGCGTTTATCGTATTTATCATTTTAAATCCTTCTTACGGCATTGCCAACCAGGTCATTAAGGCACTGGGAGGGAGCGGGATTCAATGGTATATGAAGCCGGGGTACTGGCCGGTGATACTGACGATTACCCATGTATGGCAGACCGTGGGCATGAACAGTATCATCTATTATGCCTCGCTGATGGGGATGGATGAGTCGTTACTGGAAGCTGCGGCACTGGATGGTGCAAATAAGCGGCAACAGACCTGGTATGTGGTCATACCCCATCTGATTCCGGTGATGGTGATTACGACCATTCTGGCCCTCGGACATCTGTTTTCGGGAGATTTCGGACTGTTTTACCAGGTTCCGAAAGACGTGGGATTATTGTACACCACCACGGACATCATCAATACATATACATTCAGGGCGCTGCAGAACGGTGCACTGGAGAAATCCACAGCGGTGGGTCTGTTCCAGTCCGTCACCGGCCTGCTGCTTGTAACAGGAACCAATGCGCTGGTCCGCAAGATCAGCCCTGACAACAGTCTATTCTGAGAAGTCCCGGCAAGGCGGGCAAAGGAGATTCGGCATGAGAAAAAAGAAAAAAATCCCCACCGGACAGATTGTACTGCATATTCTGTTCCTGCTCATGGTGGTCATGTATATCGTCCCTTTTCTGATGGTGTTATCCATTTCGTTTACGGACGAGGTATCTCTGGTACGGGACGGATATCATCTGATTCCCAGGGAATTCTCGCTGAGCGCATACAAGATGGTGTTCAGTGATCCCACACAGATATTTCATTCTTACCGAACCACCATTATTTTCACGGCGGTTTCTACTTTCCTGGCCGTGGTGGTGATGGGGGTGATGGCATACCCGCTGTCCAGGCCAAATTACCGGTTTAACCGGCCGGTATCCTTTTTCGTACTGTTTACCATGCTGTTCAGCGGAGGCATGGTGCCTTCTTACCTGTTGATTGTAAAGTATCTGCATTTGAACAACACCATGTGGGTCTATATCCTGCCGGGACTGGTATCGGCATATAACCTGATCATTATCAGGACCAATTACAAGAGCCTGCCGGTGGAGCTGATAGAAGCGGCGAAGATTGACGGCGCGGGAGAGTTGTATATCTGTTTCAGAATCGTGATGCCGTTGTGTAAACCGGTACTGGCCAGTATAGGCTTTCTGTTCCTGGTAAATAAGTGGAATGACTGGAATACGGCGCTTTTGTACATCACGAAGCCGGAGCTGTATTCCCTGCAGTATCTGCTGCAGAAGATTCTGAAGGAAGCGGAATATCTGAAACAGTTGGCTGAGACGGGGCAGCTGATGGGAGGGGAGGTTTTTCCTTCGGAAAGTTTCCGCTATGCCATGGCAATGGTGGCGGCGGGTCCCGTGCTGTGTATCTTCCCCTTCTTCCAGAAGTATTTCTCCAAAGGAATGACACTGGGAGGCGTAAAGGGTTAAAACGGTTTGACAAAGGGGAATACTCGTTACCATATCTAAAGCTGATAAAAAGGAGAGAAAAGTTATGAAGAAAGTAAAACAGCTGGCAGCACTTGGTTTATCTGTGGCAATGATTGCGGGGCTTTGCGCCTGCGGAGACAATGGCGGACAGGAAGGGAGCAGCACACCGGACAGCGGAGTACAGGACTCATCCGCACAGGAATCCTCATCGCAGGACTCTTCCCAGGAGCCTTCCTCCCAGGAAGCTGCTTCAAATGAGACGCAGGAGAGCGGGAAACCCGTGACTTTGGAATGGTGGTATCGGGGCAACGGGGTCCAGAAGGATACGGAGATGGTAGAAGATGCCTTTAACGAACTGCTTCAGACCTATCCGGGGATGGAGAATGTAACGGTCCATTTCAACTGCTATACCGGAGGAGAGTACAAAAATTCCGTGATTCTGGCCCAGTCTGCCAGTCAGCAGATTGACATTCTGAACACTGTGGGGCTTGATTTTGCGGAGGAGGTAGAAAAGGGTTCTTTCCTGGCGCTGGATGATTATCTTTCGTCCAATGAAGCTCTGAAGGGAGAACTTCCGGATTGGCTGTGGGAGCTGGGCAGCATCGACGGGCATACCTATATCGTGCCCAATTACCAGAGAGCGGCTAATATGATGTATTTCATAACGCCCAAAGAGTATATGGACAAATACGGCGATATAGATGCAATGAGAGAAGTATTTCAGGACAAAGACCGTAATGTGGAGACCGTGGCGGCGACACTGGAAGAGTATTGTGCGGCCGTGCAGGCAGGAGAGGGGACACAGAAATACATGCCGTCGCTCGGCACCTCTTACTCCACCCAGTATGGGTTTATGGACAGATATGACACCATATACGGCAAATTCATCAAATTTCAGGACAGCGACAAGGTAGAAAATATCTACATGACAGAGGATATCCTGAAGGCATATGAGATTTCCGCTGAGTGGTACAAAAAGGGATATGTTCATCCTGACATTCTGACCATCAGCGCAAAAGATTTTGAAGGCGCTAACATGATGAATGACATTTCCTATATCTACTGCATGAATAATCAGGCGGGAGACGAGGGATCCGTGTCACAGTACTACAGCGAAACTTATGGATTTGAAGTATGTGCCATTCCCATATTCACCAATTATTATATTACGAATACCTGGGCAGCAGGAGGCAATGGCATTACAGCTAAGTGTGCAAACCCGGACAAGGCCATGCGTCTGATCGAGCTGATGACTACAGAAGAGGGAACAGAGCTTTATAATCTGGTGGTATATGGAATTGAGGGCACTCATTACGAGAAACTGGATGACACTCACATTAAGACATTGGAATATGACGGTACCCAGGGCGGCGTGGACGCGTCCTACGCGGCAATGAAATGGATTATGGGCAATACCTTCCATGCTTATCTGAATCAGGGCTGTAAGGATGGAGACAACGAACTGGCGCTTGAAATCAACAATGCAACAGACAATGATATATCAGATCTGATGGGCTTCTCGGCAAATGTGGCGGATATTGCCACACAGCTGGAGCAGACCCAGGCTGTGACAGATGAATACCGCATGGCTCTGGAGAGTGGCGCCATGGGAGATGACTGGAAGAGCTATTATGATGATTATGCGGGAAAAATGAATAATGCGGGCTTGCAGGATATTCTGGCCGCTCTGCAAGAGCAGGTAGACACATTCAAGGCAAAATAGACAGAGCTGGAAGGGGCTGCCGCAGGCAGTCCCTTTTCTGCGGTATGTAAGGAAGTGTCTACGAATAACTGTTGCAGGTTTATGGCAATTTTTATTGTATTTCCGGGCTTTTGCCTGAAGCAATTGC
>CAJUFB010000019.1 GCA_910585805.1 uncultured Acetatifactor sp.
ATACTACCAGAATAGGAGACTAATTATAAGACGCCGATTATTTGCCGCTTACTGATAATGTATCTATCGGTGACACTGTAACCTATACTTTGAAATTTACCACATCCAATTATGATGGTGAGGGCGCAAGTGCTAAAAAGATTACTTCCTATATAATTACAGATACTTTGCCTGAATGGTTGGATAATGTGACTGTAACTAATATCAAGATTGGTGATGATGTTTATAAAGTAGATAATAGTGTACCTCAGTTTGATAGGGAAAAAAAGATTACCATTCCTTGGACAGCAACAGAAGAAAGCGGTAGTGTAGCAGTAGGTGATTCATTGTATAAGAACGGAGTGACTGTGGTAGTTACCTACACAGCAAAAGTTGTGAGTACAGACATTACAATTGCAGGTGCAGGCAATGAGAATACATTTACTTTGAAATATACTACAGAAGGTGAAGAAGGCGAAAAAGAGCCGGATAAATCTACTGCTACCGAAATAATTTATACTTATGCATTAGCAGTTAAGAAGGTAGATCAGGCGGGCAAAGCGTTGCCGGGCGCAACTTTTAGCGTAATTGGTTTACAGACTGCTGAAGAAAACAAAGGTGTGTATATTGTAAGCGGCAAGACAGAACCTGGTGGAAAAGATACAGTAATGAGTACAGATGATAATGGAATTTTAATTATCAAAGGTGTTGCAGCAGGGAACTATCAAGTTCAGGAAGAAACGGCACCTACAGGATATAATAAATTGACTGATCCGGTTCCTGTTGAGGCAGTAAAGTTATCGACTAGTGAAACAAACTATACAACATATTTGGATAAGAATGGAAATGTTGTAAACACAGAGACAGATGTAGTGGTTACTTATGAGAATGCTGATATTGCTGCTTCCGTTTTGCCAGTTGTTAATATGTCAGGTACTATCCTTCCCTCCACCGGCGGCATCGGTACCACAATCTTCTATGTAGTAGGCGGCATCCTGGTAATAGGCGCAGGCATCCTTCTTATCACAAAGAAGCGCATGAGCAAGAGCAACTAAATCAGAAGCTGAACGAAAACACAGTCAGGCGGCAAAACGGCAGTAAGACAAAACCGGAATGCGAGAGCCTGAGCCAGAACAAAGTAACAGGAATTAAGAACCAGAATAAAGCAACAAGAACGAAACTGGCAGCAAAAGCCAGAGATTTATGAATCAACCCTTCCGGGATGCAGAACTTCCGCATCCCGGGGGATGCCGCACCTTAGCTGCCACCTTCCCGTGGTGTGCGGTGAGCAACGAAGCATCCGAAAGTGAACGGACAGGTAAGCGCCGGATATAAGAGACGGCATACCGTACGGATGAATGCTTCGGCCAAGAGCAGCAGATGTGGAAGCTGTAGAAGATGCAAAAGACAGCTTCCGGAATACAGTTTTAGCAGAGATTCAAATAGCAGCTTGCGGGGAAACCGATGAAAAAAGAAAAAGAACCCCGAAAGGGAAAAAAGAAACGGATATCCATTTCAACCATTATCCTGACTGTGATATTCCTGGTGGGTCTGGGAGTCATGCTGTACCCTACTGTCAGCGATTACTGGAATTCCTTCCACCAGACCCGGGCCATCGCCAACTACGATGCCGTTGTGGCAGAACTGGATGAGACAGATTACGAGGCCCTGTTCCAGGCGGCAGAGGAATATAATGAGAAGCTCAGGGGACTTGGAGCCCCGTTTTCGGAGCATGAACAGCTTTCGGAACTTTATTACAGTGTCCTGGACGTGGCGGGAAACGGAATTATAGGTTATATCAACATCCCGAAGATCAACGTGAACCTTCCCATCTACCATGGCACCAGCGACTCTGTGCTGAACGTGGCGGCAGGTCACCTGGAAGGCTCCAGCCTTCCCATAGGCGGCGAAGCCAGGCACAGTGTTCTTTCGGCCCACCGCGGACTTCCTTCGGCAAAGCTGTTTACGGATCTGGATGAATTGGAAGTGGCGGATATCTTCACGATCACGGTGTTGAACCAGGTGCTGACCTACGAGGTGGATCAGATCCTGATCGTGGAACCCACCCAGATGGAAGCGCTGAATGTGGCGGCGGGGCAAGATTACTGCACCTTGCTGACCTGTACGCCCTATGGCATCAACAGTCACCGGATGTTGGTGCGCGGCCACAGGGTAGAAAATATTGACGATAGGGTGATAGTAGTGACGCCGGATGCCCAGAAGATCCCCACCTACTACGTAATTCCTGCGGTGGGAGTGCCTCTCCTGTTTATAGTACTGTTCATCATGCTGGTGGCCTCCGGCGGACATAAGCCAAAGAAGACAGGCGATGAACTGTTGGAAGAATTCAAGAGAAACAAAGATCACAAATAAGGGTCGATTTTAAAGGAGGAAACGCCCATGAAAAGAGAAAAAAAGAGCCGTAAGCGGACCGTGCGCCGTTTGATGTGCCTTATGGCGGCATCCATGCTGGCGGCAGGTTTTGCCATGGCGGCGCCTGTGCTGAGTGGGACGGCTCATGCTGTTGAACTCGATACTGCCTGCAGCCTGACCGTGACAGTGGAGTCCAAGCAAATGGAGGGTGGCCCCCAGGAGATGCCGGAGGTAGCCCTGGATCTGTATAAAATTGCGGATGCGGTTACGGCGGAAGGGCAGGACAGCTATTCCTACAGTACAGATCCGGAATCGCAGGGAATATACGTGGAGTTGGAATTGAACGGTGTCGAGACGAAGGAAGGCTGGCAGCAGTTGGCGCAGCAGGCAGCGGACATCACGTTCAGCGCCGGAAACCTTCCCTGTGCTACAGTGGAGACCGCGGAGAGCGACAGGCTGACAGCGGCAGATCTGGACGCGGGGCTTTACCTGATGATCGCCCGGGGACGGAATCTGACGGCGGAGGAGTATATTGTAAGAAATACGGCAGCGGAAGAGGGAGAGACAGATAGTTGGATTACCACAGTGGCCTATTCTGATTCCTATGTATTTACTTATGAACCTCAGCTTGTCTCCCTTCCTGCAAAGGAGGCGGATGAGGAAGGTAATATCGTGATTTCCGGCAGCGGTGAGTGGATCTACAATGCCACTGCAGTGCTGAAGCCGGAGCTGAGCGGGCGCTATGCCGCTCTGCGGATCGATAAGGAACTGCTGAGCTACCGTACAGGAAATCCCGCCACCTTCGTGTTCCTGGTGGAAGCCACGCTCCAGGGGGAAACCGTATACAGTAATGTGGTTTCCATGGATTTCAATGAAGCAGGCAGTCAGAGTGAACTGATCACGGATAAGATTCCGGTGGGCGCGGAAGTCACTGTCACGGAAGTTTATTCCGGCGTTACCTACCGCATTGCGGAAGGCAGCCAGACAGTACAGAATATCATATTGAATAACATAGGGCCTGATGAGGAGGGCTTCTCCAATATCGTATCCTTCCGGAATGAATATGACGGCACAGGCAGGAACGGTTCGTCTATCACGAACCATTTCGAATACACGGACGACGGAGCCGGACTGGTCTGGAACTGGACACAGCTCCCGGCCAGGACTGAATAAGGGGGTGGGATGAGATGAAGAAGAAAGACATTTTTCGGAAACGCATTCTTGCGGTATCATGCGGCGCTGTCTCAGCTCTCGCCATAGGATCAGTTCTTTTTGCCACAGTGGGAGATGCCTGGAGCTACTTTACCACATACACCAGGGCTACGGGTACATTGCGCATCGGTCTTGGAAGCCAGACGCAGATAGAGGAGGATTACAGCGACCATACCAAGCATCTGGTGGTCTCCAACGACAGTGAGCAGGCAGTGTATGTCAGGGCAAAGGCTTTCAGCGGCAGTCGTTATCCGCTTTCCTACAGCTCTGCGGACGGCAGCTGGCAGGAAGGAAGCGACGGTTACTACTATTATAACGGGATACTGCCTGGTACAGTGACCGGGGAGGACGGGACGGTGACAGCGGCAGTCACCAGTGAGCTGCTTGTCCGGATCGAATTCCCGGAGGATGCGCAGGAAGGAGATGACTGTAATGTTGTAGTCATCTATGAATCCGTTCTGGTTCAGTATGATACGGACGGCAACGCCCTGGAACCCTGGGCTGCGGACTGGTCGGCAGCGCTTATTACAGGCGCGGTGAAAGGAGGGAATGACTGAGTATGAAAAAGTTTAAGAAGATAGTCTCTTCCCCGATCACAACGGCAGCCGCTTTCGTGCTTGCGGCGGGGCTGCTCCTGTTCAGCTCCATCGGCGGGGCGAGGGCTGCACTGACTTATTTTTCAGAAGATTACGAGACAAATATTCAACTCCATGAGATCGGCATCACGCTTCTGGAGAACGGCCAGCCGGTGGAAGGCGAGGAGACACTGCTGAAGCACCTTCTGGAGGAAGACGAAGTCCTGAAGCTGGGCAAGGCATACCCGGAGGAGCTGCATGTATACAACAGCGGTGTGATCAACGAGTATATCCGCGTCAACATCCATAAATACTGGCTTGACGAAAACGACGAGAAGATACCGGAGCTTTCTCCCGGGCTGATCGACTTACACCTGGTAAATCTGGGCACGGACTGGCTCCTGGACGAGAATGCATCTACAGAGGAACGGACAGTCCTGTACTACAATAAACTGCTGAATTCCGAAAACGGGACGGTTCCTTTTGCGGATTGCCTGACCATCAAAGGCGGCGTGGCCTCCAAAGTAAAGGAGACAAGACAGACCTCCGGCATCTACACCACGATCACGACCACCTATGAATACGACGGAGCCAGATTCTGCATCGAAATAAAAGCAGACGGCGTACAGGAACACAACGCGCAGGATGCCATCTGGAGCTCCTGGGGACGCAGAGTAACAGTCAACAACGGCGCACTGAGCCTGGATTAAGAAAGCGGTATATGCCCGTGCTTGGTACTGATGGGGGCATATGCGGGACTGGAATAGGAGAGAAAGATGAAAAAGAAGATAATGGCATATGCCCTCCTTGCCGGGATGCTGTTCTCCGCTTCGGCTACGGTCCGGGCGGAGTCGCATACAGCGGAGAGCAATGTATCATTTACCGGTGAGAACACACTGGCAGCGGACTACACCAGCGCAGAAATGAATGATGCGGTATACAATCTGCAGCCGGGTGATGATATCACGATCAATCTGAACCTGAAAAACGACAATCCCTCGGCGGCGAACTGGTACATGACCAATGAAGTGCTGCAGGCATTGGAGGAGACTGCGGGAAGCAGCGCATCCGGCGGTGCTTATGAATATGAATTGATCTACACGGGCCCGGACGGCAGCCAGGAGGTTCTGTTTACCAGTGATACGGTAGGCGGCGAGAACAGCGGAAGCCGGGTAGGCCTGAAAGCGGCTACCAGCGGTCTGGAGGATTATCTGTACCTGGATACCATAGCGCCCGGACAGCAGGGACTTATCACTCTGCGGGTTGCTCTGGACGGTGAGACGGAGGGCAATTCTTATCAGAACACCCTGGCAAGCCTGCAGATGAATTTTGCGGTGGATACCACTACAGTCTATAATGAGACGATCACCGAAGTGGTGGATGAGGAAGGAAATCCTGTGCCGGAAAATTCATCCTCCAGAACAGAGATTGTGCGGACCGGCGACGAGAGCAACATGCTTCCCTTTATCATAGCGGCTGCGGTCAGCGGATTGCTGCTTCTGCTGCTTGCCATTCTGGGCATGAAAGAGCGCAGAAAGCAGAAGGGCGGCATGAAAGCCGTGACCATGCTGATGGCTGCGTGCCTTGTGTGCGGCATGGGTCAGAAAGCGGAAGCGGCGGAGTATACTTACACCCTGCGTCTGTTTGCAGGAGCTCAGGGGGTCCTCAGCGACGATGTGATACAGCGAATTACGGACACTGGAGCTCAGGTCAGCATCGAAAACGGCGAGATCTGTGTGGTCAGCGGACTTCACTACGGGACACAGGTTGTGTTCGATGTGCAGAAGGGTGTAACGATAAGCAACGACAGCAAATACTACAACAAAGGTTTCCGTGTAAGCGGAGAAGATAACAGCAGCAGTAAACTGGCGAACCCTTCCATCAAGGTGACAGAAGACCAGGATTATGTAATGGCTTACGGAATACAGGGCGAGACAGTGGCTTACACGGTAAATTATCTGGACGGCGACGGCAATGTACTGTTTCCCCCGGCAACCTATTACGGGAACGTGGGCGACAAGCCGGTAGTAGCCTATCAGTATGTGGAAGGCTGGCAGCCTCAGGCCTATAACCTGGGAAAGACCCTGGTAGCGGATGCTTCTCAGAACGTATTTGACTTTATCTATACACCGGTGCCCACGGAAGTAACCACGAACACGGTTGTAGTGCCGGGACAGCCTGCACCGGAAGGAGCCGCACCGGAAGGGACCGTGCCGGAAGTGCCTGCGCCTCCCGCGCCGGAAGAACCGGTGCCTGCAGAGGAGGATATCCCCGATGAAGATACTCCCACGGACGACGGGCCGGCGGATTATCGGGATCTGGATGAACCGGATACGCCTACGGATAACTATGAGGGAGACAGGGACGGAGACGGCGAAGAAGGAATGGTTACATCCATTATAGAGGATCTGGCTACGCCATTGGCGCTCCTTCCCACACCGGCGAAGGTAGGTATCGTGTCAGCGGTGGTACTGCTGGCCGGAGCGGGTATCTGTCTGGCTGTGGCAGCTCTCAGGAAAGGGAAGAAGAAAAATGAACAATAGTCCGGAGGGACATAAAGCAGATAAAAGGGGTGGGAAATTGCTTCCCGCCCTTTGCAATATATTCGGCATTCTGATTCTGCTGAGCGTGATATTTCTCTATCTGCCGGTAACGGTGGCAAAGCTCAGGGGAAAGGAAGTCTATAATGTAGTCAGCGGCAGCATGGCTCCGGAGATACCGGTGGGAAGTGTCATCTACGTGGAACCGGCAGCGCCGGAGACGATAGCGGAAGAGGAAGTGATAGCCTTCTACAGCGGAAGCACCGTCATTGCTCACCGGGTGGTGAAGAACCGGGCAGGCGAGGGCGAATTTATCACCAAAGGAGACGCCAACGAGGAAAACGATATGAACCCGGTAAAGTATGCGGAACTGGTGGGCAGGGTATCCTGGCACTGTCCAGTGATGGGCGGGCTGTTGGAGGTCTCTACCAGCGCCGTGGGCAAGGTTTATATTGTATGCTTTGCAGCCTGCGGCGCCATGCTGAACATTCTGGCCGGGCGGCTGCGTGCGAATCGATGACCCCGAAAATGAACATAATATTGAAAGCGAGTATGAAAGTGAGATATAATATCTTGTAGGAAGCTGCATTTGTTTCCTGTAGAGTGTCTTATCGAAAGCCGTATTCACCTGTTGCTGTATATGCGTAACGTCTTTTTGCACTGTACTGTTTCTGGGAATCCGGTTGGATCAAAGATTTCGGAAAAGCGCAGCATACCTGATTCGAAAGCGTTACAGACAGGCGGAAACAAGGGGGGATTTGGAGGGAGCGACAGTGACGAGAATGCGGAAGTCGCATCAGCGTCTCAGAGCAGAGAGGATGCGAAATGGATAAGAGACAGGATGAAAGGACCCGGGCGGACAGTCTGCCCGCATCCAGGGTCAGGATAAAGGATCGGGTGTGCGGGCGTTTGCCGGCCCGGTGCGGAGTTTACCGGGAACAATAAGGAAGTTGCGCCGGTTATTTTTGAGGATTTCAAAGGAAGATCAGGGGAGGGGTAATGGCAGAAAAAAGAGGGGAAAGCATCCTGAATGTCCGGATGTTTGGAGGATTTGCGTTGGATTGGGAGGGAAAGGCGGTTACGGGCAATACCAGGTCCGGCGAATCGCAGTTTGCATACCTGCTGCAGATGGTGCTGCACTACAGGGAAAAAGGAGTCAATCGGGAGCTGGTGGAACAGGTATTGTTCGGGGAGAGAGAGATCGATGATGTCCATCATGCCACCCGGAGTGTGGTTTACAATACGAACAGAAAACTGAAGGCCATGGGACTGCCGGATGCCCACTGTATCCAGCAGCGGAAAGGCGTATGCCTGTGGACGGATGCAGTGCCGGTACAGGAGGATGCCGCGGAATTCGAGCGGTTTTTCAGAGAGGCGGAGGATGCGGCGGATCCGGAAAGGCGCCTGGAACTCTATCTGGAGGCCTGTCATTGTTACAGGGGAGAATTCCTGCCGGCACAGACAGGTATTCTGTGGGTGGCCCGGGAAGCCAGACGGTACCGGGAGATGTTCTGCGAATGTGTGAAAGCGGCATCGTCGCTTCTGAAAGAGAAAAGGGATTTTGAGCGTCTGTTGGAGCTGGGTGTCTATGCCACCGCAGCCAGCCCGCTGTCTGACTGGGAGACGGTGACCATGGAAGCATTGGTGGCACTGGGGCGATATACGGAGGCAAGGAAGCTTTACGACGACACCGTGGACCTGTATTTCCGGGAGCAGGGGCTGCGGCCTTCGCCCCGGATGATGGAGCTGTTCCACCGTCTGGGAGAGCAGATGGAGCACCGTTATGCCGGGCTGGACGATATCCAGGAGAAGCTCTCCGAGGAGAACGGCACGGGTCATGGCGGGTATCTCTGCTCCTATCCCGTATTCCAGGGTGTTTACCGGATGATCCGGCGGATGATGGAACGCGGAGGCCAGTCGGTATATCTGATGCTGTGCATGGTGGTGGATGGCAAGGGAAATACGCTGGAGGAGGGGCATCAGCTGGATGAACTGACGAAAAAGCTTGGTGAGGCTGTGCTGCGTTCCGTGAGGAGGAGCGATGCCGTGAGCCGGTATGGGAACGGTCAGTACCTGGTACTCCTGGTGAATACCACCCTGGAGAGCTGCGCCATTATCCAGAAACGGATCAGCGCAAGTTTCTTTTCCGGAAGGCGGCGCATGGGGCTGCAATATTACGTAAATGCAGTGATATGCCAGCCGGACGGAGACGGAGTATCGCCCGTGAGCGGGGAGTGGCGGGACATGCAGGCGTTCACCGGGGAGGAAATGTCTTTTGCGGGTGACCGGAAGTAAGGAAGTTTCCGACAGTTCCTGCGCAGAAGAGAGACAGTCTGCGGGAAGCGGCGGAATGGAAAGGATGTCCGTCAGGGAAAGATGGGAGTGGAAATGGAGAAATCACAATGGTACATGGGGACGCCCAACGGGGTGGTTCTGTGTGTGGACCGTGCGGAGGGGCACCGGTTTTCCGGGAGGTTTTACCATGCGTACAGCCGGGAGGCTCTGTCATTCATGGACATGGACAGTGCCATATTTGAACTGGAGCTTTTCTATGATTCCCTGAATTTTCCGCATCCTACTACGGACAGCCGCAGCTTCGGGGAAGAGAGACACAGAAGCAGACAGGAGAAACAGGAAAGGAAGAGGGCTATGAAAGACGAGGAACTTTTAAGCATGCACGGGGATCTGGGGACTTTTATCATCCGTGTCCAGCACCGGCAGAACAGCAGCTGGCAGGGGCGCATCACATGGATGGATAAAAATAAAACGGTCTATTTCCGTTCTATCTGGGAGATGATCAAACTGGTGGCCGGGGCCCTGGACACCGTCAGCGTGCAGGAGGGCAGTCAGCGTGAGGCCACATGGGAAGACGCAGCGGAGTGACATGGAGCCTTTCTTTATATAGGCAATGAGGAAATAGCTGCGGTTATTTTTCGACAATTCCCAGGCGAGGATTTACCCGGCGTGCAGTATAGATCAGCAAATTTGTCACGGCGGCCATGAACTCAGTCCTGGTTCATTGCCGCTGTGAAGTGTTTTATACTGCAGACAGTCAGGATTTACAGTGATGCCTCCGGGAAAATACCTGGCTGGCGGTCTGCAGTGGGGTTGTACTGTAAATTTAACCGGTGCGCAGTATATATTTGGGAAAAGTGTGATCATGGCTGTATAAGGCAGCTTATCGTTTTCAAGTCTGTTCTTTCCGTTATCCCAAATGCCATATATCCTGATCGTATTCCGCAATGGTCCGGTCGGAGGAGAAGAAGCCGGCCCTGCTGATATTGATGAGGGCGCGTTTTGCCCAGTTGAGCGGGTTCCCGGCGTAATCGGCAAGGGCCTGGTTTTTGCGGACAACATAGGCGTTGAAATCGGGCAGGGTCTGGAACCAGTCTTTGTGGATCAGTTCGTTCTGCAGGCGTCCCAGATGTTCTGAGCTTCCTCCGGAGAGCATTTCTTTTCCCGTCAGGAAGTTTACTGCCCTGCGTATATTGGGGTCAATCTCATACCATTCCCGCGCGACATAGCTGCCGTTTCCGTACCGGCGGATCACCTGTGAGCTGCTCTGGCCGAAAATGTAGATATTGTCATCGCCCACGGCGTCGGCTATCTCTACATTTGCGCCGTCCATGGTGCCCAGGGTCAGGGCGCCGTTGAGCATGAATTTCATGTTTCCGGTGCCGGAGGCCTCCTTGGAGGCGAGGCTGATCTGCTCTGACAGGTCACAGGCAGGGATCATTTTCTCCGCGGCGGTGACATTGTAATTTTCGATGAATACAATCTGCAGCCACCTGGAGACATCCGGATCTTCCGCGATTACTTTCGACAGCACCAGCAGCGCGTGGATGATATCCTTGGCGATGGTGTATGCAGGAGCCGCCTTTGCGCCGAATACGGCTGTGAGAGGCACCTGGGGCATATGGCCGGCCTTGATCTCGAAGTACTGATGAATCAGGTACAGGAGGTTCAGCTGCTGGCGTTTATATTCGTGAAGACGTTTGGACTGGATGGCGAAGAGACTGTCCGTATTTACCGTGACGTTCTGCGTGTGCTTCAGCCAGTCTGCAAGGGCGGCTTTGTTGTCGCGTTTGATGGCGGTTAACTGCTTTAATACATTTTCGTCCTCTGTAAAGGCAGCCAGCTTCTCCAGCCGGGAGGCATCCTTCTTAAAGCCGGGGCCGATGAGGCTTTCGATGAAAGCCGTCAGTTCCGGATTGCATTTCAGGAGCCACCTGCGGAAGGTGATTCCGTTGGTCTTGTTGTTGAATTTCTCCGGGTAGAGCCGGTAGAAATGGTTCAGTTCGCTGTTTTTAAGGATTTCCGTGTGCAGCGCGGCCACGCCGTTGGTGCTGTGGGTAAAGTGAATATCCATGTGAGCCATATGGACTACATTGTTGGAGTCAATGATGGCTGTGGCAGGGTCATTGGCCTGGGAACGGGCCAGCTTATCCAGCTTTTCGATGATGGGCACCAATTGGGGCACTACCTTCTCCAGGTAGTGTTTCGGCCATTTTTCCAGAGCCTCCGCCAGAATCGTGTGATTGGTGTAGGCACAGGTTTTTGTGACGATCTCCACGGCTTCTTTGAAGTCAATCTTCTTATCACACAGCAGCCGGATCAGCTCCGGAATCACCATGGAGGGGTGGGTGTCATTGATCTGGATGGCGGCATAGTCGTACAGGTCGTGAAGATTGCTGCCCCGCTCCAGGCATTCCTCCAGAATCAGCTGAGCCCCGGCGCTGACCATCAGATACTGCTGATAGATCCGAAGAAGGCGGCCGGCGTCGTCGCTGTCGTCTGGGTAAAGGAACAGAGTCAGGTTCTTTTCAATGTCGGTCTTGTCAAACTGGATGCCGTCCCGGATAATGGACTGGTCAATGGTGTCCAGGTCGAACAGGTTCAGATAATTGGTGCGGCCTTCATAGCCTGTGACGGCAATCTGGTAGAGCCTTGCGGTGTAGTCCTTTCCTGCCAGGGACACCGGATATGTTTTATCGGTTTTCCGTGCCCAGTCATGTCCGCCCAGCCAGAAGTCGGGAGTCTCGTTCTGGAGATTGTCCGCGAAATTCTGGTGGAAGAGCCCGCAGTGGTATCTGAGGCCGATGCCGTCGCCGGGGAGATTTAAGGTGGCGACGGAGTCCAGGAAGCATGCAGCCAGACGCCCCAGGCCGCCGTTGCCCAGGCTGGGTTCCGGCTCTGCCTCTTCCAGTTCGGCCATGGATTTTCCGTGTGCCTCCAGGCATGCTTTCACATCGTCGTAAAGTCCCAGGTTGATCAGGTTGTTGCTCAGCAGTTTTCCGATGAGGAATTCCGCGGAGATATAGTAAAGCTTCCGTCCCTTAACGGGCGCCAGGCGCTTGCGGCTTTCCGCTTCCACGATGTGGAGCAGTGCGGTGTACAGTTCTTCATAAGTGCAGCTGGTGATGTCTTTTTTACAGTATCCGCTCAATGCGATTTCCATTTCTGTCATAATGATATAACTCCTTTCTGTCAGGTGAGAATTGTAATAGAAAGAATCTGTTGTAATATTTTTACCATATTATTGAAAAGAATGCTTGTATCATGCAACCAAATTGTTGTACAATCCTATCATCATGAGATGGCGGAGACGGTAAGCTCAATATGGGGTAAATCGAGATTCTGTCTCCGTTACTGTTCACGGCTTCGCCGCTCACAGCAACATGATGCACACAAAATGAAGGCAAATGTTTCTGGTCAGGAATGCTTGTATGGAGGCGATGGTATGGAAGCAGACAGCAGGAAAGCGGATGCTTTCGGAAAAGGGTATTATGAGACGAAAAAACATTCTGATACAATGTTCGCATACAATGTGTATCCCTGCACCATACCGAAGGATTTTACTTTTGTTCCGCTGCACTGGCAGGACAGCATGGAGATTGTCTATGTGAAGCGGGGCAGAGGAAGGGTGCAGGTTGACCAGGAGATGTTCCAGGCGCAGCAGGGAGATATTTTCATTGTGCCTCCTGGGCATCTCCACGGGATACAGAGCCTGTCCAGGGAGAGCATGGAATATGAAAATATCATATTTGAGCTTTCCTTTCTGGGCAGCGGCATAGACATCTGCAGCCAGAAGTATCTGCAGCCAATGGTCAGCGGAAGGATCCGCCTGCCTGTGCGGGTAGGAAAGGGGGATACCATGTACGGGCAGCTGTCCGCCTGTCTGGATGCCGCGGACGGGCTATGCTCCGCCAGGCCTGCGGGGTATGAACTGGGAGTCAAGGGCAGGATACTGCTTTTGTTTTCCATGCTGTTCCAGAACGGGGCGGATTGCGGGGACTGGGAGAGGGAGGCGCAGACTGCGGAGAAGCTGAAGCTGGTGCTTTCCAGAATAGAACGGGATTACGATAAAAAGCTGACGGTAAAAGACGTCGCGGCGGTGTGCGGATACAGTGAAAGTCACTTTATGAGATGGTTCAGGGAAGCTACGGGAAGGAGTTTTGGCGGGTATCTGATAGAGTATCGCCTGGAGCGGGCGGCTTATGCGTTGCGCAACAGCGAGGACACGGTACTGGAGATTGCCCAGCGGACAGGATTTGAAAATTTATCTAATTTCAATCGGCTGTTCCGGAGAAGGTTTGAGGTGACGCCCACTGCGTTCCGGAAGTGCAGGGAGTGAGGTTTTCCGCTTGCGGTCAGGGGCTGATTCGCCGGCTGGGCGCTGACAGTGCAGAGAGTGAAGGAGTCAGGACAAGTAAAGCTGTGCTTTTTCGCCAGGCGCTGACAGTGCGGAGAATAAAGGCGTTCGGACAGGTAAAACTGTATTTCTTCCAGCTGCATCCCGGAAATGCAGCCGGAAGAAATATAGTTTCCGGGGGCAATATATCAGGTGCCCCGGGGCCAGGATATTTTCGGCAGCCGGGACTTTCTTACGGTCATCCACGGGCTGCCATTTTTTTCTATTCTACTGCAGGCCGGATAATGCTCAGCGCCTGCGCAGGGTGAAGCTGCCCACCAGCTGCTTCAGCACTTCGGCCTGGTTGGAAAGCTCTTCGCTGGTGGCGGCGCTTTCCTCGGCTGTGGCAGAGTTGGACTGAACCACTTCGGAAATCTGGCTCACCGCCTGATATACCTGGTCGATGGAACCGGTCTGCCGATCTACTGCCCGGGCCATCAGGTCCATCTGTTCTGCCGCCTGTCCGGCCAGGTTCACTACACGAGATACGGAGGCGGTGACACTGGTGACGGCTTTTCCGCCGTTATTGACTGCTTCGATGGAGCGGTGGATCAGCTCCATTGTGGCCTTGGTGGCCTGGTCGGACTTGGAAGCCAGTTCCCGGACCTCATTCGCCACTACTGCGAAGCCCTTGCCTGTCTCGCCGGCCCTGGCGGCTTCCACGGAGGCGTTCAGCGCCAGGATGTTGGTCTGAAGGGCAATATCCTCAATGGTGTCGATGATATGCTTGATCTCGTTGGATGTGGCAGTGATCAGCTCCATGGCCTGGTTCAGGTCTTCGATATTGCGGTTGCTTTCCCGCAGCTGCGTCTGCGCGCCGTCCACTGCGGCTTTGGTCTGAGCGGACAGCTGTGCCGTCTTCTGCGCGTCCTTATCCATATCCGACAGGGTGGCGGAGAGCTGGACTACGGCGCTGGCCTGTTCCGTGGAACCCTGGGAAAGGGCAGTGGCGGAGGACGCAACCTGGGAGGAGCCGGCGGAGACATGGCCGGTTGCCTCGGCGATGCCGCCCAAAGTCATATTCAGTTTACTGTTTATGGTTTCCAGGTCATCCCGGAGAGTCAGAAAGTCGCCGGGATAACTGGCCTGAGGGCTGTCGGTATTGAGGTCGCCGTTGGCAATGCTGCTGAGTATGGTACCCATTTCCGCAAGCATTGCCCGGAAAGTTTCCACCAGCTGGGCAGTGGAGTCGGACAGGATGCGGGTCTCGTCCCGGGTGGCTACCTGGGGAAGAGGGCTTTTCAGGTCTCCCTGGGAGAGGGCGTGCAGGCGGTCTGCGCATTTGACAATGGGCCCTGTAAAAGAGCGGCACACGGGAGCGGAGATCAGAATCACCAGAATGCAGAGCACGATACCCACCGCCATCTGGATATTGTTGCCCGTATAGGCGTAGCGGAGAAACTCGTCTTCACTGATGGTGACGCCCACGCTCCAACCGTCCGTGCCCGGAATGGGGGCATAGCCCTGGATGTAGTCCGCATTGTCTCCGGGGTAGGTATATCTTCCCACGCCTTTTTCCCCGGCAATCATCTTCTGCTCAATGGAGCCAAGTGCCTGTATGTACTTGTCGTCGGGATTGGATTCCATTTCCTGTACCAGGTTTTCCTGGTTCAGTACTTCTTCTGTCTCCAGAGCGGCAATGGTAGTACCTTCCTTATTTAAAATGTAGGCGTCGCCGTTTTCTCCGATCTGTATCTCATTGATAATGGACTGCAGGAGAGTGGTATCGCACTGGAAATAAACCACGCCCTGAACCGTGCCGTCTGCTGACTTTATGGGAGCGGATACCACCATATACATGTCGTTCCCGGCGCTGTAAGGGGAGGACATGTAGCTGCTTCCCTGGAGAGCGGCCCGGAAGAACGGTTCTCCGGAGATATCCGTACCGTGTACCGTATCTTTCCCCTGAATGTCTGCCATGCCGCCGAAACGCATGTAATAGGCATCCACTTTTGACTGGATAAAGGCCTGCTTTTCGGAATCGCTTACCTCGGGTGAGGAGAGAAGGGGGGAAGAAGCAATTTCTGCGATGGTCAGGGTGTAGGTCGAGATCATGTTCTGGGCGGCCAGTGCGGCCAGGTCCGTGGTCTCGGTCAGAGTCTGCTCTATGGCGGTCAGTGTGGAGCGCCGGGAAATGAGTGTGCTCAGGATCACGTTGACCATAGAGACGCCCAGCGTGGCAAGGATAATCAGGATCATGATTTTGGTATGAATCTTTTTCATTGTTCTTTATTGCTGCATTTCGGCAGCGTCAGCCTCCTTTTTTGTTTCTGTTGTTTTTTTATCTATTATTTTACACGGGATGGAATGGAATTGCAAGTGCTTCCGTGAGGTGAAACCGCCGTTTTTGTGTAAAATCCATCTTGTAAAAACCGTGAAAGTATTATACACTTAATTGTGGAAAACGATGAGAACACCTGCTTTTCGGATGCGGCAGGCCGGATACAGGAAATTGCGTCCGGACAGAGCGTGCAGGCTCAGGTGCTTCCCGGACAGAGCGTTCAGGCTCGGCGGCTTCCCGGACAGGGCAGGGTGTTTTCAAAAATACAGCTTCAAGTTACAACATAAGGAGGAAAACATGAGTTCATTGGCAGCAACCCACTCTATTCCCATCGTATTAATTCCCCTGGACGGTACGGAGGAGCTCGCGGGCAAGATTGAATACTATCTGCGCGAGACCTACAATAAGGAGGAATGTCATGTAGTGAATTCGCAGATTGTCCGTTTTTCCACAGGCGACGCCAAGGCGGTACTGGAGGACACGGTCCGGGGGGCCGATGTGTATATACTGGTGGACGTGGGGAATTATTCCATATCCTACCAGATGTATGAACAGACCATCCCCATGTCCCCGGATGAGCATTTTCAGAATCTGAAGAGGACAGTCTCTGCGATCGGAGGTAAGGCATTCAGGATCAATGTGATTTCTCCGCTTCTGTATGCCAGCAGGCAGGACAGGAGAATCTCCAGGGAATCCCTTGACTGTGCCATGGCATTGCGGGAGCTGGAAAATATAGGTGTGAAGAACATTACTGCTTTTGATGTCCATGATAACCGGGTGGCGAATGCGGTCCCTTATAATGGATTTGATGATCTGTTTCCGATTTATCAGGTAATCAAGGCTATCAGGAAGTACTATCCCGATATTGCGTTTTCGGAGGAGCATTCTCTGTTTATTTCTCCGGATCTGGGCGCTACTACAAGGAACTATAAGTATACCAACGAACTGGGGCTGGATATGGGTATCTTTTATAAACGCAGATCCAGGACCAAAGTGGTGGGCGGCAATTATGTGGTGGATGTACATAAATATATCGGACCCAGCGTGAAGAATAAAGATGTATTCATTGTGGATGATATGATCTGTTCCGGAACCACCATGCTGGATGTGGCGAAGTACTGCAAGAAGCAGGGGGCAAAGAGGGTATTTGCCATTGCCACTTTTGCGCTGTTTACGGCGGGGATCCGGAAGTTTGACGAGGCTTATAAGAAAAATGTACTGGAGGCTGTATTTATTACAAATGCGTCTTACAGGAGAGACGAGATAAGGAACGCGCCCTGGTATAGAGAAGTGGATATCACAAAGTATATCGCAATCTATATCCATTCCGTGAACGCAGGCAAGTCCATATCCAAGCTGCTGGATCCCCATGAGAAGATACACAGGCTTCTGGATAAGGGCTGAAATCCCGTGAACCGGGAGCGTGGAGGACGCACGCGCATAAGATATTGCGCCGGACTTTGGCGTGGAACGGATAGAATGTAAGAGGCTGTAAATTCGCAGCGGTTATTTGCGGACACTTCCTTACAGACCAGGGATTCGGGTCAATTGACATACCGCCGGATCGTGTCTTTCGGAGCCACCCGCACGAAAGTGCTGGCCACGCGCCAGAATCCCTCCGGCCACACACGCACCATGACCGCCGCAGCCTTTTCCAGTGCCCTGGACTGCGGGTTTTTGCAGTAGATCAGGAGATTGCCGCTCATGTCGCCCTGAATATTTTTCAGGATATCCCGGTCAAAGTGATTGCATTTGAGCATGTTGAAGACTGTCCACATGCCTGTGCGCACCATGCGGTAAGAAGCGGCTTCCTGGGCGGCATGGCTGTCTTCATGCAGGGTCTGCAGGATGTACCTGGAGGCTTTCAGATTGGATAGCTTGCTTTCCTCGAAGACGCCTGTGGTATACATTTTCTGCAGGGCGCTTTCCTCATTGTGGCAGTAGTGGTAGCATATTTCGTTGCTGTAATATCCGGAACGGACATATTTTATGTACTCGGTTATGAATACCATGTCTTCTCCCACACTGAGTTCCGGGCGAAAGGTCAGAGAAGCTTTTTGGATCAGGTTGCTTCGAAACAGCTTGTTCCAAAGGTATCCGCCGATGGTATTGTTGCACAGGATATCCGTGAACAGACGGTCACGGTCGTAAAGGGTATCTGCGCCCAGCAGTTCGGGACGTTCCTGTATGATGGAGCCGTCTGTATCGGATCTCACCCGGTCAAAGCCGCAGAGGCCGATATCTGTGTCCTGAATACTGCGGTGCAGCAGCTGCAGATAATTCTTTTCTACATGATCGTCCGCGTCCACGAAAGCGATGTATTCTCCTTCCGCGTGCTGCAGGGCGATATTTCTGGCATTGGATACACCTTTCACGGGACAGGGGAACAGTTTGATCCGCCTGTCTGATGCTGCAAGTTCCCGGCAGAGGCTTTCAGTGTTATCTTCTGAGCTTGTGCATATCAGCAATATTTCCAGATTTTCGTATGTCTGCGCCCGGAGGCTTTCAATGCAGCGTTCCAGGTATTTGCCGGTCTGGTAAGCGGGAACGATGACGGAAATCAGATTTTTTTTCATTATATATGTCTCCTGACTGCAGAATCAGGCATCTGCTTATCTGTATGTGGGATCCGCAGCTGCCTGTTCTGTCCTTGTGGGCAGTAAGGAAGTGTCTGCAAATAACGGATACGAGTTTAAAGCTGTTTTCCTTCCGTTTCCGGAATTTTCTCTAAAAAGTTGTATCGGTTATTTTCCGACAATTCCTAAAAGCGATAAGTAAAGGTGCAGAATATCGCCGCAGCAGTTTACCGGTCTGTTCGGGATGCCATGCTGCTGCGGATGATTTCCGCGTATGCTTTGCCGACTTGTGTGTAGCTGTACTTTTGAACCGTGTCTTTCATGTTCTCTACCAGTTTACTATACAATTCCGGCTCTGTAAACAGCCTGTTAATATTTACCGCCAGATCCCGGCTGTCTTTTTCTTCCGCAAGTAGTCCGTTCCAGCCGTCCCGAATCAGATCCGTGATGCCGCCGCTGCGGGAGGCTACCACAGGAAGTCCGGAGGCCATGGCCTCCAGGATGACGAGTCCGAAGCCTTCCTTATCCTGATCGCGGGCCGTGACGGAGGGGGCTGCAAATATGTCCGCAGATGCATAGACCCGGGGCAGCTCCTCATGACTCATGGCGCCAAGGAAACGGACCTTATCCGTCAGATTCAGCCTGGCAGTTTCCTGTACGAGGGCCTCGCGGAGGGGGCCGTCCCCTGCGATGAGCAGTTCGGCATCGATCCACTGCATGGCCTCTATCAGGTATTTTACCCCTTTTTTCTCCGCCAGGCGGCCCACAAAGAGGACTGTCTTTCGGGGCTTTGGCATGTGCGCCGCTGCCGTGGACCCGGGAGAAGCCTTGAAAGCCTGCCGGCTGTTCCCGGGCAGCGGCTCAGCGTCACAGGAGTGTGTATTGCGGAAGCGTTCCGTATCACATCCCATGGGCTGGACGAAGAGCTTTGCCGAGATGCGTTCCCGGGACGCTTCCGGAAACAGTGCCAGAAGCTCGTCCTTCAATGCCCGGGATACCACGGTCACGGCAGCGGCTTTTTCTACGGCATGTCGTTTCAGCAGCCTGAAAATCCCGCCGTTGAGAGAGGTCACATCCCCCCCGTGGCCGGTGACGATATAGGGAATCTGAAAAATGCTTTGCACGATGCCCTGGGGTATCAGCCAGTGGGCATGAACATAATCATATTGTTTTCGTCTTCTGAAAAGGGCGATGTACAAGCCCGTAAACAGGAAGGGAACCAGCAGGATTCTTGCCTTTTTCTCACGGATCCTGGGAACGATGGCGCCGGGATAGCACAGGGTTTCCAGTCTGCGCAGGGGAAAGTAACGGTACCGTTCCACGGTTATGCCTTCCAGCTCTTCCGCCGGGGCGGCATCCGGGGATGCCGGCGCCAGCACAGTTACGTCAAAATACTTCTGCAGCTCCTTTGCCAGGTCCAGGATAAACCTGGGCTCGGTATCTCCCCGGAAGCGGGGGAAGGTGGAAGCTGTGATCAATAATTTCTTCTTTACTCTTTCTTGCATTTTCTTTACCTGTCATATTATAATAGCCTATAGGATATGCTCCGGCAGTGAATGGCATATGCCGGAGCAGGGGCGATGAAGACGGCATGCTCCCGTTTCAGGGATTGCGGATCCGGATGTAGCGGCGGGCATGGCGGGATCGGGAGGAGATGATCTATGTACAGGGTCTGTTTTGTCATACTGCACTACCTTTCCAGTGAAACAACAGTGGAATGTATAGAATCCGTTTTCAATGCTATTCCGCAGTCTCCTCAGATTCCATATCACATTGTTGTAGTAGATAATGGGTCTCCCAATGACAGCTATACAAAGCTCCAGGAACGGTATCGGCTTCACCCTGCGGTTACCCTGCTTCAGGCATCCGAAAATATGGGATTTGCCCGGGGGAATAATATGGGTTACCGATACGCGCTGGAAGAGGAGCAGGCGGATTTTGTGGTCATTGCCAATAACGACACGCTGTTTTTTCAGCCGGATTTCCTGGAGAGCATGGTTCGGCTCTATGAGCGGACATCCTGCGCGCTGATGGGGCCTGATATTTACAATGTGGGCGGTTATCATCAGAATCCCTATCGGGAACAGCCCATTTCCCATGAGGCATTGCGCCGGTGGATCCGGAACAGACGGCTGTGGCTGTGGTTCCTGAGGCTGGACAGGTACCTGCGTCTGACAAGCGTTTTTCCTTTTTTCAGGAAGTTTTATATGGGGCGCGCCGCGGCGGGAAGGCCTGACAACATCTGGGAACAGGCCCGGGAAGGGGTGGTCCTCCAGGGAGCCTGTATCCTTTTTACGCCCGGGTTCTGCGAAACTTTTCGAGAGTATGCCTTTTATCCGGAGACTTTTCTGTATTGCGAGGAGGATATACTGGCACTGCTCTGCAGCAGGAGGGGAATGAAGATCCTATATGAACCTTCGCTGAAGGTCACACATAAGGAATCGGTCAGCACCGGGCTGACAGCCGCCTCCGCCTGGGAGCGGGACTACGCATTTACGAAAAATATGCTGAAATCCCTTAAGATCCTGAAACGCTTATGGGAGAAGGGATTTTAAACGCTCGATCTCTGCTTTCAGGGCTTCGATTTCTGCCTGCTCATTCCGGGCAGGGGGGTCAGGCCGTCTGGTGTCGTCCAGGCCCTCCCCGCCCCCGATGTGCGGAGACTCGCCTGTCCGCCGGGTGCCGTCCGGATTCAGGAGCGCCAGTTCCAGTTTTTTGACGCGGAACTGGATATCTTCCGAGAGCTTGCGGTTGGCGGACAGTACGTCCGCCTGCATACCCATCATGGCGCTCTGAACCGCGATAATGATCATGAGCATGGCCAGAATGACGGACTGTATATGGCCGGCACCCTGTCCCTGAATCATGAAATAGAGATAGCGGACGCCCAATGCCAGCCCCGCCAGGCTGAAAAATGCCGCAATGCCGGTGAATACAAGCAGAGGGCGGTACATAAGGAAAGCCCGGAAGATGGTCAGAATGGACTTTTTGATATAGCCCCACATACTGTGGAAGAGCCGGGATTCCCGAAGCTCCGGATTGGTACGGACAGGAACGGAGGTGATGGCCATTTTGTTTCGGCCTGCCTGTACGATGGTTTCCAGGGTATAGGTGTATTCATTGTGCACATTCATGCGCATGGCGGCTTTTTTGCTGTAGGCGCGGAAGCCGCTGGGGGCATCGGGGATGTCTGTTTTGGATGCCTTTCTCACGACCCAGCTGCCGAAATGCTGCAGCTTCTTTTTGGTCCAGGAAAAATGTGAGATTTCGTCAATGGGGCGTTCGCCTATGACGATGTCCGCTTCTCTGTTCAGAATGGGCCGGACCAGCTTATCAATGTCCGCGCCGCAGTACTGGTTGTCCGCATCCGTATTTACGATAATGTCCGCGCCGTGCCTGAGCGCCAGGTCCAGTCCTGCCAGAAAGCCTTTGGCCAGTCCCAGGTTGCGTTTGAAGTGCACCACATAGTGGACGCCCCATTCCAGCGCCACTTTTTCCGTCTCGTCGCTGCTTCCGTCGTTAATGATCAAATACTCGATCTCATCTATGCCGTCAATATGCCTGGGAAGATCGTCCAGCGCAATGCGCAGGGTCTTGGCTTCGTTATAACAGGGTATCTGTATGATCAGTTTCATGTGCCGGGGTTCCCTTCTTGATTTTTTATAACTGAAAAGGATTTATACTGCATTATTGTAAAATAAGCCGGCTTTTTTGTAAAGCTTTTTGTGGTTCTTATTGCTTTACTTATGAATTAATATATGATAAGCTTAGGTATCACCAATGAAAATGAAAGAATGAGGTTATGAGGAAGATACATTTTTCATATAAGCATTTGACGAGCATATACTGTGTGTTGCTTCTGGCAGTTTTTGGAATGCGGATCCCGCAGCTTTATCAGCTGTATGTTCTGCATGACGAATTCGGCTACTGGGCAAACGCCGCTCATTTCGCCGGATATGACTGGTCCGGCATTGCAGGTATGTCGCCGTATTATTCTTATGGATACAGCTTTCTGCTGGTGCCGTTTCTGCTGCTTTTTCATAATTCCGTGTGGATGTACAGGGCTGCCGTCCTGCTGAATGTGATCTTGTATGTGGGCAGCTTTCTGGTGGCTTTTTCCTGCGCCAGGCATCTGTTCCGCGATAAGGATCCCAGGGTGCTGGCAACGGTATGTTTCTTTATTACCCTGTACTGTAACAACCTGCTGCAGACGAATATGACGTGGAGCGAGGCTTTGCTGTATTTTGTGTTCTGGCTGATGTTTTACACGCTGATCCTGTATTGTGAGAAGCAGTCCATGCCTTCTCTCATATGTTTTGCATTGGAGACGCTGTATATATATATGGTGCATCAGCGGGCGCTGGGGGTTGCGGCTGCAGCCGTGCTGACCCTTCTGATCACGTTTGTTGTGGATAAGGGGATCAGTGTAAAGCGGCTGATCCTGCTTTTTGGGGTGGCAGGAGCTGTCTTCGCGGCTGCGGTTCTGCTGAAAGAGGATGTGATCGGCAGGCTGTGGAACTGGGAGGATGCCGCCATTGCGGGACAGAATGACTTCTCGGGTCAATGGCAGAAGCTTGCAGCGGTTTTTCGTCTGGACGGATTTGTGAATCTGATATGTCATGTGGGCGGCAAATTATTTTATCTGGCTGTGGCCAGCTGTTCCGTTATATTCTGGGGAGTCCTGCAGGGGATTCGGAAAATAAAGGAAAAGACATATCAGCCGGTGTTTCTGTTTCTTTTTCTCTCCCTGGCTGCCACAGTGGGTATAGTCAGCATATATGTGGCCGGCGGAACCAGGGTGGACTGTGTTGTGTACGGGCGGTATCTGGAATTTGTCGTGGGGCCGCTGCTGATGATGGGGTGCATCCATCTGCTTGGGTGGAAGGTAAAGGCGGCGGAGTATCTTGTGTACCTGGCAGGAGTGCTGGCGGCCGGAGCCCTTTCCTATAAGGCTTTTGAGGGGAAATCCACCTTTACGTATATCATGAGTGCGGGCGGGTGCCTGTTCTATGACAATGAGACAGACTCCTTCCGGCTGTTGGCCTGTGTTATATTTGCAGTGGCGGCAGGGGCCGTGGTCTTTGCGGCGGCGCGATTTAAGAAGGCTCCGCTGTGGGCGGCAGGGACTGTCCTGATAGTGGGATACTGGTGGGGCAGCGCCAATGAAGCCCTGACCCGTGAGGTCCTGCCCGGACAGCGTTATCTGAAAAATGTATCCTGTATTGCGGAAATGATCGAGGCAGTAGGTGAGGAGGTTCCCATCTACTATGTGAAGAATGAAAATGTTCCCGAATACTTTAACTGGAGAATAGAGAATCTGCAGTTTTTGATACCAAAGCGGAGGATACAGTGGATTGACAGAGCTTCCGTGGAATCTCTGGAGGGTGAATATTATCTGGTGCAGTACCGCGCCGACAATCTGGATATGTCACGTTACTGTGTGGTGAACCAGGCGCACAATCTGGTGGTCATGGTCCCGGACGGCTCGGCATTGCAGGACAAATGTATTTCCTATGACACGGACAGGCCCTATGTCTTTAACGATACCATGATGTACAGCGGGACCCAGTCGGGAGATCACAGGTTTGACTCGGATCATAAGGAGGGATTTCTGGTATTCTGCCAGGATCTGGTATTGACTCCCGGGCGGTATCGGGTGGATATCGAGCTTTCCGTCAGTGAAGTGGAGGGGGATATTCTGGGGACGGCTGACGTTTCCGGCGATTATGGAAGATATATTTTGTTTTCCGAAAATGTGTCCGCAGAAAATGTGTCGGAGGGTGGGGTTCTCCATATTTCTTTTGAGTTTGACTGTGAGGAGACAGTTACAGGTGCCGAATTCAGGTTCTACACGATGGGAAATGCCAGGATCCAATTGACGCACATGCAGTATAGTATGCAGAGAAATGCGGTTCCTACTTGAAGAAACAGCGACAAGATGCTATAATATTACAGAATTATTACAGCTTACGGACGAATTGGTCTTTGACCGGAACTGTGGGCAGGCAGATGGGAGCGAGTATGAAAAAATTATTTCGGCGTACGGGGAGGTCTGATGCCTCCATGCGGGATTCTTTTCTGGAGAGAGATACCTATTGGGACGAAGAGGAGGATCAGACATATGACTGGGACAGCGCTGAGGAGGAAGAAGAACCGGTAGACGAGACCGGTGACGAAGAAGAGGATTTGTCGGATGCCGCATGGGTCGAATATGAGGCGCTTGAGGAGGATGCAGACGGTATCTTTGAACCGGCGGAAGGGGCGGACGCGGAAGACGCGGGGGCCGGTGTTTATGAAGCGGAAGAAGAGCCGGAGTTATACGAGTCTGTAGAAGATGACTCTTGCGAGACGGAAGAAGCCGATGCATTTGAGCCGGATGCGGACGAGGGTGAGGCGTCTGCCGTTGATGTCAGTGAGAACGCCGGGATATATGATTCTGATGAATTCTTCGGCGCCGGTGAACCGGATGCTGAAGCCGAAGCTTATGAATCGGAGGAAATGGCGGAGGAAGAGGCCGATATCTATGTTTTGGAAGAAGGAGCCGATGCCTGTATTCCGGATGAGGAATCCGGTTTCTGCGAACCGCATATCCGGAATGACAATGAAATAGCTGCTGTGTTTTCTGAGAATGAGGATTATGCCGAACCGGAGGATACCATAGGGTATTTCGGAGGTGATGATCCGGAGATTGCTGCCCACCGGGAAGCGTATTATGAAGCAGAGGATGCGGCGGGGGAATATGATGATCGTCAGGAAGCTTTTGAGGAAGAGGCGGACTACGATGAGGCTGCGTGGCCTGACGATTTTGCGGATGCCTATGATACGCGCAGATCATCAGGAAAAACGGCGCCCCGTGCCGTGAGATCGGCGGGAGGAAGGAAACAGGCCCGTACAGCGAAGTCTTCGGCAGGGAGGAAACCGCCGGCGCGCAGACGCGAGAGCTTTTTGGAGAAGATCGGAGGCATGATCCACAGTATGGAGACCATGGACAAGGTCATGGTGGTAACCGGTGTGGCAGTGCTGGTGATGGCGATTGTGACAGGCGGCGTGTTCATCCATATCAATACCGCAAAGCGGCAGATCTCAGGCTTTACCGAAGTGGGCAGGCAGCTGGAAGGGATCAGTCTCATCGGTGAGAGGGGGCTGCTGGCTGTGGCAAATATGCAGCTTGTCAGGTTTGGAGATACTTCTCCCGCGCCGGAAGAGGAGGAACCGTCCAGGGAATATGATGAGGCAGGCTATGCCAGGGATGTATCCGTGGAACCGAATTTCACTTCCATTCAGAAGGATCTGAAGATTAAATTCATCAACCGGAATACGGATAAGCTGGTGGGTAATGTGCCGTTTTCCGTGACGGTTACGGATCCGGACGGGAAGAACGCGATCTGGTCGGATGACGATATGGACGGCATTATCTATAAGAAGGATATAACACCGGGCACATATCAGGTGGCGATGGAGCCGCTGGCGGATGAAAAATATGCAGGCTATACGCTCTTTACGGACACACAGAGAGTGGAGGTAAAGAAAGAGATCGTCTATGAGAAGGTCGATGTGGCCAATGAGGTGAAGAAGGAAAGCGAAGTCAATGTGGCTCAGGAGGACACCAGGAAGAATGAGACCGTGGTGGAATCCACTCTGAAGGACACGGTAACCTGGGTGGAGAGCAAGGTGATCTCCGCTACTTATAATGAGGTGGCCAGGAGTACCATACCGGACCCGGCGACACTTGTGGCTCGGCAGCGCAGTCTGTATCTGAGCGCGGAAGAGTCGGGAGCTGTCCCCGTGACGGAAGAAGGGGGCGTTGTTCCGGATGCATCGGCAACGGAGCCTGCCATACCGGAGGATCCGGCGACACAGGCGGAAGCACCGGCTACGGAAGAGCCCGTGGCACCGCCTCCGTCCACGGAGGATCCGGCTCTGCCGCCTCCGGTTACAGAGGCCCCGGTGGCGCCTCCGTCCACGGAAGAACCGGAGCCTCCGGTCACGTCCACGGAAGAACCGGAGCCTCCGGTCACGTCCACGGAAGAACCGGAGCCTCCGGCCACCCCCACGGAAGAGCCGGTGCAGCCTTCCGAGCCTGCTCCGACTCCGGCAGTGCCGCCCGTGACATCCGCACCGGAACAGCCGCCGCTGACCCCGACCCCGCCCCCCGCGGCTACAACGGCACCGCAGGATCCGGGTCCCACGCTGGCAAAGGGGACTGTATCCGTAACGCCTTCGGCGCTGAATGCGGCAGTGGGTAATACGCTGACGGCAAAAGCAACGGCAGTGGGATTTACAGGCGGTTATAAGATTGTGTATGCCGTCAGCTCCAGCAACGCAGGTGTGGCATCCGCCACGGTAGACGCCAACGGAAACATCAATATCAGCGCGGCGGCAGCGGGAAACGCGACGATCACGGTGACGGCTAATTACGAGAACGGCGCGGCGGATACCCAGGCAACGGCGTTTATCGGCATAAACGTAACGGGAAATGCCGCGATTACCCTGGACAAAACCAATCTAACCGTATATGCGGAAGTTCCCGTGGCGATCAATGCAAAGGTTACCAATGGGGCGGCGTCTCCGGTACTGACAGCGGAGTCATCGGACAGAGGGATTGCCACAGTGAGCGTGGACGGAACCGCCATCACAATTACCGGTGTTGCGGAAGGGACGGCCAACATTACCGTAAAGTATAACAGCGGCAGTCAGGAACTCAGCGCGGTATGCGCTGTCACGGTGAAAAAGCATCCCAGAGAGGATAATGTGACACTGCTGAAGGATGCAGACGGACAGCAGCTGTATGTTCTGGAAGGGACTGCTTACAGGGAAGCAGTCAGAGCCGACTATTATACAGCGGATAAATTCTTTATAAAGGGTGACGCCAGGTACAGCGGATGGCAGACCCTTGAGGGCAGAGTGTATTATTTCAATGCGGATGGCAGCAAGGTTACAGGAGAGCAGGTCATTCAGGGCGCAAAGTACAATTTTGCCAGCGACGGTTCTCTGGTGACAGGAAGCGGCACCATGGGCATCGATGTGTCCAAGTGGAACGGTAAGATAGACTGGAACGCAGTGAAGAATTCGGGTGTTTCCTATGTGATTATCCGCTGCGGATACAGAGGCTCCGCCCAGGGAAGTCTGATCGAGGATCCCAGGTTCGAGACCAATATCCAGGGCGCCATAGCGGCCGGGCTGAAAGTAGGAGTCTACTTCTTTTCACAGGCAGTGGACGAGATGGAAGCGGTGGAAGAGGCATCCATGGTTCTGGATCAGATCAGGAATTACAGGATTTCCTATCCCGTATTTCTGGATGTGGAAGCCAGTGGCGGACGGGCGGACAGTATCGATAAGGCCACCAGGACAGCGGTGTGCAAGGCATTCTGCCAGACCATTCAGAACGGAGGGTATACGGCAGGTATCTATGCAAACAAGACCTGGCTGGAGAGTAAGATTGACACAGGAAGCCTGAGCGCTTATAAGATCTGGCTGGCTCAGTATGCCGCCAGCCCTACCTACAAGGGCAGGTACGATCTGTGGCAGTACAGGTCCACAGGCAGTGTCAGCGGTATCAGCGGGAATGTGGACTTCAATATCAGCTATCTGGGATATTAAGGGATTGTCACGCGGCAGTTATTTTCCACAGCTTCTAAGGAAGAGTCTGCAGCTGATGGAACGGGTAAGAAAGAACGGCTTCGGCAGAAGGATTGCCGAAGCTGTTTTAACCCACAGCTTCCATTGCGGACCGGGGAGCGGCGAAGACGGCAACAGTAACGCGGCGGATACGGGACAGGAGAAATGGTCCACTTTACAATTGACATAATTTGGAAGAGTCCGTATAATGGGTGTAGTTGATTGTTTCGTGTATCCGTGTTTCGGAAAGCATATGCAAAAGACAGAATGGAACTTTGCTTTTCAGCTATACTAAGGAAGGGATACGTCTGATATGAACAAATACTATGAGAAGGAGTGAAAAAATGCGAACTTATCTCGTGACAGGAGGCGCCGGCTTTATCGGTTCCAATTATATTCATTACATGTTTCGTAAATACGGCGATGAGATACGTATCATCAATGTGGATCTGCTGACCTATGCGGGAAATCTGGAGAATCTGAAAGATATCGAGGACAGGCCCAATTATACCTTTATAAAGGCGGACATCTGCGACAAGAAAGCGATTTCCGGCATTTTTGAGGAAAATGAGATTGACAGGGTGGTGCATTTTGCGGCGGAGAGCCATGTGGACAGAAGCATCCGTGACCCGGAGGTCTTTGTGCAGACCAATGTACTGGGTACGGCTGTGATGCTGAACTGTGCCAGAGCGGCATGGGAGCTTCCGGACGGCAGCTTTAAAGAGGGGAAGAAGTTCCTGCATGTATCCACGGATGAGGTGTATGGCTCCCTGCCGGAGGATGAGAATGCATATTTTTACGAGACAACGCCCTATGACCCTCACAGCCCATATTCCGCCAGCAAGGCTTCAGCGGATATGCTGGTGAAGTCCTATATGGATACGTACCGTTTCCCGGCCAATATTACCAATTGTTCCAATAATTACGGGCCTTACCAGTTCCCGGAGAAGCTGATCCCGCTGATGATCAACAACGCGCTTCAGGGCAGGAAGCTTCCGGTGTACGGGGACGGCAGGAATGTGCGCGACTGGCTGTATGTAGAGGATCATGCGAAGGCCATAGATATGGTTCAGGAACAGGGACGGCTGTTTGAAACCTACAATATCGGCGGTCACAATGAGAAACAGAACCTGGAGATCATCCATACCATCCTGGAGGTGCTTCAGGAGAAACTGCCGGATTCGGATCCCAGGAAAGCGCATGTAAGCACCGATCTGATCGAGTATGTGGAGGACCGCAAGGGACATGACCGCAGATATGCCATTGCGCCCGATAAGATCAGGGCTGAGATCGGCTGGTATCCGGAGACCATGTTTAAGGACGGTATCCGGAAGACGATAGAGTGGTTTTTTGATCATGAGGACTGGATGAAAAACGTCACCAGCGGCGACTACCAGAAGTATTATACGGAGATGTACGGAAAGTAAGGAAGCGGTATCAGCTGTTTTCCGGTGACTTCCAGGAAAGTGTCTGATCGGTTATTTCCCGGCAGTTTCCGAGAACGGAAGACTTTTGGACGGGATGCCGACAAAAAGTGACCTGCGTACAGGATATGGTGTTTTCCCGGGTGAGAGATACCACATCCTGTATATGTTTTTCTGTAAAAGACAGGAATCCTGTCCGGGGAAATATCTGCTCTGCTGATCCGGCAGGAAAGAATTTCAGGTCGGAAACGAGAAGAGAAACAAGGAACAACAAGAAACGGAGGAAGTTTGATGAAGGGAATTATATTGGCGGGGGGTTCCGGCACCAGGCTGTACCCTCTGACAGAGGCAATCTCCAAGCAGATCATGCCCGTGTATGACAAGCCGATGATCTACTATCCCCTTTCAACGCTGATGTTGGCAGGGATCCGCGAGATCCTGATCATTTCCACACCCAGGGATCTGCCTGTTTTCCGGGACCTTTTAAAAGACGGACATCAGCTGGGGATGGAGCTGTCCTATGCCGAACAGGCGCAGCCCAACGGACTGGCGGAGGCTTTCCTGATCGGCGCGGATTTTATCGGAAATGACAGGGTGGCTTTGGTACTGGGGGATAATATCTTCTACGGGCAGAGCTTTTCCCGGGTGCTGAAGAATGTGGCTGCCAGGGAGAAGGGCGCCACGATCTTCGGCTATTATGTCCGGGATCCCAGAGAGTACGGCGTGGTGGAGTTTGACGATAACGGAAAAGCGCTTTCCATCGAGGAGAAACCGGAAAATCCCAGGAGCAATTACGCGGTACCGGGTCTGTATTTTTACGACAATGATGTAGTAGAGATTGCCAGGAATGTGAAGCCTTCTGCAAGGGGAGAGCTGGAAATCACCAGTGTGAACAATGCTTACCTGCGGCGCGGTGCTTTGCATGTGGAGACTCTGGGACGGGGATTTGCCTGGCTGGATACGGGGAACCATGACGCGCTGCTGGATGCTGCGGATTTTGTGGCGGCTTTCCAGAAAAGGCAGGGACTCTATATCTCCTGTATTGAAGAGATCGCGTACAAGAGGGGCTTTATCGATAAGGAGCAGCTGCTGAAGCTGGCAGAGCCTCTGATGAAGACAAATTACGGGAAATATCTGGTAGAGGTAGCAAATGGACTCTAAGTTGCGGCGAATGGCCATCATGGCTTCCATGGCTGTGATCCTGTTGGTGTCTCTGCTGGTATTGTATATCAACAGGCCTCCGGGGCAGTGGGGAGGGATGCCGCAGACGACGCAGACGCCGCCCCCTCAGGGGCAGGAGGATTCAGCTTCGGAGGAAACCCGGAAACCTGGACAGATCGGGGACGATCTGTCAGCATTTCTCAGGGACAATACCTTCTTTGACCAGGAGGTCAATCCCATCCTGGAGGCTGCGAGGGACAATGCCACCAGATTGTCGCTTGTGGTGACTTCCGTGGAGAAGGATCTTCGTGTCCAGATCGTGGATACAAAGGGGAATCCGGTGACGGGGGAAAGTTTTTTCGTGAAGCTGGAAGGCCAGGGAGAGTATAAGGATCTGGACAAGGATGGCATTATCTATATCGGCGGGCTGCCCGCGGGAGAGTATTATGTGGAACTGATGCCCGTGGAGGGGTATCAGGTGCCGGCCAATGAGACCAGGGTACGCGTGAAGGATAAGGTGGAATATGTGGCCATCGATGACATCTCGATTCTGATCAGGACCGAGGAAGAGATAGATGCCGAGGCCGAAGATACTGCCGTGGCGGATGCGCTGGAGGATGCGGATAAAACGGAGATCGTTGACATCCAGAAGTCTACGGCAAATTCCAGAGTGGGCATCGATGTATCCAAGTGGAACGGAGAGATCGACTGGGACAGGGTGCAGAACGCGGGAGTGGAATTCGCCATTATCCGTGCCGGTTACCGTGGATCCGTGACGGGCAGCCTGGTGGAGGATCCTTATTTTAAGGCAAATATGAGAGGCGCGGCATCCAGCGGGATTCCTGTGGGCGTATATTTCTTTACCCAGGCCGTGAATGAGGTGGAGGCCGTGGAGGAGGCTTCCACAGTACTGCAGCTGATCCGGGAATACAAACTGGACTACCCGGTATTTATCGATACCGAGGGCGCAGGAGGAAACGGAAGGGCGGACAACCTGGATGTGGACACCAGGACCCGGGTCTGCGAGGCGTTCTGCCGGACCATTGCCAATGCCGGCTATACGGCAGGGGTCTATGGCAGCCGGAACTGGTATCATAATTTCCTGGATACGGCCCGGCTGGAGAACTACTGTATCTGGCTGGCGGAATACAGGAGCGTGCCTCTTTATCAGGGGTATTACCAGATGTGGCAGTATACCTCCAGGGGCAGTGTGGACGGCATCGAAGGGAATGTTGACATAAATGTCAGTTATTTGATGAATGATTCGCAGGGCCGGCGGAATTAACGAATCTGTCCAGGGCGGGCAGTATTATACTGACGAGGGGTAAGATCTGCCGCTATGCCGGGGCCGCTGGCCTGTGAGTCGGGTTGCATGGCAGGTTTTTATGAACGCGGGTATAATGCACATAAGAATAAACATAAAACGGTGATTGCCGGGCAGTAAGGAAGTGTCTGTAAATAACCGCTACGAGTTGAAAGCCGTTTTCCATGTGCTTAAGGGCTTTTTCCTATGGAAGCTGTAGCAGTTATTTTCCGACAGTTCCCAAGAGTATCGTGCGGGGAAGAACCGGAACAGCGAGGAGCGTTAAAATGGGAAAGATCATTGTGGAGACATGTGAAATAGAAGGATTGAAAGTTATTACACCCAGGGTTTTCGGGGATGAGCGCGGGTACTTTTTTGAGTCTTATCAGTATGAGGACTACAAGGCGGCCGGAATTCCCCAGGTATTTGTTCAGGACAATCAGTCTTCCGGAAGGCGGGGCGTGCTGCGGGGGCTTCATTTCCAGAAGCAGTTTCCCCAGGACAAGCTGGTGCGGGCCATCCGCGGCCAGGTATTTGACGTTGCGGTGGATCTGAGGAAGGGGTCTCCCACCTTCGGCAAGTGGTATGGCGTGATGCTTTCAGAAGAGAACAAGAAGCAGTTTTTTATTCCCAGGAATTTTGCCCACGGATACCTGGTGCTGTCGGATTATGCGGAATTCTGTTACAAATGCACGGAATATTATCATCCCGGCGATGAGGGAGGGCTGTTGTATAATGATCCTGCTATCGGCGTGGAGTGGCCGATTACGGAGGATATGGAACTGGTGATGGTGGAGCGTGACAGAAGCTGGGGCGGACTTGCCGGGTATGAAGAGCAGTTTCAGGGTTCATGCTGAAGGATATTCCTTACGGGCACCGTTAGTTCCGGCTCATGTAAAAGGGAATGTGCCAGGCCGGAGGAGGAAAGCGGGAGCGAGATAATATGAAGATAAGCAAAAGAGGCGGAATTGCCATATTTTCATCCATAGGAATACTGATGGGGCTGATCATCGTCCTGCACCAGAATCCCGGTCCAAGCGCTAATCCTCAGGAGGAGCTGCTGAAGAAGATTCTCTCCTGCGCCATGATCCTTGCCGCATGCATCGTATTTGCGAAATGGTATGAGAAATTTACCACGATTCCGGTGGAACTGTATCAGAGCCGGCATCTGATCTGGAAGCTGGCGAAAAATGATTTTAAGAAGCGTTACGCAGGTTCTTACATGGGTGCGCTCTGGGCGCTGGCGCAGCCTGTAGTGACCGTTGGAATGTATTACATTGTGTTTGACAAGCTGATGGGAAACACGGGACGGGGGGCGGAGGGAGTGCCCTTTGTGCTGTTTCTGACGGCAGGGCTGGTGCCCTGGTTCTATTTTAACGAAGCTCTGAACAACGGCACCAATGCCCTTCGGGAATATGATTACCTGGTGAAAAAGGTTGTGTTTAAGATCAGCATCCTGCCCATAATCAAGATTATCGCGGCTACTTTTATCCATGTGTTTTTTGTGGGGGTATTGCTGCTGGTGGCGGCGCTTTACGGATATTACCCAACCGTATATACGGTTCAGATCGTGTATTACAGTTTCTGCCTGTTTATTTTTGTGCTGGCGCTCTGCTACGCAACCTGTTCCGTGGTGGTCTTTTTTAAGGATCTGACGCAGATCATCAACATTGCGCTGCAGATCGGGATCTGGGCCACGCCGATCCTGTGGAACATAGAATCCGCGCCGGCGGGGTGGGTATTCGTGCTGAAGCTGAATCCGCTGGTATATGTGGTGGAGGGATACCGCAGCGCCATATATGGAAGACAGTGGTTTTTTCAGGACTTTTTTTCCACCATGTACTTCTGGATCGTCACGGTGGTCCTGTTTGGGCTGGGGGCGGCTGTGTTCCGGCGGCTGAAGGTACATTTTGCGGATGTTCTGTAGCGGCCGGGGGGCGCTTCATTTTAGGAATTGCCGGAAAATAACCGCTGCAACTTATTCAGGCAAAAACCGGGATATATAATAAAACTCGCCATGAACTTGCAGCGGTTATTTGTAGACACTTCCTTATGTTCCGGCGGTCTGCAGCAGGAAAAGTATGGTATAGGGGTATCATGAAAGACAGAGAGACAAAGATACAGGTGCAGGAGGTGGATATCCCTGCGATTGAAATAAAAGATGTGGTAAAGGTATACAAGCTGTACGACAGGGCCAGGGACCGGGTGAAGGAGTCACTGGGCCTGGGCAGGAAGCAGCCCCATAAGCTGCACTATGCCTTAAACGGCGTCAGCATGAATATCTATCGGGGTGAGACTGTCGGCATCATCGGCACCAATGGGTCGGGCAAGTCTACCATACTGAAGATCATTACCGGGGTGCTTAATCCCACTTCGGGTCATGTCCATGTGGCGGGGCGAATTTCCGCTCTGCTGGAGCTGGGAGCCGGGTTTAACATGGAATATAATGGTATCGAGAATGTGTACCTAAACGGCACAATGATGGGGTTTACAGACAGGGAAATCGATGAGAAGCTGCCGGAAATCCTGGAGTTTGCCGATATCGGGGACTATGTGAACCAACCTGTGAAAACCTATTCCAGCGGTATGTTTGTGCGGCTGGCTTTTGCGGTTGCGATTAATATTGAGCCTGAGATCCTGATCGTGGACGAGGCCCTTTCCGTTGGCGATGTGTTTTTCCAGGCGAAATGTTACCATAAATTCGAAGAGTTCAAAAAGATGGGCAAGACCATCGTGTTTGTCAGCCATGACCTGAGCATTATCAGCAAATACTGCGACAGGGTTTTTCTGCTGAATAAGGGGAATCTTCTGGGAGAAGGCTCCCCAAAGGAGATGATAGATGCCTATAAGCGGGTACTGGTGGGACAGTATGAAGTGTCCGGAGCGGAAGGACAAGGCAGCCTGGCTGACGGTGCGGGGGCGGAAAATACGGACGGACGGGCAGCGGAAGCGGATGGTCCCCGGATTACAGGAGTGAATCCGGATGCCCAGGAATACGGCACAAAGCAGGCGGAGATCGTGGATTACTATGTGACGGACGAGCGGGGAGTGCGGGCCATGGCCATTCTGAAGGGGGCAAGGTTTACCCTGCATATGCGCGTCAGGTTCCACGACCATGTGCCGGCGCCGATTTTTGCTTTATCGATAAAAAATGTACTTGGAATCGAGATAACGGGCACCAATACCATGATAGAGAAAGCTTTCCTGGAAAGCGGGGAGCCCGGACAGGTGAAAGACATCACCTTTACCCAGAAGATGACCCTGCAGGGCGGGGAATATCTGCTGTCACTGGGAGTGACCGGATACAATGGAGATACGTTTGAGGTGTATCACAGATTATATGACGTGATGGATGTGACAGTAGTGTCGGATAAGGATACGGTGGGATATTTTGACATGGAGTCCGAAGTTACGGTGTCGGATGCGCCGGAGGGAGCGCAGACGGCAGAGTGAAAGGCTGCGAAAAGAAATATGGAAGAGATCGGGAAAGTAAGGCTGGACTACAGCCAGTATTCAGGAAAAGATTATTACAGTGAGGGATCTGTGGAAGATGCGCTGCTGGATATCGTGAAGAGCAGATCTTCCCTGGAGTATGACGCAGTCATAGAGGAGCGGAAGTCCTGGCCGTTTCTGTATCATCTGTCCTCGCTGCGTGAAAATATAGTGGACTGGATCCCCATGCACAGGGGATGTAAGGTCCTGGAGGTGGGCAGCGGCTGCGGCGCCATCACAGGGGCGCTCTCCAGGAAGGCAGGGAGAGTGGACTGTGTGGAATTGTCGAAAAAGCGCAGCCTGATCAATGCTTACCGGCACCGGGAATGTGACAATATCACCATACATGTGGGTAATTTTCAGGATATAGAGCCGGGGCTGCCCGGGGATTATGACTATATCTGTCTGATCGGCGTCTTTGAATACGGAAAGAGCTATATGGGCGGTGACAGGCCCTATGAGACATATCTGGCAAAGCTTTTCACGCATCTTGCCCCGGGCGGGCGGATCGTGATCGCCATAGAGAATAAATACGGTCTGAAATATTTTGCGGGGTGCCGGGAGGATCATCTGGGCACTTATTTTTCAGGTATTGAAAATTATGTATCGGGCGGGGATGTTCGCACTTTCAGCAGAAACGGCCTGGAGCGTATCTTTTTAAACAGCGGGGCGGGAGAGTATCATTTTTATTATCCCTATCCGGATTATAAATTCATGACGGCATTGTACAGCGACGAATATCCTCCGGGAAAGGGGGAACTGTTTAATAATTTACGGAATTTCGACAGTGACAGACTTCTTCTGTTCAATGAGAAAAATGCCTTTGACGGAATAATGGAAGACGGGCTGTTTCCGCTGTTTTCCAATTCCTATGTGGCAGTCATAGGACGGGGTTTTGACGTGAAATTCGTGAAATATTCCAATGACCGGGCGCCCGAATATGCGGTCAGGACGGAAATCCTGAGGGACTGGTATGGAAACGGCCAGGGGAATCGCCTGGAGACATACATCGTCAGGAAGTATCCCATAGGGGAAGCCGCAGAGGAGCATGTGCGGGGAATGGCGGCGGCCTGTGAGAGCCTGAAGGAGCGGTATCAGGGAGGAAAACTGGAGATCAATGAATGTGAGCTGGTGGAAGTGGACGGACAGCTCTGCGCGCAGTTTGAGTTTGTCCGGGGAATATCGCTGCTGGAGCTGATGGACAGATGCCTGGACAGGAACGACCTGGAGGCTTTCCGCAGATATTTCAGGCAGTTTGTGGAACGGGTGGGGTATAACAGCGGATATCCCGCCGCCGATTTCGATCTGGTGTTCGGGAATGTTATGATCAGCCCTCAGGAGGAACCGCAGGAAGGGGCACTGGGGCAGGATGCATACCGGGGAGCCGGACAGCGGCAGGCATTTCAGCGGGACTATCCGGAATCAGAGCTTCTGAACGGAAAATGGACCTTGATCGATTACGAATGGACTTTCGGAAAGCCCATGGATATGAAACGTCTGGCTTTTCGGGCTGCGTACTGGTATCTGCTGGAGGATGTGAAACGGAAGAAGCTGAGCCTGGACTGGATCCGGGAGGAGCTTTCCGTTACCGAGCGTGAGGTGAAGGAGTTCTGGGAAGAGGAGGGAGATTTTCAACGGTTTGTGACGGGAAAACGTTCTTCCATGGCCGAAATGCGGGACAAAATAGGCTGCCGCGTCATGAGGCCCCAGGACTGGCTTGAAAAGTATCAGGATTCGCAGGATGTGAACCGGGTTCAGATATACGAAGACAGAGGACAGGGATATAACGAGGAAGATTCCTATTTTGTAAGGGAGGCTTACCAGGGGGACTGGCTGATCGAGCTGGAGCTGAAGGTGGGCGGAGACGTGAAGATGCTGCGCATAGATCCGGGAATGTATCCCTGCGCGGTGAAAATCCGGGAGATGACATTCAACGGGGCCACGGTGCCGCTGCACAGGCGGAAGCTTCTCTATGCAAACGGGAGCATCGTGCCGCCGGCGGACAGGGAAGGGGAGAAGGATTGCCCCAGCATCGTCTTTGCCACTGAGGATCCCAATATCAATGTCAATCTGGAGCGGCTGGAGCGGAAAGAGGAGAATGTGCTCCGGGCCAGACTGGAGATTGTTCGGCTGCCGCTGCAGATCGCCAGGGATATGGAAAACAGAAGCAGACGGAGATTCTGACAAAAACTTCAGTGATGGTCGGAACCCGGCGCCGGATACGGAGCGGCATGCCGGTCTGCAGGAGGATTTCAGAGGAGACGGAGAGTCAGGAGACCGGACGGAGAAAGAGGAAACGTATGGGAGAGACGGATTACAGGGAAGCCTATGAGCAGGAGCATTTGAAATGTGCCGATCTGGCAGGGCGGATAGCCGACCTGGAAGCTAAGAATGAGGAACTGGAGTGGAAGCTGAACCGCATCAAGGGCAATCCCCTCTGGAGGGCCAGCAGACCTGCCAGGGATGTGCTCCACTGGGCAATCCGCCAGAGAGACAGGCTGCGTAACTGCGGGGGACCCAGGGGCGTGCTTTCCAAGGTGGCATATAAAAAGCGGGAGCGGGAAGCCATGAAGCAGTTCGGCACGGAGAGCTTTCCCACGCCGGAACAGGCTGCGGCTGAGAGCAATGCCGTATTTCCCAGGATGGTGAAGATCAGCATCCTGGTGCCCCTGTGGAACAATGCGAGGGAATTCCAGATCGAGATGCTGGATTCTGTCATGAACCAGACCTACCGCAACTGGGAATTGTGCCTTGCCGACGGCTCCGATGAGGCCCACGGCTATCTGGGGGAGATCTGCAGAGAGTACGCGGCGAGATCCGGCGGCAGAATCGTCTATCGGCATCTGGAGAAAAATGACGGCATAGCCGGGAATACCAATGCCTGCCTGCAGATGGCTACAGGGGAATACATCGGCCTGCTGGATCAGGATGACCTGCTTCATCCCAGTGTGCTCTACGAGTATGTGAAAGCAATCAATGAACAGAATGCGGATTATCTGTATTGCGATGAGACTACCTTTAAGAGCGGCGACATCAATCGTATGCTGACCATGCATTTTAAGCCGGATTACGCTCCGGATAATCTGCGCGCAAACAATTACATCTGTCATTTCAGCGTTTTCTCCAGAAAGCTGCTGGACGGCAATGAGCTGTTCCGGAAAAAATTCGACGGCAGCCAGGACCATGACATGATTTTACGGCTCACGGACAATGCGGAGAAGATTGTCCATGTACCCAGGCTGATGTATTACTGGAGGAGTCATCCGGGATCTGTGGCTTCCAACATCGACGCCAAGCCCTATGCCATCGAGGCGGCAAAAGGAGCCGTGGCGGAGCATCTGCGGAAGCATGGATACAGGCATTTTAAGATTGAGAGCACCAGGGCTTTTGAGACCATTTTCCGGATCCGTTATCAGATCATCGGTACACCGAAGATATCCATTGTGATCGCCAATAAGGACCATGCGGAGGATCTGCGGCGCTGCGTGGGTTCCATACTGGAGAAGTCCACTTATGACAATTATGAGATCATCATTGTGGAGAATAACAGTGCCACAGATGAGATCAGGAAGTATTACAGCCAGCTGTTGGGGTATGATTACGGACAGGCGGTGCGCAGTACGGAATCCGGCCCGTCCGTACAGGATTTCGGAGCGGACGGACAAAGCGGAGGGGAGCAGGGAGGGCTCCGCAGTAAAGACGGAAGGATTACTGTCGTAACTTACCAGGGGGATTTTAATTATTCCGCCATTAACAATCTGGGCGTAAAACATGCTTCCGGCGAATATATTCTGCTCCTGAATAATGACACGGAAGTTATCACTGTAAACTGGATGGAGGAGCTGCTGATGTATGCGCAGCGTGAAGACGTGGGCGCAGTGGGAGCGAAGCTGTACTATGCGGACAGGACCATCCAGCATGCAGGCGTGGTCATAGGGCTGGGAGCGCACAGAACCGCGGGCCATGTCCACTATAAGCAGCATCGCCAGAACCTTGGCTATATGGGGCGTCTTTGCTATGCTCAGGATATGAGCGCAGTCACCGGGGCCTGCCTGATGGTGAAGAAGAGCCTGTATGAAGCTTCCGGAGGGCTGGACGAGGGGTTCGCCGTCTCACTGAATGATGTGGATTTCTGCCTGAAGCTGCGGGAGATGGGGCTGCTGAATGTCTTTACGCCTTTTGCGGAGCTGTTTCATTACGAGTCTGCTTCCAGAGGTCTGGATACGGAGGGAGAGCGCGCGCAGCGTTATAACCGGGAGTCCGAAGCGTTCCGGGAGAAGTGGAAAATGTCGCTGGAGGCCGGGGATCCTTATTATAATGTTAATTTCTCACTGGACAGAAGTGATTTTTCTGTTAAGGCACAGCAGTAGTTTCCACAGTTCAAAAACCATACGGATTCCGGCGTTCCAAAGGGTTTTTGCATGCCAGACGCCGGGAGATTTTTACTAAGTTTACGGTATCAGGCAATTGCGGCGCGTCAGGAAGCGCCTTTAGAGGATGAATATCACAAAGAGAGAAATCGGGGGAAGAATAGAATGCATAATACGAGGCTGGCGGACATAGCAAAACGGACAGGGTATTCGATCAATACTGTTTCACACGCTCTCAGAAATAAACCGGATGTCTCCGAGAAGACGAAAAGCCATATCCTGCAGGTGGCTCAGGAGATGGGATATATCGAAAATGTAGCTGCCAGTTATCTGCGCTCCGGAAAGAGCAAAAGCATCGCCATTATCGTGGGAGATATATCCAATCCGCATTTTGCCATTATGACCAAAGAGATGGAAGCCTGTCTGCGGACATACGGGTACAGCGCGTTTGTGTTAAATACGGATGAGGATGAGGAACTGGAAAAAAGGGCGATCATGATGTCCATTGCGAAAAATGTCGACGGGATTATTATGTGTCCGGTACAGAAAACCCATGATAATATTGATTTTATCAGCAACGTTCATCATATTCCCTGTGTCTTGATCGGAAGGCGGTTTGAGGACAGGAATCTCAGCTATGTGATATGCGATGACGTCAACGGAGGATATGTGGCGGCAGAGCATCTGCTGAAATGCAATCACAGAAATATCCTTTTTATCAATGCGCCGTCCTATGTTTCCAGTTCCCGGGACCGGGAAGAAGGGGTGAAGAAGGCTTTTGAAGTCTATGGGATAGACCCGGGACTGCTGAAGATCTGCGGGATTACCCTGATGAACAATGCGGAAGAGATTATGGACCTGCTGAAAAAGAACAGCGATGTAACAGGTATTTTGTGTTTTAGCGATTATATTGCGCTTCGCATTTGTCATTTCTTGAAAGCTCTGGGAAAAAGAGTTCCGGAGGATGTATCTATAGTTGGTTTCGACGATATTGTATCAAAATTTTATCTTCCATTAATGCTTACATCAGTTACCTCATCAAAGACTAAAATGTCTGTAAACGCAGTGAATATGCTGATGGATCTGATCAACCATCCCAAGGAGAAGCCAAAGCAGCATGTTCTGGCTACAAAGCTGGTAGAGAGGGAAAGTACCATCACACTGTATTAATTTTAAGAAATGACAGGAAAGGGTTGACAGAAGGGGGAAAGTATGAGATAGTTACATTAACGTTAACATTATCGTTAATGTGAATCAGACGGAAATTGTGCAGGTTTTACTGAAATGTTATCTGTTGGACTTTACCGTTTTGTGCTGTTGGGCGGCCGCTGAATCCGTTCAGCCGGGAATGGTGGAGAGAAAAATAAAACAGTCTCGGAGCGAAGGCGCAGACAGGGGCCGAAGCCCGGAGACGGAACAGGAGGCATTGTATGAACCGGGTATTGCTGGACTATCTTATCAGCGGGAAGCATCATGAATTCAGAAAAGAATTCGGTGAGATCAATGACATAAGCGAGGAATACAGGCGGCTGGGGCTCTCTCCGAAGGAAAGGATGACCAGGCGGTTTGAACTGCTGACTTCTCTGGAGACGCCGGTATTTTTGCCGGAGGAAAGAATATGCTTTCTGCGGACGGTGAAGAATGTGCCGGACTGCTTTACCGGAGAGGAATGGGAGCAGATCAGAAAGGAACATTTTATTCATGAAAAGGGTTATCTGTCCAATCTGTCTCCCAATTATGAAAAGGCGCTCCGCGGGGGGCTTCTGTCGCTGCGGGAGGAAGCGGACGAGTATGGGAAGAGAATGATCGATGCGGTTTTTGCGCTTTCAGACAGATATCGCCAGGCGGCGGAGGAATGCGGAAAAAAGGAAATTGCCCGGGCGCTGGCCCATATTCCCCGTCTGGGGGCGCGCAGTTTCTTTGAGGCCCTTCAGTTTTTCCGGATACTGCACTTCAGTCTGTGGCTTGAGGGAAATTACCATGTCACTGTGGGGCGTTTTGATCAGTACATGTATCCCTGGCTGAAGGCGGATATGGAGAAGGGGATTCATACGGAGGAGACGGCGTTGGAGCTGCTGGAGGACTTTTTTATCTCCTTTAATAAGGACAGCGATCTGTATGTGGGGGTACAGCAGGGAGATAACGGACAGAGCATGGTTCTGGGAGGATCGGACAACGGTGAGGGAACGCAGTTCAATCTGCTTTCGGCGCTGTGTCTGCGCGCCAGCAGAGAGCTGATGCTGATCGACCCGAAGATCAACCTCAGGGTGAACAGAGACACCCCCATCGAGGTGTTTGAACTGGGCAGTGAGCTGACCAGAGCCGGGCTGGGTTTTCCCCAATATTCCAATGATGATGTGGTGATCGACGGGCTTTTGAAGCTGGGGTATGAACCGGAGGACGCAGGAAACTATGTGGTGGCGGCCTGCTGGGAGTTTATCATACCGCACAATGGCGCTGATGTGGCAAATATAGGCGCCCTTTCCTTTCCCGGGATCATCGATAAATGTCTGCATGAGGATCTGGGCAGAAGTGAAACCTTCGAAGAATTTATGGAGGCTGTCTGGAAAAATATTGCACTTGAGTGTGACAGGATATGTGATAATATTAAGGATATCTGGTTTGTACCCTCGCCTTTCATGAATGTGCTGATGGACGGTGGCATCTATGAAGGAGGGAAGTATAATAACTTTGGTCTGCACGGCACGGGGATCGCAACGGCAGTAGACTCCCTTGCTGCCATACGGAAATACGTTTATGAGGAGAAGCGTATCACCGGAGAGGAACTGGTCCGGGCAGTGGACACCGATTATGAGGGGAATCCCACGCTGCTTGCGCTGCTGCGCAACGAGGCGCCGAAACTGGGAAATAACGAAGCGTCTACCAATGAACTCCTTGAGAGGCTTCTGGGAATGTTCGCGGATGCGCTGGAGGGACGGGTTAACTGTCGGGGCGGAAAATACAGGGCAGGCACGGGAACGGCAATGTACTATCTCTGGCATGCCGGCGAGCTGGGGGCTTCGCCGGACGGGCGCAGAAAAGGGGAACCTTTCGGCGCCAATTTCTCTCCCAGCCTCCTGACCAGAATCAATAGTCCGTTTTCCGTGATCCGATCCTTTTCCGGACCTGATCTTACCAGAACCATCAACGGGGGACCGCTCACGCTGGAATTTGCAGCATCCATGTTTCGCGGGGAGGAGGATGTGAAAAAAATCGCCGCGCTGGTGAAGGCGTATATTACCATGGGAGGGCATCAGCTGCAGCTGAATGCGGTGAACACGGAAAAAATGAAGGAAGCTCAGCTGCATCCGGAGAAGTACAGGCAGCTTGTGGTCAGGATATGGGGATGGAGCGCGTATTTTGTGGAGCTGGACAGAGATTTTCAGGATCATGTAATCCTGCGCCAGCAATACGAACTGTAAAGGCGGCGGAAAATGGAAGGTACAATATTTGACATAAAAGAATTTTCCATTCATGACGGACCAGGCATGCGGGTGACGGTTTTTATGAAGGGCTGTCCGCTGAGATGCGCATGGTGCCATAATCCGGAGGGACTAAAGCCTCAGCCTCAGCTGCTCTACAAGAAAAACCTGTGTTCCAGCTGCGGCAATTGTCTTATACCCTGCGCGCACAGCGAGTGCAGGCCCTGGAAGCGGTGTATCCACGCCTGCGCCAACGGGTGCCTGGCTGTCTCTGGCCGGAGGGTAACGGAAAAGGAACTGGCGAAGGAAATCTTCCAGTACAGGGAGTTCTTCGAACTGGCAGAAGGCGGCGTGACGATATCCGGAGGCGAGCCTCTGCTGCAGGCTGATTTTGTCTGTGCCCTTGCAAAACGGCTCGGCGGCATGCACAAGGTGATACAGACAAGCGGATACGCAGATACGGAAATATACAGGCGGGTAACCGACCGGTTTGACCTGGTCATGCAGGATATCAAACTGGCTGATCCCGAAATGCACCGGGAATATACCGGCGTGGATAATGAATTGATACTGCGCAATATTGAGTATCTGAAGAGGAGCGGGAAGCGGTTTGTCTTTCGGGTGCCGCTGATCCCTGAGATCACGGATACGCCGGAAAACCTGATGCGGATATCGGAGATCGCGGGAGATTTTCCTGTGGAGCTGCTGAAGTATAATCCCCTTGCCGGGGCAAAATACGATATGGCCGGGATGCGGTTTTCTCTGGGAGAGATCAGGAACAGGCGGGACAGATTCGAGGGATATTTTCAGAATGCGGTACTGGTGGAATAGAGCAGACGGCAGCACGGATAAGAAAGAATTACGGTTTGGAAAGGATTCCGGAATATGGATAGAGAACTTGTAAAACAGAATATCTATACGAGATTAAGCCAGGTGGAAAGGCTTCTTACGGATATGCTTCCTTCAGAAGAGGAATATGTGGATATCCATAAATACAGCCAGTATGTGCGGGAGGACAGCCAGGGGCTGGAGATATGGACGGATGTGTTCCGTGCTGCCTTAAAGAAGGAGAAAGCGGTTTATATCCCGAAAGCGGAACAGCCATATTATATTGACGGCTCTGTGCTCATACCTTCAGGGCGTCATATCCGGGCGGATGATGATGCGGTGATACGGCAGGTGAAGGGGGTTAGAGTACTGATGTTCCGGAATGAACACACCGTGGACGGAACGTATCATCCGCCCGATACGGAGAACAGGGATTATAATATTTCCATCACGGGAGGGAAATGGGAGGAATCCCATGCTTCACGGGCCGGATACGGAAAGAGCGGAATGTATGATGATGACCGGAGTTTTTATGGCGTATCATCCTGCATGCTGTTCAACAATATAGAGAATCTCAGCCTGCGGAATATGGCCTTTGCCTGCACTGCAGGATTTGCTGTCCAGGCAGCAGAAATGAAGAATGTTATCTTTGAAAATATTACGTTTCAAAATTGTTTTGCGGACGGATTACATATCAACGGCAATTCGGAGAATCTCATTATACGGAATATTGCCGGGGAGGTGGGAGATGATCTTGTGGCGCTGAATATGTATGACTGGGAAAATTCCAGCGTGAATTTTGGGCCTGTAAGGACGGTGCTATGTGAGAATCTGAGTCTTGCACCCTCCAGCAGATATAAGGCGCTGAGGATTTCCCCGGGAGTACACTGGTTTGAGGATGGAACCAGCGTAAACTGTACGGCAGAGGAATTTATCGTCAAAAATGTGTCGGGCATTCATACATTCAAACTGTATCTCCAGACTCCCAAATACAGGGTTGGCGAAGAACCCCGGAGTAAGGAAGTGGGAAGCGGTGATAATCTCTTTTTTGAAGATATCACCATTGATCTGACCGGCCCTGTCGATCCATTTGAGGAATACCTTACATCCCATAAGGTGCTAGGCGCGTTTGCCGGCTTTGAGATCGGCACAAATATCGGCAGTATCAGTTTTGAAAATATCAATATCAGGTTATATCGGGAAAAGTATCCCATGTCATTTCTGGCATGTGTGGGCCCCAAGTCGATTCGGACAAAGGATGGGTGGGAAATCTTTGACCCATATATAGATTGTAAAGTACAAAATGTCTACATGAAAAATATAGTGGTCAACGGGGAGCAGGCAGAAGACATCATGCCATATATTTATGAAATCACTTTCGATGACGTGTATGATGACGGACTTGCAGTGGGGAGAGGCGTGTTTGAAAGGATAGAGGCAGAGCGCAATTGATGCCTGTCATGAAAACAGGCGCGGACGGTGAAGAGACGGCGCGCGGAAAGGAGCCAATGTGAAACTGTTGCCTGAGATGAGGACAATATCCTGCGGGAAGAATCACCGGGGAGTGCGGGTAAAGGAAGAACATTTTGAAGACGGAGTCAGCGGAGTATCTGTAAAGGCGCTTTCAGAAGAACCGTTGGATCCTGACTTTGGGATAAAAGTGGACATAGGGCTGGAAGGCGGGATAGAAGGGGCAATGGCAGATTTCCGGTTGACGGAATACTGGTGCGCCCCCTGCTTTGTCAGGGATCTCCGGGAGGTGCCGGATGAGACACAGGGGCTTATCTATCGGAAGAAGGACGGCATCTACGGGGTGATTCTCCCTGTGGTAGGAGATCAGTATAAATGCGTACTAAAAGGAACGGAGACCGGCCTGTGCGCAAGAGTTTTCAGCTGGTATGCAAAACTGCTCTCCTGTGAGGAACTGATATTTTTATACGCAGAGGGAGAGAATCCGTTCCGGCTGTTAGAGAAGTGTTTCAGCAGGGCGGTAAGGCTTCTGGGCAATCGCTGCAGGCTGCGCAGAGAGAGATCCTACCCTGAACTGTTTGAGTATCTGGGGTGGTGCAGCTGGGACGCTATGCAGATCAGGGTCTGCCAGGAAGGAGTACTGGATAAATGTCGGGAGTTTCAGGATAAGGGGATTCCGGTGAAATGGGTGATCCTGGATGATATGTGGGCCCATGTGAAGGACTTTGAGGGCGAGACCTATGAAACGTTCCGGCAGATGGTGGATCTGATGCACCGAAGCAGTCTCTATTCTTATGAGGCGGATCCGGAGAGATTTCCCCATGGACTGGCGGGTGCCATTGAAAGGATCAGGGAATTCGGCATGGCCGTGGGAATCTGGCATCCCACTACAGGGTATTGGCGGGGAATCGCGAAGGACGGCCCGGCCTGGCACAGATTGAAAGAGTATCTGATAGAGACAGAGGACGGAAGGTATATTCATGATTATAAGCCTGAAAAGGCTTATCTGTTTTACAGGACGATTCACGATTTTCTGAGAAGCTGCGGGGCAGATTTCGTAAAGATTGACAACCAGACCATGACCAGACGGTTCTACCGGGGGCTTGCGCCGGTGGGAGAAGCGGCGAGAGGATTCCACAGCGGGATGGAGGCCTCTGCAGGTGAGCATTTTGGCAGCAGCGTGATTAACTGTATGGGAACCGGCAGTGAGGATATGTGGAATCGAAGCATGTCTCCTGTGGTCAGATGCAGCGATGACTTTCTGCCGGAAAACAGGGAGTGGTTTATCAAACATATTCTGCAGTGCACTTTTAATTCTCTGATTCAGGGACAGCTGTATTATTGTGATTACGATATGTGGTGGACGGATGATGAGCAGGCAGTCAAGAACAGTGTACTCAGGGCGGTAAGCGGCGGACCCGTGTATGTCAGCGATCAGCTGGGACGCAGCAAGAGAGAAATTCTGGATCCCCTTATCTTATCAGACGGCAGGATACTGCGCTGTGACAGGCCCGGAATGCCGTCCATGGACTGTCTGATTCATGACCCCGGGATAAGCGGCAGGATCTTCAAGGTGCAGAATCAGACCGGAGACAGTGGGGTGATCGCCGTCTTTGACCTGGACAGGGATAGGGGACGTGTATGCGGAACGGTTTCTCCCCTGGATGTGGAAGGGCTCAAGGAGGGGCAGTATGCGGTGTATGAGCATTTTTCCGGCCAGTGCCGGATTCTGGATTACCGGGAATCCATGGAGGTGGTATTAGAGAATGGGGAGGACTACAGACTCTATATTCTTGCGCCGGTAAAGGACGGCTTTGGAGTCATCGGCAGGACCGATAAGTTTATCTCTCCCGCTGCGGTGAAGGCGGTGGCAGGCCGCCGGATCCTGCTGAAGGAGGAAGGACCCTGCGCCTGGGTGGAAGAGGGGAAATTGCGGACGAGGAATGAAACTTCCATGCATCCGGCCGCAACCAATGCATAAAGGCTCAGGGAGAGCTTATTTGGACTGCGCGTTTTCAGAGGAGCAGACCTTAGGGTAATGGCAGGTGTTCCCGCAGATTTCGGAGGACATCGTCAGAATGAGGAACAGGAGGAGACAGGGAATGGAGAAAAAGGTATTTTCAGCAGTGCAGTTTGGCGCGGCAGGAGACGGCGAGACGCTTAACACGAAAGAGATTCAAAGCGCCATCGACGTCTGCCATGAAAATGGGGGCGGAACGGTGTATTTTCCCCCGGGACAGTATGTATCGGCAGGCCTGACCCTGAAGAGCAATGTGACGCTGGAACTGGAAGCCGGGGCGAGCCTGCTGCCGAAGGCGGTGCCTGGGGAGAATGTTTTCCTGCAGGGGGAAAGAATCGAAAATGTGGCCATAAAGGGAAGAGGCACCATCGACGGCAGGCTGATTCCCGGGCGGGGCGTGTTCACTGTCGTGATCAAAAATTCCAGGCACCTGCGGATGGAGCAGGTACAGATATTGAATTCTTCGGACTGGGCCCTGACCTTCAACGGCTGCTCCCATGTAAAGCTGATGGGTATCAGCGTGGTTGACAGCCGCAAGGACAGCATTGACCTGGTGTGCTGCCAGAATGTGCAGATAGACGGCGTCTATATCAAGGGCAGCGGTGACGACTGTATCTGTATCAAAAATGAGAGCGAAGGTCACAGATATGAGACCAGGCCGGACTGCGGTTTCCTCAGCGAGAATATAGTGGTGTCCAATACGGTGATCGAGGATACCGTCCATCCGGCGTTTAAGATTGGCACAGGATCGGCAGGCATCTTCCGCAATATCATTGTGCATGACTGCATCTTTGTTAATTTTAATACGGTTTTCTGCATCCAACTGATGAGACCCACTATGAAGGAGACACCGGAGAGGGTGATCGAGAATGTGCGGATATCCAATATCATTGCCAGAAACTGTAAGGGGCTGGTGGATATCACCCAGGTGGATGTGGCGGAGCCTGTTATCAGAAATATCACACTTGAAAATATCCGTCTGGACGGTGCACAGAGAGTTTCCCGCATTGTGGGCTATGCGGGAGCGCCTGTTGAGAACGTCACTCTGAAGGGGATTTCCTTTGTGGGGCAGGTACTGGCGCCGGAGAATCCTCTGATGAAAATGGAATATGTCAATCGTGCCGTTATCAGCGGGTGGAGTGTGGAAGGAGAGTATACCCCGGTGATCTCATTGAAGAACTGCAGGGAGGTTTTGGCAGAGCGGATGATGAGCAGCCAGAAGGCGCCGCTGTATGCGGTGGAGGGAAGTGATTCGGAGCGGATCATTCTGGATATCGGACAAATGGCTGCTGCCCCGGAGGCGGTAGAGGTGGGAGCGGGTGTGCCGGAGAACGCCTTAATGCCAGGAACCGTGAACGCGGAGTATTCGTTCATGGAAGGAGCGCTTTCCGTTCCGGCGGGCAGCAGCTTCAGCGGCAGATTGCTGGTGAAAAACAGAGGGGCGGAGGGATATTTCAGACGGGAGATCTGCGTAAATGGACATCCTGCTGCCGTGGCAGGCAGCTGGCTTTATGGGGGTGAGACGAAGGAGATTCCTTTTACTACCTGTCCTTTGTATGAGCCTGGGAAATGCAGGGTCAGCGTGGAGGAGCAGGAGTGGGTGACAGAAGTGGTACAGACTCCGGGAAAGCTGCAGATAGACTCTTCCGTGGAAGTCCGGGAAGAGGCGGTGGGATTTGCATTCCTTCTTCGGGCGCGGAATCTGGGCGGGACGAAGCTGACGGATGTGCTGTGCCTGAAAAAGAACGAAGTGATGCTGGATGAGGCCGTTTTTGAGCTGAAGCCGGGAGAGGAGAAGGAGATCTGCCTGCGTTCAGGCTGTCCGTACTCAGAAGGTGACAGCTATCGGATTCCAGGATATCTGGAATGGAATTTTCAGCTTGCCGCAAATACCCAATCAAAATATCGGATAGACGGAAACAGGATCAGCATTGCGGCAGGCGGAAAGCTGTATTCCGATACAGGGGATCTGGAATATGCGAGGATTTTTGAGTATGCTGCCATCTATAAAAGGATAGAAGGGGATTTCGAGGCCACAGTCCGGGTAATGTCTCAGGATTTCACCGGTCAGTATGCGGCGGCAGGCCTGCTGATCTGCAACAATATGCGCAGGGCGGAAGAAGATAAGAGCCTGGCGGTCATGACCATGGTTCCCAAGTACGGCGCCATGGGGATCTGGAGGGCGGATGAAGATGGGGACGGAGAGACGGAGATGCAGGCCTGCCTGTCCACCAACTACGGCTCCTGGTTCCGGATCGTAAAACGGGGAAAGGTCTTCCAGGCATATTACAGCTTTGACGGCAAAGAATGGGAGATGGACCCGAACATCGCCCGGATAACCGCAGCGAACGAAGCGCAGGATGTGGCAGTCTTCGCCTATGCCAACAGTGTGAAAAATGAGGTCTGCAATGTGGTATTGCAGGATTTCACCATACGGAAGCTGTGATGTCCATTCACATCCCGGGCGTTCTGCTTTCAGGAAGGTGCTTTCGGGAAGGACCCGGGAGGGATTTGTAACGCCGGGATCGCAATGAAGTAAAGAGAGGCAGCCCCGGACATTGGGGCTGCAGATATATAAGGAGAAGCTATGTGGGAGAGAAAGACGGAACAGGCGGATTATATTCTGAGATACTATCTGCCCTGCAGACCTGTGGCCGATGAGGAAACCATTCGGAACCGTATGGAGGGACTGCTGAAATTCTGTGTCAGGTACGGGATTCCTGCTGTTATGCTGTATGTGGATCTGAATCCCTGCTGGTATTACCTTCCGGACACGCTGGAGCACACGATTTATTATGTGGATGTAGTGAAACGGCTGGCAGCGGGACTCAGGGAGCAGGGGATCTCCTGTCAGTTGAATTACCAGAATCTGTTCGGAGCAAGCGACGGCGGCGCCGATCTGCGGAATGTATACCAGTGGGAAATGTATGTGGATGAGAAGGGAATGGAATCCGGCGGAGTCGCCTGCATGGCAGGGGAGAGATTTCGTGAAACTGCGGGGAAAAAGCTGCGGATGTGGGCGGCTGTCAGACCGGATGTGATCTGGATCGACGACGACATGCGCTTTCACAATCACGGGACGGCATCCAAAGCCAGATGGCATGGAATGTATACAGGCAGAAAAACGGATTACGGATGCTTCTGCTCCAGACATATGGCCATGTATAATGCACGGATGCATACCTCCTATACCCGGGAAGAGCTGGTGACGGAAATCCTGGAGGGCGAAGCCAGGGCAGACTGGATGGCCTTTACCGGCGCGTGTATGACGGAAACAGCCCGTTGGGTCGAGCGCAATATTCATGAGGTTTCGCCTGAGACCAGGATCGCGATCATGACTTCCGCGCCGGATGTGCACAGCGTGGAGGGGCGCCATTGGGGAGATTTCCTGGAAAGTCTGACCGGAGGAAAGGATATGCCACTGCTCAGACCCTATTTCGGACCCTACAGTGAGTCGGTGCCGGGAGACTTTTTCGCGTCATATCTGATGTTTGAACAGCTCAAAGCAAATGTGGCCGGACAGTATCAAAAGGAATTTGCCTTCTGCCCGGAGATTGAGAATACACGTTTTACCAGATGGTCTAAATCTCTGGCCGCCACAGGCTATCAGATCATGCTGGCGGCATTTCTGGGAAGCGCGGGAATTACCCTGAGCCTCTACGACCTGGAGGGCTGTGTGCTGGCCGAGGAGCCGGAATACGGGGAGCTGCTGGTGAAACACGCGCCCTTTGTCCGGGAGATGCGAAGCTGGGGACTCTGGGGCTGGCAAAGTGAGGGAATCGCCCTGGTGACGGCGCCGGAGAGGGCCGCAGGCCCCTGGAACAGGAAAAGGGTCAGGGAAATGGAGGAGTTGGCGCAGGGAAGGCTGTGGGACAAGGTGCTGATAAGCTGCGGCGTTGCCTGCAGGTATGTGACGCCGGAGTATTTGGAGGAAGCTGCCTGTGTGGCGCTGGATGCCTGTACGGCGGCGCTGTTAAAGGACGAGGAGATCCGGAGCATACTGGCAAAGGGCGCACTGCTGGACGCAGGGGCAGCCGGAATCCTGATACAGAGAGGCTTTGGAGCCTGTCTGGGGGCGGAGATCGGGGAGACCGTGGGATGTATCAGCGCCAGCGAGCTGTTGTGTACCATGAGGCATCAGGATAACAGCCCGGTGCGCGTGCCGTCCCGGATAGAGGGCGGCAAGTGGAACCGGCTTCATCTGAGAGGGGCGGAGGAGCTCAGCCGCCTGATGACGCCGGAGGGAAAAGAATATCCGGGATTTACGGAATTTCAGAATTCTCTGGGGGGCAGGGTGGTTATCTACGCAGGCAACGGAGCGGTGGGCGGCGGATTTTATACCAACTACCGTGTAAAGCTTTTGAAGCAGATCTGCGGACGGCTTTCCGGAGGCGCCGATGTGACTGTGGATAATGCATCCTACATGCTTTTATGTGTAAAGAAAAAGAAGAGGCAGAAGGCTTTGTTTGTGGCGAACCTGACTGCGGACAGAGTGGAGCAGATAACCGTTCGCGTACCCGGAAAAGTGATATCAGCCAGTCTGACGGATGGAAGAGGCGGGAGCAGGGAACTGGTGACCGTAGGAAATGAGATTCGCTGCAGTGGTCTGAACCTGGGGCTTTATGATGCTGTGGCGCTGCGGCTGCGGTGTGAGTGACGGTACTGTGCCCTGGCACAGGACAGGAATGTACATTTCCGGGCAGAGCGCAGCAACGGACATGAGGAGGCGTAGTGCTGAAGCTTTTTGATGGGATCCCCTGGGAAAAATTGCCGTTTTCAACAAAAAACAAAAATAATATTGACAGACATTAACGTTAATGATACAATAAACATCAGAACATGGAAACGAAGGCAACCTATAAACTGCATTAATGTATGGAGGAAGAAAAATGAGAGAACGCGCAAAGAAACTTTTGAGTCTGTTTTCCGTTACCGCGCTGTGCGCCGGCATGCTTGTCGGCTGCGGGGAGGTAGATAACCAGCAGAGCAGCAGTTCTGATCCGGGGCAGGAAAGTACCGGCCAGCAGGAGAGCGGTTCAACGGAGAGCACGGAACAGGCAGACGCAGACGCGGATGCAGGACCGGAAGAATTTACTTATCCCATGGATCATGTGAAGCTGACGCTCAACTACTCTGCCGAGGAAAACGGATGGGGCAGTCTCAGCGCAGAGGAAGCGTTTTCAGATCCCGAAAAATATCTGATGGGAGGCATAGGTGTGCTTTCTCAGGGATCCGGAGCTTATATCGAGACCAACGGGATCACTGCCGACAGCCGCGGCGAGGAATTCATGTATATGCTGATTTCTCATGATTTGCCGGATATTATAGTGAACTGCTTTCATAAATCCTATAAGGGCGGTCCGGCAGCGGCTATTGATGAAGGCTATATTATCGATCTGAATGAACATCCCGAGTGGATGCCCAATTATCTGGCATATCTGGAGGAGAATCCGGATGTCAGAAGCCAGGTGACCACGGACGACGGAAGGATCTGGTGCTTTGCCAACATCGAAGACACCGAGTACGCGATGCAGGACAGAGGAATTGTGTTCCGCAAGGATATTCTGGACGAGCTGCAGATGGAGGTGCCGGTTACGATCGATGAGTTTGAAGAGGTGCTGAGGGCAGTAAAGGCAAAATATCCCGATATGATCCCGTTCTCTTCGGAAATGCGGTGGCTGTATCAGCAGGCAATGCTTTCCAGCATCAGCAATGCTTACCAGTGCGCTTACCCCTTCTATTGCGTGGATGGGGAGAATGTGCAGTTTGCCATGTACGATGATAATTTCAAGGCGTTTCTGCAGCGGATGAATCAGTGGTGGGAGGATGGCCTGATCGATCCCGATTTCCCCAGCGTGGGCAAGGGCGATGTCCGCGGCAAGCTGGCAAAGGGCGAACTGTTTGCTGCGCATCAGCAGGCAAGCAATTCCGCTACATCCGTGAACAGCTGTGAGATTGAGGGCGCGGAATTTATGGCGATTCCCGCGTTGAAGATGCAGGAGAGCGACACTGTGTACAACTATTTGCTCACAGGCATGAAGACCATCTATACTTTTAACTTCTCTGTTTCCGCGACCTCTCAAAATGTGGAAGCAGCCATGAGATTTTGTGATTTCTGTTTTTCGGAAGAGGGCCAGACCATATACAACTTCGGTTTGGAAGGTCTGAGCTATACAAGAGATGCTCAGGGCAATATCCAGCTTCTGCCCAAGGAGGAGCGCTATAAGGATGAGAAGGGAAATGGACTGGCAAAACGTACCTGCTGGGCAGGCGAAGTCATCGGCGAAGGAATGTATATGGATGATGTGGAGAGAGAGTTTGCGGACATCTACAATCACTTTGACGCATATGCAGGAGTTGACACTCCCATGAACGACGAAGAGTCCGCTGTTTACGGCAGCTACTTTGCGGATCTGGATACTTATTGCCAGGAGAAGATGATCGGGCTGGTGCTGGGAACGGAAAGCTTTGACAACTGGGAGACGATCCAGGCGACCTGCAGGGATACCTACCATGCGGACGAGGTGACGGCAGTTATCCAGTCGGCTTATACAAGAAACCTGAAATAAGATAAAACGGATTCCGGTGACAAAGGGAGGGAGCCTTTCCCTCTCTTTGTTCATAAGGAAGTGCAGATATCTGAGGAGGTGGTTTATGAGCAGATTTATGACGCGTTTGCGAGCGAATATAAATGATTCCAGGATAGAGCACAGAGCGAATACCATGCCCTGGAAGAAAGATCTGAAGAAGAACTGGGGGCTGTATCTCTTTGTCCTGCCGGTTATCGCCTATTATCTTGTTTTCTGCTATTATCCCATGTATGGGGCTACGATCGCATTCAGAGATTACAATCCGGCGAAGGGGATTCTGGGGAGTGAATGGGTAGGGCTGAAGCATTTTATCAGTTTTTTCAGCTATCCGGATGTAGGGAGACTGTTCCGCAATACCATGATCATGAGCGTGGTGGGATTGGTGGTGGGCAGAAGCGCCAGCATCGGACTGGCCCTGATGTTCCATGAGCTTCGGTACAAAAGATTGAAAAAGATAACGCAGACGATCTCCATTTTCCCGCATTTTATATCCATGGTGGTAACCTGTACGATCTGTATGCAGTTCTGCATGACGGACGGCCTGTTTAATATCATTCTTGGCTGGTTTGGCGTAGCGCCGAAGAATCTGCTGGGAATACCGGAAGCTTTCGTTCCGGTCCGCCAGATCATGCATCTCTGGAGAAGCGTGGGATGGGACTGTATCATCATGCTGGCGGCCATGTCCGGGGTGGATCAGCAGATTTACGAGGCGGCAAGACTGGACGGCTGCGGGCGGATCCAGCAGATGAGGCATATCACGCTGCCGGCGATCGCGCCTACCAGAGTGATCACGCTGATCATGGCAGTGGGAAGCCTGCTGAGTGTGGGCTGTGAAGATATCATACTTTTATATAATCCTGCGATTTATGAGACGGCGGATGTCATTTCCACCTATGTTTACAGGAAGGGGCTCGTAGAGTTCAGCTTCAGTTATTCTACGGCAGTGGGCCTGATCAACTCCATCCTGAATATTATCCTGCTGCTGATCGCAAATAAGATTTCGAAGACGGTTACGGAAACCAGTCTGCTGTAGGGAGGTGGAAGATGAATATAGTCAGGAAATTGAAGAAAAACGCATTGGATATTGTGATCTCGGTGATACTGTTCTTTTTGTCCATCGCCATGCTGTATCCTATGATGTATGAACTTGCAGTCTCTCTGAGCACGCCGGAAAGCCTGGTGACGGCTCCAAGGATCATGTGGTTTACTCAGGAATTCTCCACACTGTCCTATGAATTGCTTTTCAGGGAGACAGATGTGCTTACCGGTTATAAGAACACGCTGATCATCATGGCTCTGGGGCTTGTGATCAATATGGTGCTGACCATGATCCTGGCTTATTTCCTGTCCAGAAAGAGCTATAAGGTGAAGATGAAAACGCCGGTTACGATCATGATCCTGATCACTATGTATTTCAGCGGAGGCATGATCCCACGATTTCTTCTGGTCAGGGATCTGGGACTTTTCAACAGCTACTGGTCCGTCATACTGCCTGGCGCGGTCAGCACCTATAATGCCATTCTGCTCCGGTCCTTCTATCAGTCGATCCCGGACAGTCTGGAGGAGTCTGCGGAGCTGGACGGGGCGGGACATGCCACGATCCTGTTTAAGATCTATTTTCCGCTGTCAAAGCCGGCTATGGCGGTGGTGGCAATGTACTACGGTCTGGATCATTGGAACAGATGGTTCGAGCCTTCCCTGTATCTTTCGGACACCACAAAGCATCCGCTGGCGCTGATGCTGCGGAAACTGCTGATCAACACCCAGGCCGCGGGGGCGACTACCATGCTGAAGAGCAGCCAGGCCTATGTAAGCCACCTTCTGTATGATGAGATTAATACATCCATGAGCGCAGCGCTTGTGGTGGTGGCTACAGTGCCGTTTCTGCTGATATATCCGTTTTTACAGAAACATTTTCAGACAGGTATCATGATCGGCTCGCTGAAGGGCTGACAGGGACAGGACGCCGTGAACATCCGCAGACCAACGGCGGAGACGGCAGAAAGACGAGAGGAGGAAACAAATGAGAGGAGTTATGCTGGATTGTTCCAGGAACGGGGTAATGAAGCCGGAGGCCATTGAGCGCTATGTCAGCCTCATGGCAAAGATGGGCTATGACACATTGATGCTTTACACGGAGGAGACTTATGAGGTGGATAACGAGCCCTGGTTCGGTTATATGAGGGGCAGATACACGAAAGCGGAGATGAAGGCGCTGGATGCGCTTTGCGCGGGCTACGGGGTGGAGCTGGTGCCCTGTATCCAGACGCTCGCCCATTTGAAGTGCATGTTCAGATGGGAAGGCTATGCGGATATCCGTGACTGTGACGATATCCTGCTGATTGATGAGGAGCGGACCTATCAGCTGATCGAGAGGATGTTTTCCACATTGCGGCAGTGCGTCTCCACCACGAAGATCCATATAGGAATGGACGAAGCGTACAGAGTGGGGATGGGGAAATATCTGGAGCTGCATGGGTATGCGGATCGTTTTCAGCTGATCGTCAGGCATCTGAACAGAGTCTGTGAGCTGGCAGCCAGGTATGGATTCGAACCCATGATCTGGAGCGATATGTTCTGTAAGCTGGCGCTGAATACCACAGATTATTATCAGGGCGGCAGGATTGATCAGGAATGGGTGAAGGAGCATGTGCAGCTTCCGGAAAATGTGGCTTTTATTTATTGGGATTATTATACCACGGACAGAGAGCGCTATGCCAGGATGATAGAGGTAAACAAGGCTTTTGGAAGAAAAGTGATCTTCGCAGGCGGCGCCTGGACCTGGAAAGGATTCGGCCCGGACAATGAATTCAGTATGCGCGCAACGAAAGAAGCTTTGCTGGCCTGCAGAGATGAAGGCGTTGAGGACTGGTTCCTGACTTCCTGGGGAGACGACGGGGATGAGTGTTCCAAATTCGCGGTGCTTCCTGCGCTGCTGTATGCCGCGCAGATTGCCGAAGGCCAGGAGGATATGGATGTTGTCAGGGAAAAATTCCGGGAGATTGTGGGTGCGGAGCTGGATACTTTTATGCTGTTGGATCAGCTGAATATCGGCGAAGGAAATACGGGAAGCTTCTGCAAGTATCTGCTCTATAATGACGTGTTTATGGGATTTGAAAATAAAAATATTGAAAAACGAAATAACGACCACTATGCGCAGCTGGCGGAGAAGATCCATAATGCTTCGGGGAAGGGAGAATACGGGTATCTGTTTGATGCCTGCGAAGCGCTCTGCAGGGTGCTTTCAGTGAAGAGCGAACTGGGCAGGAAGACCAGGCGCTGCTACCGGGAAGGGGATAAAGAGGCGCTGAAGAGGCTGGCGGCGGAAGAATATACCCGGGTGATCTCGGCGGTTAAGGAATTTCACAGGCTTTATCAGCGTCTGTGGATGGAGGAGAAAAAACCCCATGGATTCGATGTGCAGGATATCCGCCTGGGCGGACTGATGCAGAGGCTGGAGAGCTGCAGGAACAGGATTGAGGAATATCTGCGGGGAGAGACGGTTTCCATACCGGAGCTGGAGGAGGAAATCATGGAGTCCGGATATAAGCAACCATGGCGCCTTATTGCCACTTGTAATGTGATGTCGGACTGACAGGGGCCAGGCGTTTCGGGGCTATTTCATTGTAGCGGTTATTTTCCGACAATTCTTTACAGATCAGGGAGGATGGTATAACGGATGAAGTATTTATTTCAGGGAGATTCCATCACGGACTGCGGGCGCGGCGACCATGGAGATCCATATGCGACAGGATGCGGTTATGTGCGCCTGCTGGAGGCAGAACTTACTGCCATGGGAGATTGTAAGGTAATGAACAGCGGAGTCACCGGGGACAGGGTGACAAACCTTCTGGCCAGATGGAAGCGGGATTGTCTGAATCTGGAGCCGGATGTGCTGACCATTCTCATCGGTGTCAACGATGTCTGGAATGAGATATGCCGTCACTATGGTGTACATGCGTCTCTTTTTGAGGAGGTGTACAGGATACTGCTTCGGGAGACCCGCGCCGCGCTGCCTGCGTGCCGGATCATTCTCATGGGAGCCTATGTGGTCCATGGGACGGTCACGGATCCGGAATGGGACACCTTTTACAGTCAGGTAAAGATACGCAGAGAGATCGCGTGCAGGCTGGCGGAGGAATACGGGCTGGAGTATGTTGATCTGCAGCAGGCATTTGACGCGGCGCAGCAGGCATACCCGGCGGAGCATTGGTCGTGGGATGGCGTGCATCCTACCGCAGCCGGGCACTGGGTGATCGCCCGGGCATGGAAAAACAGTGTAAAGCCTTTTGGATAAGGAAGAAAAGACCGTGTAATGGGGGCGGAAACTTTTATGACAGGTAACATATTTCATCTGCAGCGTTTTTCCCTGTTTGACGGGCCGGGTATCAGGACAGTGGTATTTTTGAAAGGGTGTCCGCTGCGCTGCGTGTGGTGCCATAACCCGGAGGGGATTGCAGCCGGTCCGCAGATCATGTATCATGCTGGCCGATGCATCGGGTGCGGGGATTGCGGTACGGTCTGCAAAAAAGGCGCCCATGTTTTCGAGCAGGGCGCGCACCGATATGACAGGAGTTTGTGCACAGGCTGCGGGGACTGCGCAGCAATCTGCTGTACACAGGCGCTGTCACTTGCGGGCAGACAGGTGTCCGTCGAAGAGATCATGGCGGAAATCATGAAAGATCAGCCATATTACCGCGAAAGCGGAGGAGGTGTGACGCTTTCCGGAGGCGAACCGCTGCTGCAGGCGGATTTTGCCATAGCCCTGCTGAAAGAGATAAAGGAACAGGGGCTGACAGGCTGTGTGGAAACCTGCGGCATGGCGGATGCCGATAAGCTTATGATGGCCGCCCGGTTTACGGATCTGTTTTATTTTGATTACAAGGCCACAGGGGAAGAAATGCACACAAAGCTCTGCGGCGCGCCTCAGGCACCCATACTGGATAATCTTGCCAGGCTGGAGGATGTGCATGCCAGGGTAGTCCTGCGCTGCCCCATGGTGCCGGGGGCAAATATTTGTAAGAAGCATATTTTGGGTATCGCCGGGACGGCCCGGCAATATGCCTGTATATACGAGGTACAGCTGGAACCCTTTCACAGGCTGGGGATTGGCAAGGCGGAAAAGCTGGGGATCGGCGGAATGTATGATACTGAGCCGCCTGCCCGGGCAGAACTGGAGCGTTACTGCTGTGAGATCGCGCATATAAGCGGCAAAAGCTGTGTTATAAGCTGATTTTGCCCGAAATGTGCCTGAAAAGGAAAGGGAAGAAGGCAGGATAAAGGAGAGGACAGATGAAGGATTACAAAAGCACAGAGGAAAGAATCGTGCTTTCCAGCCGTATGGCGGCGGTAAAAGAGGATATTCTGCAAAGGGTGCGGCCATTTACATACCGGGAAAAGACACAGTGCTGTCCGGTAAAGGTGGAGAACTTGACGAATCCGTTTGTGGCTGAGTTTGCGGAGCACCCGGACTCGTCGTATGTCATCAATCTCGCCAACAGCATTGTGCGCTCCTGGATGGAGACGCCGTTTGTGATATTTGAGAATGAGGCTGTTGTGGGCATTACCCGTCCCGAATATGCTGTGAAAGAGCATTTCAGCCTGGGCATCCGCGGCGCAGAGAGCGTGCTGGAGGATCCCTGCATGGACAGGGCCCGGGCTCAGGCGCTGTATCACAGGCTGGCACCGCTGACCAAGCGCCATATTGCGGAGGAGGGCGAGCGCATCCTGGGAAAAACAGCTTTCAGGGCGCTGGAGGGGGACGCTCTGTTTCACGCAGGGGGTTACCAGGGCCACACCGTTCCAGGATATCCAAGGCTGTTGGAAAACGGATTGGACGGTATGTTGGAACTGATAGACAGATATGCTGCCGTTCACGTCAAAGACCAGGAGAGCGCGGATTTTTATGAGGCGAACCGCATTATTATCCGAGGGATGTCGCGCTGGCTGGAAACATATGCCGGGACAGCCGCGGAGCTTGCCGAAAGCGGACAGGGCAGCGCCGTTCAAAGGCAGTATTATCGGGAAATAGCCGAAAACTGTGCCTATGTGGCGCACCGGAAACCGCAGAAGCTGTATCAGGCGGTACAGCTGATATGGTGCCTGTCCCTGTGGGACTGGGTGGATTGCATGGGGCGCATGGACCAGTATCTTTATCCTTTCTATAAACGGTCGAAAGAAGAGGGGGATGTTGTTTCAGCACAGGATGCAATGGTTTCCATTGTTTTCAAGATCTGGGAAAACGGCTCTCATAATGTGACGCTTTCCGGACGGAAACCGGACGGCGCCGATGCGACAAATGAATTGTCCTATCTGCTGCTGCAGATACTGCGCGACATTCACGACGTTCACCCCCGCATGTCGGTGCGCGTGCATCAGGATTCGCCCGGGGAAATACTGGATCTGGCGGTGCAGCTTTGGGCGGAGGGCATGTCAGATCCGACGGTTGTAAGTGATGAAACAGTGATAAAGGGTCTTATGAAGATCGGCACACCGTTGGAAGATGCACGGGATTACAGCATGCTGGGCTGTCAGGAGATAGAGATACCGGGAAAAAGCAATTTTGGCTGCGAGGACGGACAGTTTAACCTTGCAAAGCTTTTTGAGTATGCCGTGAACGGAGGTATGAGTACTTCGGATCCCACCGTAAGAGTTGGGCCTGATACCGGCAGATTTGTGGATTTTGCGTGTTTTGAGGACTTCTTTTCCGCATTCCGGACGCAGTTGGAGTATTTTGTGAAAATTTTCTGTCATTTGTGCGACAGCGGGCAGGAGGTGCGCGCGGCTAATTTTGCCAAGCTGGTGAAAACGCCCTTTACCACAGGCTGTCTGGAGAAAGGCAGGCCCCATGATGCCGGCGGACCCATATATAATTACGGCGTTGTGGAAACCGCAGGCCTGGCAGCGGCGGCGGATTCCTTTACGGCAGTGAAAAAGCTGGTATTTGAAGAGGGAAAAATATCCAGACAGACACTGACTGACGCATTGGCCGCAAATTTTCAAGGTTATGAAAAGGAACGGCAGATGCTGCTGAATATGGCGCCCAAATTCGGCAACGATGACGATGACGCCGACGCTATGGCTGCGCGGGTGCTGGATCTGTTCTGGAGTGAATGCGGAAAATACAGATCCATCCGCGGGGATGTGTATACAGGTGCCTGTTCGCTGCTGGCCGGGGGCATCGGCTTCGGGAGAAAGACCGGGGCGCTTCCCGACGGGCGTTTTGCGGGAGAACCGCTGGGCAACAGCATTGGCCCCCGCCCCGGCGCGGATAAGAACGGAGTGTCAGCCATGCTGAACTCGGTGGCCAAACTGCCGCTTGAGAAGGGGGTAGGCGGCACCACGCTGAATGTTGTGCTGACCAGCAGGCTGTTGTCCGCCCCGGAGCTGCGGACTCATATTGCTTCTATGATACGTACTTATCTTTTGAGCGGAGGGCAGATGGCGCAGATTACCACGGCTAATCTGGAGGATCTGCTGGATGCGAAAGTCCATCCGGAACGCCATGGCGACCTGATCGTGCGCATCGGCGGGTTCAGCGTTCAGTTTGTGCAGCTTGACGAAAGTGCACAAAATGAGATTATCAGCCGATATAACTGAAGACGGAGGCTTTTGCGGACGATAAAATAGTCAGAGGCTTCGCGCCGTGTGGTTTTCACATTTCCATAATTGGGTAAGGAATTGGTAATAAATAACTTTTAAGTTTTTTAATGGTATGATATACTCCTT
>CAJUFB010000020.1:0-54152 GCA_910585805.1 uncultured Acetatifactor sp.
AAAGTGGCGTAATTTCTGGTAGTATGCCTAATTTTAGTATGCGAAGTATGAGTATTTTAATTTTACAAATGCGTTTCATTGTGATAAAATAGGGCGTATATCAAAAGGGAGCGTCCATGACCTGTAGCAGGAGACTGCCGGAAAGCGTAAGCATGTATGAAGAAAAGAAATCACCGCCCGGGAACATCAAGAATCTATGTATGCCATACCTATTACCATGTATATGTCACTTTCCTGAAGGAGCTGAAGCTGCTTCGGGAGGCGGGGGGCTCCGGGGAGGGCATCGGGAAGGCGGATCTGGTGCTGTCCAGGCTGTCCAACGACTTTGAGGACCTGAAGAGCCGGGTGGAGAGCACAGGGCTTTTCCGCAGGGTGATCGAATTTGACGAGAAGAGGGAAGACTTTTTCCCGGAGCTGGCCAGATGGAGAAAGGGCGGGAAGAGCTTTCCGGGCAATCTGTATTGCCGTATCCGTTTTACGAAGCGGTACGCGCAGCTGGAGGCGCCCTATGTGCCGGTGGATTTTGCGGAATATGAGGATATCTATGTGTACTGTGATTCCGATCCCATCGGCTATTATCTGAATCAGAACAGGATTTATTACCATGCCCTGGAGGACGGGCTGAACTGCCTGAAGAATCTCGATGCCGCCAGATATGACAACAGAGGACATTTTCAATTGAAAATGTTCCTTTCCAGGTATCTGAACCTGATATTTGTGCAGAATGGATATGGGAAGTACTGTCTTGATATGGAAGTAAACGACATTTCCGCGATCCGCTACCCCTGTCCCAGGTATATTGAGCAGTCCAGGCAGGAGCTGGTGGACGGGCTGACCGACAGGGATAAGGAACTCATTTTGCAGGCGTTTATCCGGGATAAGGAAGGGCTGGAGCGGCAGATACAGATGAGCGGAAAGGTGGGGGATAAGATTTTGATCCTCACAGATCCCCTTTGCACGCTGGACGTGAGGGAGCGGATTTTCCGGGATATCATCGACAGATACAAGAACGAGGGAACCATTTTCCTGAAGCCGCATCCAAGGGATCATCTGGATTACAGAAAGCTTTTCCGGGAGTATCCCCAGTTTGACGCCACGGTGCCCATGGAAATGCTGAATTTCTTCCCGGGACTGCGTTTTAAAAAGGTGGTGGCGGTGCTGACGGAGATCAAGGCGATCCGGTTCGCGGAGACGAAAGTGCGGCTGGGGGAAGATTTTATGGATGCCTACGAGGATCCACTGATCCACAGACAAAATGAGCAGATATAGCAAAGCAGGCTGGGCATTGCAGCGGCAGGACAGGAACGGAACAGGAGGCGGCAGGTGCTGCAGATCATAAAGAAACTTCGCATACTATTGGATAAAAAGCAAAAACGCGCCATGGCGGGGCTGGTGGTACTGATGATCATCGGCGCCTTTCTGCAGACTGCCGGAGTGGGGATGCTGGTGCAGGCAGTGAATGTGGTCATAGACCCTCAGGTGCTGGAAAAAAGCGGGCTTGTAAGGTGTTTTTACGACTTTCTGGGATGTCGGGATTTCAGAAGCTTCTCCATTACCGTGATGGTGCTTCTGGTGGTGACTTTTGCGGTTAAGAACTTTTTTTTGTTTGTACAGCAGAAACTGACGTTTGCCTTTGTATACACCAATCAGTTTGCCACTTCCGAGAGGATGATGCGCAATTATCTGCGCAGGGGATATGAGTTTTATCTGAATGCAGACACTGCTGTAGTCCAGAGAAACATCACTTCTGATGTGAACAATATGTACGCGCTGATACTGGCATTGCTGCAGCTCCTGTCCGACGGAGTGATGTCCCTGTTCGTGGTGGGCTACTGCCTGATGACAAACGGTGTCATGACAGTGCTGCTGGCGGTTTCCCTTGTGCTGCTGATGGTTCTGATCAAAAGTATCCTGAAACCCATTATGTATAAGGCGGGAAAGGATAACCAGGATTACTACAGCGGTCTGTTCAAGTGGATATCCCAGACCGTGCAGGGCATCAAGGAGGTAAAGGTCACAGGGAAAGAGCAGTATTTTGTGGATGAATACCGCAGGTGCGGCAGCGGTTACGTAAATGCGGTGCAGCGTTACAGTCTCTACAACAATGTGCCCAAGCTGCTCATCGAGACAGTCTGCATTGCCGTTATGATGGGTTATATGATCGCGCTGACGCTTCTGGGGACGGCCACGGAGAATATGCTGGAGGTGCTTTCCACCCTGGCGGCCGCTGCCTTTGTGTTGCTGCCTGCTGTGAACCGCATTAACAATCAGATCAATTCCATTGCTTATTTCGAGCCGTTTTTCATGGGGGTCAGCGACAATCTGCAGGATGAAATATCGGACACAAAAGTAGATATGTCCTTTGCCGCGGATGAGGAAGAAAAGCTGCCTCTGTGCCGCAGCATAGAGCTGAAGGACATTGTGTATGCATATCCGAATACGGACAAACTGATCTTTGACCACGCGGATCTGACGATCCCCATCGGGGCATCGGTGGGGATTGTGGGAACTTCCGGCGCGGGAAAGAGTACCATTGTGGATATCCTGCTGGGGCTTCTGGAGGTGAAGGGGGGGAGCATCCGGGCGGACGGCGTGGATGTGAAGGACAGGTATCGGAACTGGCTTAAGAATATCGGATACATTCCCCAGATGATCTTCATGCTGGACGATACGATCCGCAGAAACGTAGCCTTCGGAGTGCATGACGAGAAGATTGACGAAAACAGGGTCTGGGAGGTTCTGCGGGAGGCCCGGCTGGACGAATTTGTGAAGACGCTGCCGGAGGGGCTGGATACCGGCATCGGCGAGCGGGGGATCCGGCTTTCAGGAGGTCAGAGGCAGCGCATCGGCATTGCAAGGGCGCTGTATTATGACCCGGAGGTATTGATCCTGGATGAGGCCACTTCGGCGCTGGACAATGATACGGAAGCGGCGATCATGGACTCTATCAACAGGCTTCACGGGAGAAAGACCCTGGTGATCATTGCCCACAGGCTCCAGACCATTGAGAAGTGTGACCTGGTTTACCGTGTGGAGAACGGACAGGCTGTTGTGGAGCGGGGCAGCGCTGGCTGAAAGCGGATGTTCCGGCATACACCGCATTGCCGGGAAGAAGGATGGCCGATGGCTGGCAAATTTTTTGGCGGTGAGTATAAGTGACAGAACCAAAACAGGAAGAAAGGGCAGAATGCAGCTGAGTGTGATCGTACCCGTCTATAATATGGCGGCAGAGGGAAAACTGAATTACTGTATGGATTCTCTGGTGAACCAGACCGTCGACGATTATGAGATCATTGCAGTGGATGATGCGTCCACGGACAATTCCCTGGAGATCCTGCGCTCCTATGAAGCAGGCTATCCGGGAAAAGTCAAGGTATTGACCTATGCGGTCAACAGACGCCAGGGCGGCGCCAAAAACCAGGGGCTGAGGGCAGCCACAGGGGACTGGATCGGCTTTATCGACAGCGACGACTGGGTGACGCCGGATTATTATGAGAAGCTTCTGGCAAAGGCGCGGGAGACAGGGGCGGATATGGTGGGCTGTGATTACAGTCTGGTGACAGAGCATGCTTATACGGTGGGGGAGATTGTGCGGAACAACACCCCTGAACAGACAGGGAAGCTGGACAGGGAGAAGCATAAGAAACTGCTTATCCGTCCCGGCAGCATGGTGTTAAAGATATATAAGGCAAGGGTTATCCGAGAGAACGAACTGGATTTTCCGGAAGGGATCTTTTATGAGGACAACTGCGCGGGGCCTTTGTGGTCTCTGTATTTCGAGCATTTTGAACGGGTGGAGGAGCCGCTGTATTTTTACTATCAGCATCCGCATTCCACGGTGCATCACATTTCGGAGGAAAAATGCCGCGACCGCATGAAAGCCGCTGAGCTGCTTTATGAGGAATGCAGAAAGCGGGGATTCCTGGATGTTTATTATCAGGAACTGGAATACCGCTTTACGGAGCTTTATTACGTCATTACCCTGTTTGCCTATATGCAGGGAGTGACCCGGCCCAGGCTGGCTTTTGTGAGAGAGCTGAAGCAGGGCGTGGAAAAGAGATTCCCGCAATATGAGAAAAATCCTTACTATAAAACGAATACGGGGCAGGAGGAACAACAGCTTGTTGCCATGCAGGCCAGGTCGGATCTGAGATTTTACCTGTACTACCGCCTGAAACTCCTGGTTCGGCGTCTGCGGCGGAAATGAAAGTGATCTTTTTCTGAAATTGCCTGAAGACGGAAGCGTAATAAACTATTTTCGGAATGATCTGAGGGTTGGGGAACCTGACCGGAACAGGAGGATGAATGATGAAAAGTGTGGCAATTATCACTGCCAGGGGCGGCAGCAAGCGGATTCCCGGGAAAAACATCCGGGACTTCTGCGGCAGGCCCATACTGGCCTATTCAATTGAAGCGGCGCTGAAGTCGGGCATGTTTGACCGGGTGATGGTGTCCACGGATGACAAAGAGATAGCGGAGACAGCGAAAGCCCATGGGGGAGAGGTTCCCTTTTTCCGCAGTGAAAAAACAGCCGGTGACTATGCCACCACCAATGATGTGCTTTTGGAGGTTTTGGACGAATATGAAAAGCGGGGGGAGCATTTTGACCTGGGCTGCTGCATTTATCCCACGGCGCCCTTTGTGACGGCGGAGAAGCTGAGGGATGCGGTGCGGCAGCTGCTGGACAGCGATGCGGATACCCTGATTCCGGTGGTTCGCTTCTCCTATCCGCCGCAGCGTGCCATGCTGGTGCGGGACGGAAGGCTGGTGTTCGGCCATCCGGAGTATCTGGACAGCCGTTCACAGGATCTGGAACCTCATTTTCATGATGTGGGACAGTTTTACATCTTCAGGACAGAGGCTTTCCGGAAAAACAGGAAGCTGATGCTGGGCGATATCCTGCCATTGGTGGTGCCGGAGACGGAGGTGCAGGATATCGATACCCTGACAGACTGGGAGATCGCGGAGATAAAATACCGGAGGCTGACGGGAAGCTGATTGATACAGATAAAAGGCATGAGAATACATGATTTTGCCGTGAGCCGGCTGTAAAGACAGAATCGGCATGGCGCAGAAGACAGGAATGGCAAAAAGCGCCTGAGAAGTATGCAGGAATGACAAAAAGCGCCTGAGAAGTATGCAGGAATGACAAAAAAGCGCCTGAGAAGTATGCAGGAATGACAAAAAAGCGCCTGAGAAGTATGCAGGAATGGCAAAAAAGCGCCTGAAAAGTATGCAGGAATGAGGGCAGAGGATGAACAGGACAGAGCAGACTGCGGCGGGGACGAAGCTGGCCCTGCTTTCAAATGTTAATATGGATTTCGTCATACGTCTTCTTCAGAAGCAGGCGGAGGTATGGCAGGGGGAAGGGTACGGCAACGAACTGGGAATCCTGATGAATCCCGGTTCTTCCTATCACGCTTTCAGGCCGGATATCACATTCCTGGTAATGGATTTGATGGAGCTGCTGGAGCATGATCTGGAACCGGAGTCTGCCGGACGAAAGATTGACGGATGGTTTCAGAATGCAGAGACGGCTATGGAGGAAGGAAAACTGTACTATATTTCGGACGCTTATCTATGGGGAACGGAACTGTCCGTGCTGGCGGATGCGGGGCGGAAGGCGGCGCTGGAAGCTCTGTGGCAGAAGCGTCTGGAACAAGTCTGCGCTGTGAGGAAGAACGTGAGGATACTTCCATTCCGGCGGTTGGTGGAGGAATTGGGAGCGGACCATGCGTTTTCCATGAAAATGTGGTATATGGGAAAGATACCTTTTGGCAGCGAGGCCCAGAAACGGCTGTGCGCTCTGATCCTGGATAAGGTTCGGGTGGAACAGCGGGTTCCGAAGAAAGTGCTTCTCCTGGATCTGGATAATACGCTGTGGGGCGGTCTGGCAGGGGAGCAGGAACACACTCCGGTGGAATTGTCGGAGGACCACGGAGGTCTGGCCTATAAAAATCTCCAGAGAGTTCTCCTGCAGATGCAGAAGCAGGGAGTGCTGCTGGGGATCGTGTCGAAAAATAACCAGGCGGACGCCCTGGAAATTCTGGACCGGCACCCCCATATGGTGCTTCGTCCGGATGCGTTTGCCGCGAAAAGGATCAACTGGGCGCCGAAACATGAGAATATCCGAGAGATAGCGGCGGAATTGAATCTGGGGCTGGATTCCTTTGTGTTCTGGGATGATTCGCCCCAGGAAAGACAGCTGGTGAAGGAGATGCTGCCGCAGGTGACGGTTCCTGATTTCCCGGAGCGGAAAGAGGAACTTGCCCCCGCCATGGCAGAAATCTATGGGGAATATTTTGCCGGACCTGCGGTGACGGAGGAAGATAAGGCCAGGACAGCGCAGTACGCCGCAAATGCGGCAAGAAAGGAACTGCAGGAGGCGGCGGGAAGCTTTGAGACATATCTGAGGCAGCTGGAGATCGCGGCGGTCCGGGTAAGCTCCCGGAAGCACATGGAAAGGTTGGCGCAGCTTCTGAATAAGACAAATCAGTTTAACTTGACTACAAGACGGTATACGCAGGGACAGCTGGCGCGGCTGCAGGAGATGCCGGACAGGAGGATTTACCTGTACAGTGTGTCTGACCGCTTTGGAGACAGCGGAGTGGTGGCAGCGGCGGTGGCGGACTGCAGCGGTGAGGTTCCTGTGCTGACGGATTTTGTTATGAGCTGTCGTGTGATGGGGAAAAATATTGAGTATGCCCTGGTGGGGGATATCGAGAGAGAGCTGCGGGAGAGCGGGTACAAAAGGCTGAGGGGCATTTTTGTCCCCACGGCGAAGAATATGCCCGCGGCCGGTCTGTATGACAGGATGGGGTATCGGGAACTGGAGCAGGAAGAATGGGACAGGGATAAGCCTGGGGAGCGGGAAGCGGATGAAACGGAAGCCGTATCTGCGGAGCCGCAGGCCGGTGAGTGGCAGGCAGCGCTTGGAGAGCCGGGGGTCCGGGTTTATGAGATCTGCCTTGACCAGGTTCCCAGGAGAACATATTATGTGAAAATAGAAAAGGAAAGGGAAGAATGAAAGAAAAGATAATATCACTGATAGAGGAGGCTCTGGAGGTTCCGGCAGGCACCATTACGGAGGATACCATGATCGCGGATGTGGAGAAGTGGGATTCCCTTGCCCATGTGATGATCATCGGGGAGCTGGAAGAAAAGCTGGGAATTTCGATTTCGCTGGAGGATGCGGTGGATCTGACGGGAGTTGGGGAACTTCTGGAGAAATGCGGCGTTATATAAGGAGACAGCCGTCTGCACCGGGCATTCTGACAAAAAGAACGTCTAAGCGGTCCGTGGGGCGGTGCGGCCTGCGGGCGTTTTCAACACAGTATCCGGGGGCTTTTGCATGAGCCGGGCGGACAGCGCGGGAAGAGGAGGATGTATGGGTGTAACATTGCGGGAGATCAGAGAGACAGACCTGGAAAATATTATGCGCTGGCGTATGGACCCGGATATTACCAGGTACATGAACACGAATCCTGAGCTTACCCTGGAAGGACAAAAGAAGTGGCTGGCTTCCATACGTCAGAACACAGATGTGCTGTACTGGCTGATACAGATTGAAGGACAGCCCGCGGGAGTGATCAACCTGACAGGCCTGGATAACCCGGAAGGAAACCTGGGCTGGGCCTACTATGTGGGGGAAAAGCGGCTGCGCAGTATGGGAACGGCGCTGTCACTGGAAATGAGCATGTACGACCATGCGCTGGATGAGCTGAAAAGGAAGGCGGTATACAGCGATGTCTTCACATTAAATAAGGGTGTCATTCAGCTTCACAGACTCTGCGGCTGTGAGATCGTGGAGGAGAAGAAGCGGCATGTATGCAAGGAAGGCATCTGGTACGATGTGACTTACATGCGGATGACGGCAGAGCGCTGGCCTGCGGCCAGGGACAGCAGAAAATATATGAAAATCGCGTTTCCCGATGTAAAGAAGCAGATAGTCCAGGTAAGAAATGTCAGCAGCTGATTTATACTGTACGTCGATTAAATTTGCAGTAAGCTGCAACAGGGGCCGGCCATATATGTTTGTTCTGGACATATTGGCAGATTCCGGCGGCCCTGAGTATATACTGCTTAACGATTTCACTTGCCGTAAAATCAGACTGCATAACGCTGACCGGTTCAATCGCATGATTGCATTAGGCAGTATTCAGCGTTATGCAGTATAAAACAGCGTCTGCTCCCCAGAGCGCCGGTCCATGTCCGGGTGCCGGGCAGGGCGGATGCGGAACTGTAATAAGGAGGAGCCGGTATGAATAAAGAGATCAGAATTGGCAGCCGTACCATCAGCAAAAACGCTCCCGCATTTATCGTGGCTGAGATGTCCGCGAATCATAATATGGACTACAACCGTGCAGTACAGATCGTGAGGGCGGCGAAGGAAGCGGGGGCAGATGCCGTAAAGATCCAGACCTACACTGCGGATACCATTACTTTGGAGAGTGACAGGTCCTGTTTTCAGATCACACAGGGAACGCTCTGGGACGGGATCACACTGCACAAGCTCTATGAAACTGCCTATACCCCCTGGGAGTGGCAGGGGAAACTGAAAGAGGAGGCGGAGGGCATGGGACTGGAATTCTTTTCCTCACCCTTTGATCATACCAGCGTTGACTTCCTGGAGGGACTGCAGGTGCCGGCTTATAAGGTGGCTTCCTTTGAGATCACGGACATTCCGCTGATCCGCAGGATCGCGGGTCTGGGGAAGCCGGTTATCATGGCTACAGGTGTGGCCCGGCTGGCGGATATTGAGCTGGCGGTGCGTACCTGCAAAGAGGCCGGCAATGAGAATGTGATCCTGCTGAAATGTACATCGGCTTATCCCACGCCCTATGAGGATGTGAATCTGAGGACTATGCCCTCCATGGGGGAGACCTTTGACTGCCTGACAGGACTTTCCGACCATACCATGGGCGGCGCAGTGGCCTGCGCGGCGGTGGCTCTGGGCGCCAGGGTGGTGGAGAAGCATCTCACCCTGCGCAGGGCGGATGGAGGCCCGGATTCCGCTTTTTCCATGGAACCGGAAGAATTTAAGGAGATGGTGGACAATATCCGCGTGATCGAGCGTTCTCTGGGGAAAGTGACCTATGATCTGACGCCAGGCCAGACAAAGGAACGGGAGCATTCCAGATCTCTTTTCATTGCCCGGGACATGAAGGCGGGAGAGGTATTTACGCCGGAAAACTTGAGAAGCGTAAGGCCTGCTGACGGCCTGCATACCAAATATTATGAAGAGCTGCTGGGAAAAAGGATCGCGGTGGATGCGGAAAAGGGAACTCCCATGAGCTGGGCGCTGGTGGATTTTGAACACCATCCGGAATAGAAGACAAAAGTGTGATACAATTGCCGGAAGGGCAGGAGTCGGGGAAACAGGAGAAAAGACTCAGAGGACAGATTATGATTTATATTCGTGGGGATGGAAATGCCAGGATCGGGGCAGGGCATCTGATGCGGTGCATGACCATTGCGGAGGAGCTTGCCAGGCTGCAGGGAGGCAGGGAGAAGATCTGTTTTGTGTGCGCGGACGAAGATTCCGGGGCGCTTGTCCGGGAGAATGGTTTCAGGAGTTATGTACTGGGGACAGATTACCGGGACATGGAATCGGAGCTGCCGTTATGGCGGGAACTGTGGGGGAAGCAGCGGCAGGAGGAAGATTCCGGCAGAGACAGTGACATTGCGGACAGTTCCGATAGAGACAGTGACATTGCGGACAGTTCCGATAGAGACAGTGACATTGCGGACAGTTCTGATAGAGACAGTGACATTGCGGACGGTTCCGATAGAGACAGCGATGTTGCGGATGGTTTCAGCAGAGACAGCGTGATCGTGGACAGCTATTATGTGACAGACTTCTATCTGGAAGCTTTGGGAGAAAAGGCATATACGGTTTTGATGGACGACATGGGGGTGCGCCGCTATCCGGTGGATTGTGTCATTAATTACAACGCTCCGGCAAGTCCTGAGACATACAGGAAGCTGTATCAGGGAAGCGGCACAAAGCTTCTGATCGGCAGCAGATATACGCCGCTCAGGAAGCAGTTCAGAAGGGCAGAGGCGCGTTCGGCGGAAGATACAGGTCTGCCCGGCAGCGGCAAGCCGGATCGGAGGCAGTTTGGAGAGACAGCCGGAGAGAAGGATACCGGGGTAAAACACTCCTGCAATACGGAAACCGGCACAGACGGGACAGGAAAAGCAGGGCGGAATGCCATCCTTGAAGTATTGATTACTGTCGGAGGCGGTGACCCGGGGAATATAGCCGGGGAAATATTGAAACGCATTTACAGAGATGACTTTTTGTTCCACATCGTGACAGGGAGGTTTCATCCTGAGTTTCAGAGAATGCAGGAGTTGGAAAAGGCGCATAATAACATTTATATCCATCATGATGTGAAAGATATGGCAGGGTTGATGCGCCGCTGTCAGATCGCATTGACCGCAGGCGGTTCCACTGTCTATGAACTGGCGGCGCTGGGAGTGCCCTTTATCTGCTTCTCCTGCGCCGAAAATCAGGAAGCCCTTGTGGATCATATCGGAAGCCGGCAGATCGCCGGTTCGGCGGGGGCATGGCACAGGGAGCCGGAGCAGACGCTTGAGAGGATCGGAAGGCTTTTTGAGGAACTGGCTAAGGAACCAAAGCTGCGCGAAGCCTTCCGGGCCAGGGAGATGGCGCTGGCAGACGGAAAAGGCGCGCAGAGGCTGGCGGAAGCGCTGTTGCTGCCGGATTGTCCCGGCGCGGTCCCGGGTAGCTGTCAGCCTGGGAATTGTGCGGAAACCGCTTTTTACTGCAGTGGGACAAAAGCGGAATCCTGCGCTGACGATCAACTGAAAACGCTGACGTTATTTCCTGATACTTTCTAAAAGAAAGGATTTGCCATGGATGTGAGGAGCGTACCACGGAAAATTGCATATGGCGTCATTGGGGCACTGCTGTTTGCGCTTCTCTTCCTGGCCACTTTTCAGGACAGGCGGGAAAACGTGGGGACCAGCCAGGCCGAGATCGTGGTTTTGGGGGACAGCATATTCGGGCTGATTCGGGACGAGACATCTACACCTGCCCTTTTACAGGCACTGACCGGAAAAACCGTGTACAATGCCGCGCTTGGGGGTACCAGTGCCGCAAGAAGGAGCAGTGACAGCAGAATGGACTGTCCGAAGGATTCGTTCACCCTCGCGGGGCTGGCAAAGGCGATCCAGGCGGGGGATTTTGGCGTACAGCATGCCGCGACAATAAGAGAGAGCAATACGGAGTGCTATCCGGAAGTGATCAACGGTCTGGAGACAGTGGATTTCTCACGGGTGGAGACGGTGATCATCCTGCAGGGCATCAATGATTATCACGCAGGCATTCCCATCGACAATCCGGAAGATCCTTACGACGAATACACCTTCCTGGGAGCCCTGCGCAGTTCTCTGGATTCGCTGAAAAAAACTAATCCTGACCTGCGGGTCATATGGCTGACGCCTACATATACGTGGTACACTGCTGCCGGACAGACCTGTGAGGAAGCCGATCAGGGCGGCGGCAGGCTGGCGGATTACGTGGAGGCGCAGCTGCAGGCTGCACAGGAGATGGATGTGGAAATGATCGATGTGTACCATGATTTTTATCCCCATAACAATTGGGAGGATTGGAAACTGTATACCTTTGACGGTATCCATCCCAATGAAGAAGGACGGAAGATGCTGGCGCGGAGGATTGCCGAAGCACTCTGATCTGTAAGAAGCAAGGAGGGAGGACAGATGAAGTCGCCCACACAGATATTTCAGATGATATACGGGAAAATGCGCAGGGAGTGGAAAATTGCTTTTACAGCATGCTTTTTCACGGGCCTGCTGGTTCATATGCCTGTACTGCTGTCAGACATTCCGAATCATGACGGACTGGACAGCATGTATTTTGACCAGAATATGATCACTTCGGGAAGATGGTTCCTGTCGGTTGCCTGCGGATTTTCTTCCTACTATACGATTCCGTGGGTGATCGGTATATTGGGGCTTCTGTTTTTGAGCCTGGCCGCGGCAGCCATGTGTGAGCTTCTGGAAATCAGGAAGACATGGGCTGCGGCGCTCTGCGGCGGGCTGCTGGCTTCTTTTCCGGCGCTGACATCCACATTTGCTTATGTGTATACCCTGGACGGGTATATGTTGGCGCTGCTGCTGGCGGTTTTGGCGGTGCTGTTTACAAAGCGTTTTCGGCTGGGATTTCTGCCGGGGGCATTATGCCTGGCTTTTAGCATGGGGATCTATCAGGGTTATCTGCCGTTTGTGATGATCCTGTCGGTGTATGCGGTTTTGATGCTGCTGGGAGGAGAAGGGGAGTACAGCCCGTCCGGCGGAAAACAGAGAGCAATCCAGCCATCCGGCAGAGTACAGGAAGCAGGTTACTCGTCCGAAACGGGGAAGAGGGGACGGGAGAATTTTGAGAAGATACGGGAGATTCTGCATTATCTCTACATGGGAGTGCTGGGGGCAGCGCTTTATTATGTAATTTTGCAGGTGCTGCTGAAGATTCAGGGAAAGGTGCTGGATACTTATCAGGGAATTAACGGCATGGCTTTCGGGGCGGCTTCAGGAAAGGGGATTTTTTCCACGATCATGGAAATGTACCTGGATTTCTTCCGTTTTTCCCTGAAGGGAAATGTGCTGTTTCAGAATATCTATGCGCTGGCAGCATGGGTTTTACTGGGGGTTGCGGCGCTTACGGCGGGTATTTTGTGGATTCGGCGCAGAAAATACTGGAAGAATCCTGTTATGTTGGTTATAATGGTAGCAGCGGTGCTGGCGCTGCCTGCAGTTTCCAATATCATACTGTTGGTCTCTCCCGATGTGAACTATCATCTTCTGATGCGTTACCAGTGGGTACTGTACGCTGTGGGGGGAGTGGCGCTGGCTGCAGGCCTGGATACCGGGGAGGGGAAGGGCAGCTGGCAGGAATGGGCGGCGCTTCTGTCTGCGGCGGTTCTGGTTTTCTGCTATTGCGTTACGGATAATATTGCTTATTCCAATCTGCAGAAACGGTATGAGAAGACTTATGCTTACTGCATCCGGCTGCTGGACCGGATCGAGCAGACGGAAGGGTATTATCCCGGCATTCCCATTGCCATGGTGGGGGTAGTGGGGGATGAGCAGTACCCTGTCACAGATATAACGCTGCCTGTGACAGGCGGAATGATCGGTATGAACGGGGACAGCCTGTTGTACAGAGGTGACAATTACCGGCTTTTTATCCGCCATTATCTGGGGGCTGCCCTGAACATCCTGCCTGCGGATGCCATGGCGGAAATGTATTACTCGGAAGAATATACTGCCATGGACAGTTTTCCGGGAAAGGACTCCATCCGTATTATTGACGGGATCATGTATATCAAGACGGAAAATGTGACGCGTTAGGGAAGCGCCTGCACGACCATATCTGCAAAACGGACGGCACAGGATGCTGCCTGCCCCATAGAGGCTTGTCATGCAGTATGAACAGGAGAAAAAATGGCATTATTATCGATTGTCCTGCCGGCTTATAATGAAGAAGAGAACATAGCCAACACAGTGAATGCCCTGTCGGGGCTGTTGGAGAAAAATAAAATAGACTACGAGCTTGTCTTCGTGAGCGATGGCTCCAGAGATTCCACTTTCCGGGAGATCCGGAAAGCGGCGGAGGAGGATTCCAGGGTCAGGGGAGCTGAATTCTCACGCAACTTCGGCAAGGAAGCAGCCATCTTTGCCGGATTGGAGATGGCCCGGGGAAACGCGGTCATCGTAATGGACTGTGACCTGCAGCATCCGCCTCAGGTGATTCCACAGATGTGGAAGCTGTGGCTGGAGGGAGCGGAGGTAGTGGAGGGCATTAAAGAGAGCAGGGGGAAGGAGAGCCTGGGCTATAAGCTTTCGGCGGGGCTGTTCTATAAAGTAATGAGCAGGCTGATCAACATGGACATGTCCGCATCTTCGGACTTTAAGCTGTTGGACCGCAAGGTGGTGGATGTGCTGCTGACGCTGCCGGAGCGGAATACCTTTTTCAGGGCATTGAGCTTCTGGGTGGGGTTTCGTACGGAGCGGGTGTCCTATGAGGTGCAGGAACGCAGGTACGGGAAGAGCAAGTGGTCCTTTTTCAGCCTGATGAAATATGCGGTTACCAATGCCACTTCCTTCAGTACACTGCCCTTGCAGCTGGTGACCGTGATGGGGCTGGTGTCCATTTTGTTCAGTGTGGTATTATTTATCCAGACACTGGCGAAGTATCTGTCGGGAACGGCTGTTGAAGGGTTTACTACGGTAATACTGTTGATTCTGATCATCGGCGGCTTTCTGATGCTGAGCCTGGGCATCATAGGGCATTATATTGCCAGGATATATGAGGAGGTCAAGGGCAGACCCAAGTATATCATCAGCAGGACGACAGAGGAAGCAGCAGGAAAAGAGGCTCAAAACGGGAAAGAGAATCTATGCAGAACAGGAAGCTGAAAAGTACATTATAAAAGATTTTATGAGAAAAGAGGAAGAATATGATTAATTTTAATGTGCCTCCATGTGCGGAAAAAGCCTATGACTATATAAAGGAGTGCGTCAAAAACCAGAAGATATGCGGCGACGGCCCGTATACGAAAAAATGTAATGAATGGATCGAACGTAAAACAGGCACTGCAAAATGCCTTCTGACAACCTCCTGTACCCATGCGACAGAACTTGCGGCGCTGCTGCTTCCGGATATCGGGCCCGGGGACGAGGTGATAATGCCTTCGTTTACATTTGTTTCCACTGCGGATGCATTTGTGCTTCGGGGAGCAGTGCCTGTGTTTGTGGATATCCGGCCTGATACCATGAACATGGATGAGAAGCTGATCGAGGCGGCTGTGACGGAGAGGACGAAAGCCATTGTGCCGGTGCATTATGCGGGGGTGGCATGTGAGATGGATACCATCATGGAGATCGCAGAGCGCCATGGCCTGACTGTGATCGAGGATGCGGCGCAGGGGGTCATGTCCGCCTACAAGGGCAGGGCGCTGGGAACCATAGGCAATTTCGGCTGTTTCAGCTTTCATGAGACCAAGAATTACAGCATGGGTGAAGGCGGCGCGCTTTTGATCAGGGATCAGAAGGATGTGGAGCAGGCGGAGATCATCCGTGAAAAGGGAACAAACCGCAGTAAGTACTATCGGGGCCAGATTGACAAGTATACCTGGATCAATTATGGTTCCTCTTATCTGCCCAGCGACATGAACGCCGCATATCTGTATGCCCAGCTGGAGATCGCGGAGGAGATGAACGAGGCAAGGCTTGCCTGCTGGAACCGTTACTACGAGAATCTGAAGCCGCTGGCGGATGCAGGTAAGATAGAGCTTCCGGTGGTTCCGGAGGGCTGCGTGCACAACGGGCATATGTTTTATATCAAGACAGCGGATATTGGAGAAAGAACGGAACTGATCGATAATCTGAAAAAGAATGAAATCCTGTCGGTATTCCATTATATTCCCCTCCACACCGCGCCTGCCGGGCAGAAATTCGGCCGTTTCCACGGAGAGGACAGATATACCACCAGGGAGAGCGAGCGTCTGCTGCGCCTGCCAATGTATTATGGACTGAAGGAAGAGCAGGTGGATTATATCTGCGATATGGTGAAGAAATTCTATGGATGAGAGACCGCCGTTGCCTTCCGCGGAAGTGAAGCGCATACTTTTGGCAGGAAATACAGCAGGAAGCAGGCGCGGATTCCCATATCTGAATAGGGAAAAAGACGGGCTGTTTATCGGAATTGAAGAGATTGTTTCCGAATAGGACATCCAGACAGGAGGCAGGCGCGGCTGCTCACAGCCGAATGAGGTGTAAAGGGACGCGCCATTTATCGGAACTGAAAGGATTGATTCTGCAAGACGTATTCGTAGTAGTAAGAGGGAAACAGCGGCGATAGGAGACGGGATGCAGGTGGTGAAAAAGGCGTTTGCCCATGTGGGCGCCGTGATCAGGGGAATGTTTTTCATAGGCTTTACGATTCAGATCCTGTTGGGGCTGGCCTGGATGTGCTGTAATTTCGGACAGGTTCAGGATTTCGGCGAGCCGGATACTGCCCTGTACGGAGGCCTGTTTCGGTTGCTTGGGAGAAGCCCGCAGCTGATGTACCTGCTGCAGCTTGGTTCGGCTTTTCTGGCGGGAGATCTTTTCCTGAGAAGTGTTTGGAGTAGCTTTGCGGGGGAAAGGGCTTCCCGGAGCGGCAGAGAGCGGTTATGGAGCCTGTGGCGGGCTTTTGCGCTGCTTACGTATCCCTTTGCCATGCAGTGCCATATGGCGATTCAGCCTTTTTCTTTTATGGGTTCTCTCTTTTTGGTGATGCTTTCGTTTCTGCTTCGGAGCTTTTGCGTGAGGGGAGCCGCGGCGGAAGCCGGAGAGGAAGGCGGCTGTTGCGCGGCGGCAGCTGCCGGGAGCCGAAGGACAGCTGACCGTAGCGATACGGGTATTTGTTCCGGGAAAGAAAAGGCGTGTGGACATGCAGGGGGCAGGGGGCTTCCTTCGGCAATGAGGGTCAGGCGGATGACCGGAAACCTGGTCATGGCCGCCGTCTGCGCAGGGGGGTTTATACTGCTGTCCGGCGCGGCGGACGGTTCGGGGGCGGAAGAGCCGGGGCGAGGCATCCAGGCGGCTATGGCGAGCCGTTTTGCCTGGCCTACCATATGGTATGATCAGGGCAGCTGGACGGAGGATTTAAGGGAGGCCGTGGAGGACGTGCTGTGGGAGGCTTCCTATTATCCGGAAAATATGGCGCTTCTTCAGTCCGCACTGGAGGAACGGGTTGGGAGAGAGGCGGCGGAAGCATATTACAGGGAGATGGCTGAGGTGGCATGGCGCAATCATGCGCCCATGATCATCCGTCAGATAGGCTGGGACTTACTGGGGTATACGGTGACTCCTGTTATTTTCCAGCTGCAGCTGCGGGGAGAGGCTTATGATTCTTACACGGGGAGAAACTATGAGATAATGCGCGGAAATACGCCTGTTCTGACACGAAATTATGTGAATTACGGATGCTGGTGGTTTGCCTCGGCACTTTTGCTGTCTTTGCCGGCGTTGGCTGCGGCAGCGGTACAGGGATTCCCGGGACCTGGCAGACGTCTGAAGGCCCTGGTATGTCCTGTGATGATATGCATTATCTGTTCCGGTATTCTGGTGGGAGTGCTCACCATGCGTGGCGCAGGCCTGATGGATTATAAGTACACAGCGCTTATCAGCCAGCTGTGGGTCCTGCCGGCGCTGTTTCTTGCGGAAGAGAAAGAAGATTCTGGACATATCACAGGAACCGTTCCGGGATCCCTGTGATCAAAAGGAAATGACTGGAAACAGCAAGCGGGAAAGGAGTGGAAGAGAGTGTGCGGACAACTGTTTTTGCTGGCCCTTCTGCTGTTGGCGGTGCCTGCCGTCATTGGAGGGCTGTTTTATAAAGTGGATAAGCTGGCTGAAAATCTGTTTTTCCGCTGGGCAGGAGGGCAATTTCTCCTGTGGGCCGGTTTTCAGCTGATCTGTGTGCCGCTGATCCTGAAAGAGGAGAGCTTCAGCCGCCTGGTACAGCTGTTTTCGGGATATCTGGCGGCGCTGATGCTTCTGGCGGCGGCGGTGGAGATTCAGCGTCTGGTGAAGGGAAAGAGGGTATTGCGCTTCTCCGAAAAAAAGACAGGCGGCGGAAAAGGCGTTTCGGGCACGCTGCTCTGGATTCTTTTCTGGGGCGTGCTGCTGTTTCAGCTTCTACAGGCGGTGCGGCTCTCCTATGCGGATACGGATGACGCTTTTTATGTGGCCATTTCTTCCATTACGCAGGAATCGGATACCATGTATCAGGTGCTTCCCTATACAGGCGGCGCCACGCAGCTGGACGCCAGACACGGACTGGCGCCTTTTCCCATCTGGATATCGTTCCTGGGCAGGCTGTCGGGAATGCCTGCGGTAACCGTGGCGAAGGTGGTGCTTCCGGTTGCGCTGATCTCCATGGCTTATGCGGTTTACTATCTGTTTGCCAGGGTACTGTTTCCCGGGAAGGGGCGGCAGCGGGCGCTGTTTCTGGTATTTGCGGAGCTTCTGGTCTTATTCGGAAATCAGTCCATCTATACGGCGGAAAATTTCCTGATCGCCAGAAGCCGGCAGGGCAAGGCGGCGCTGGGAAGCATCGTGATCCCCTTTCTTCTGTTTTGCCTTTTGCTTTTTCTGAGAAAAATACAGCAGAAGGAGCGGATCCCGGTATCTTTTTATTTCCTGATGGGAGCCGTAACGGTGACGGGCTGCCTGTGCAGTACCCTTGGGGCATTGCTGATGTGCATGGCCGTGGGGATTGCGGGGCTTCTGGGGACTGTCTGCTATAAGCGGCTGCAGGTGCTGTTCCCGCTGGCTGCCTGTTGTGTTCCCTGTGTAGTGTTTGCTGTTCTTTATCTTGTGATCGACTGACAGGAGGGGTTATGCGGAGTGATGTAACGGCGCTGTTTCGGGAATATATGGGAACGGGAATGATCGTGATCTGGTATCTTGTGTCCCTGATCTATCTGTGGATGAAGGAAAAAAGAAAGTATATACGCATTTTATTTCTCTATATGCCGGTGATCCTGCTTCTGATCTACTTTAACCCGCTGTTTGCGCGGCTGGTATATGAGATGGCGGGGGACGAGATCTACTATCGCATCCTGTGGCTGCTTCCCGTCACGGCGGTGATTGCCTATACCTGTGTATGCATCAGCGGACAGATCGCGCAGTCAAAGCCTGCCCCGGGCAGTTTGTTTCATGGAAGACAGGAATTGCTTGCAGAGCTTTGTTCCCTGTGTATGGCAGGGGCGCTTGCGCTTTCCGGCAGTCTGATCTACACAAGCCCTCTGTTTTCCAAAGCGGAGAATCTGTATCATGTGCCGGACAGTGTAGTTCATCTGTGCGATGCCATCAACGTGCCGGGGAGGGAGGTTATGGCGGCGTTTCCGCTGGAACTGGTGCCATATGTAAGACAATATTCGCCTGTCACCTGTATGCCCTACGGAAGGGAGCTGACGGTGGACAGGTGGAATCGCTATGATGCATTAAGCGCGGCCATGGAGCAGGAGGCGGCTGATCTGGAAGTACTGGTTCCGCTGGCCAGGGAGGCAGGCTGTCATTACTGCATCCTGCCGGCGGAGCGGGAGATCCTGGGAGAGCCGGAAAGCTATGGATGGGTCCGGCTGGGGGAAACTGACGGATATGTCATTTACAGGGACACCGCCATAGAGTTATGGAATCCGGAGACGGGCCTGTATCAGTAAATCCCCACGCGATTCCCTTTAGGGACAGCCGGAAAACAATGTCCCCTGTTTTCATGGATGACCGGGCAGCCGGGATGCATGGGGAGCGCCGACATATTACTCCACCATATGACTGAAGTAGTTGAGCGCATTTACAAAGCGTTCGGCTACTTTTTTTCTTCCTGCCGGATTCAGGTGCAGATGGTCGGAGAGGTAATCGGGCGCCTGGTCTTCGTTGATGGTGCCGTAGAGATTGTCCACAAAGGTAACCATCCTGGAGGTACAGGAGGCATACTGCTTGATCACATAAGTGCTCAGTACATCCCAGCCGTAGCGCTGGATATCGCTGCTGACATAATTTCCGCTTTCGTCCAGGCCGTAGGCGTAGGCCGGGGACATGATGATGATACGGATATTGGGATAACAGTAGTTCAGCAGTTCGATGCCGGCCTCCGTATTGCCGGTAAACTGTGTGATATCTGTGGAATTCCCGTCATTGTACATGGGGCGCCCGTCCAGATAATCGCTTCCGTCATACATGGCCACTACTACATCTACAGTGCTCAGGTCAATGGATGTCAACGTGCTGTATACTTCATTTGCCTCCGGAGGAGCATTGTCGCCCAGTGCCTCCATGCCCTTCCGGAATTCTTCCTTCGTGAAATCATGATAGCCTGTGGCCAGAGAGCACAGCCAGTAAAAATTGAAAATGTCCATGGGATGCGCCTGGCCGTCCAGTTCGCTGCTTTCCGCCGCCAGATAGCTGCCGCTGACCGCACAGTTGTAGACGGTGGCGCCGGTCATTTCCCGGATCATACTGGCAAGATTGTCGTCGGCATCCCTGTCATCCGCAAAGGGGGCATTGCCGAAGACCAGTATGGAAGAGCCTTCGCCGTAATTCTGGTACAGCGGATTGCCCTCGGCGTCAAACAGCGGAAGGAACGTGTCCAAATTATCCTCATAGGTTCCGGGGCCGTCCTTAAAAATCTCGCCTAAGTCCACAGGGACACCGAAATTCATGACTTTATAGATAATGCCTGCCACAAAGAGCAGGAAGACGATCAGGAGGATAATGTGGATATTGATCCGGGAGCGTGAACCGTCTTTTCTTTTTCCGGTCCCTTTCCGGTCAGGGGGCTGGGAGCCAGGGACGGGATGCCTGTCCGGAATATCTGCGATGCCATCGCTGTCCAGGTCTATGATCTCGATGTCCGGTATGGAAAGTGCATGTCCTTTCTGGCTGTCGGGAGAAGTCTTTCTTTTTTTCATGCGGACCTCCGTTTCTATGTTTTTTGGTTTTATTTTACTATTATGGAACCGGAAAGTCCACATTATTAATATGATTTTAAGAAAATCGAAAGAAAAAAGAACGGCTGGCTCCGGAACACGCCCGGGGACGCTAAGGAAATGCCTCCAAATAACCTACGCAAGTCTGTTGCAGAATCTACAGATTTTATCATGTTTACTCTAAACAAAATGCGTAGGTTATTTTCCGGCAGTTCCTAAGAGAAAAAAGTGCGGCTGCTCTGGCCCAGATGTCCCTTGCAGGCATCTATGGAAGCCTGCAGGAACTGTTTCCAGGTCTGGAAATTGTTGTAATGTCTGAGGATCATATATATATGCTTCAGATACTCCACAAAACAATACCATCTGCCGAAATACTGCCTGTAAGTGTACAGTTTGTTCCGGAATGCGTAATAGTTTTTCCAGTTTTTGGGAGGAATGGTGTCCTCGGGAGAGTCGTGGAGGATGGCGGCATCCGACAGACAGCGCAGAATGCCGTATTTCCTGCAGCGCAGGGAGTATTCGGAATCATCGTAATTGATGAAATAGTCCGCGTTGGGCAGTCCGGCCTGGACAATAACGCTGCTGCGGACTGCGGTCCCTACAAAGGAAAAGAAATCGATGTCATTGACTGCGTTTATATAATCGGCGTCACGCAGGGGCACTTCCTTCAGCTGGAGCAGGGAGCGCCGGAGCCTGCGGCGGTGGAGATAGGAAACGCCGCCCGGGCAGCGCACTTTTGCGCATAATCCGGCGATGGAAGAACGCTCTGCGGAAGGAAGCGCAGTGTAGTAGTCGGACAATTTCTGCAGACAGTCCGGATCCGGGTAAGCGTCGTCGTCGGAGATCCAGATCCAGTCGGCGCCTTTCGACAGCGCCTGCCCGATGCCCAGGGAGAAGCCGCCGGCCCCGCCCAGATTAACATTGCTGTGGTAGACGCTTTTCTGAAAGGGATCGGGTGTATCCGCCCAGGCATCCAGAAAAGAGCCGCTTCCGTCGGTGGAGCAGTTGTCCACGATATGAAGGAAAACCGGGAGAAAAGCCTGCCGTTCGTAAGCAGAGAGGCATTTTTTCAGTTTTTCAAGCCTGTTGTAGGTGACGATGACTACGCCGATCTTCATTTGTTTCCTCCTCATAGTCTGCAGGATGAGATAGCAATATCATATATCCTTTCCGACTATTTTACAAGAAGTATTTGTCCGGGCGTGGAGGAAAATGGCGGAAAAAATAAATGCGCTATTGCCAGAAGGGAAAACTATGATATAATGACTTTGTCGGATCGCAGGGTTCGAAAAGGATGATGCAGGCAACAGATATGGGTTTTTAAGATACGAGGAGGCATAGAATGAGGAAATTCAAGATAAAGCTGCAGGCGGCTGTTCTGACGGTATCCTGTCTGGCGGGTTTACTGGCTCCCATGGGAGCGGCGCGCGCTTCCGGAACCGGCGGCGCACAGGCGGACATGGCGTCTGAGCAGGAGGATATGGGGCATGCTGCAGAGGGCTGGAAAGCGGTGGAAGCCGGAAACGCATTAAAGGACATACTGGCAGAGCATGAGGTGATGGCGCTGGTATATCTGGATGCCACTCAGTCTCTCTGGTCGGACACTTCCTTTGACAGCGCGGAGGTGGCGGCGCTGCCCACAGGACAGACAGTATGGATACGGGATGCCCTGCAGGATGAAGAGGGCATGTTGTGGCTGAAGGTGGAGACACTAAGCGGGGGAAGGACTCTTCAGGGATATCTCCCCAGGATGTATGCTGCCTGCGCGGATGAAGCGTTTCTTGCCTGGGAGCAGGAATACGGGATGACGGCGAATGACCCGGGCGCGGCATATGCCATGTCCAGGGACGGGCTGTATGCGGATGTGGAGGCATTTCCGGAAAGCTACAGGACATCCCTGTACAGCCTGAAACAGAGGCATCCCAACTGGGTATTTGTCAGAATGGATACAGGGCTGCAGTGGAGTACGGTGATCAGCAGGGAGATGCAGGGTGAAAGGAGCTGGATCCATAAGTCGTATCCTGATTATGTAAAGGGAGAGGCCAGGGAGGACGGCAACTGGTATGTGGCTACGGAGGGCATCCTGAAATATTTTATGGATCCCCGGAACGGCCTTCGGGAAGATGGGATCTTTCAGTTTGAGCTTCTCACCTACAATCCTACATATCATACCGAAGGGGCAATCTCCGCGGTATTGAATAATACTTTTATGAACAGCAGCAGAAATGCGCCTGGAACAGGGCATACCTATGCCCAGATCTTTCTGGAGTCGGGTTCCCGGAACAATGTCAGCCCTTTTCATCTGGCATCCAGGGTATATCAGGAACAGGGGAACGGGAGTTCGCCGTTGATCTCCGGTTCTTATCCGGGGTATGAGGGATATTATAATTATTTTAATATAAACGCAACGGGCAATACTACCAGGGAGGTCATTGAACGGGGGCTGACCTATGCGAGAAACAGAGGGTGGAACAATGCGTTTGCTTCCATTCTGGGCGGGTCGTCGGTCATCGCTGCCAATTATATCAGCAAGGGTCAGGATACTATATATCTCCAGAAATATAACGTGAATCCCGACAGTCCTCATGGCCTGTATAACCATCAGTATATGCAGAATATCGCAGCGCCCTCCAGCGAGGGGAAGAAGACCATGGAGATGTACCGGGAGGTAGGTTCTCTGGACAATACCTTTGTGTTCAAGATTCCCGTATATGAAGGAATGCCTGCGTCGGCCTGCCCCATGCCCACTGATTCTTCCACCGACCCGGATAACGGATGGCGTGAAGAGAATGGAGGAAAATACTGGTATGAGAATGGCATCCGTCAGGGAACGGAAGGGCGGGGAAAGGAAATCTTCGACCCGGAGACACAGGCCTGGTACTGGCTGGATGCCGTAGAGAACGGCAGGATGGCTGTGAATAAAGATGTCTATCAGGATTCTTATGCGGGGGAGTACGCTGACCGGGAAGACGGCACCGGAAAATGGGTGCGTTATGACGAAAACGGCAGGATGGTCAAGGGCGAGGACGAACGGTTCGGCGGCTGGTACCGTTTTGATGAAGTGTCGGGCGCCATGGTGAAGGGCTGGTATACGGATGCCAATGGCAGGAAATATTATTATGACAGGGAAACCGGACAGATGGTGCATGGCTATGCCATGGTGGACGGAAGATATCTGTATTTTGACTACAAGACGGGAATATTTGCGGACCGTGCCTGGAGTACCATCGACGGAGCCGACTACTGGTTTGAAGACGGCGTGAAGCAGGGGACGGAAGGACGCGGCAAGGAGATCTACGATCCCGGCACAGACGCCTGGTACTGGCTGGACGCGGTGGACAACGGGAAAAAAGCCGTCTCCAAGGATGTCTATCAGGAATCCTACGCCGGAGCTTACGCGGATCGTCCGGACGGCACCGGAAAATGGGTGCGCTATGACGCGGAGGGCCATATGGTGAAGGGCTGGGACAGAAACGGGAACGGTACCTGGTATTTTGATCCGGAGACCGGTGCCATGGCCAAGGGCGAAGCGATCATAGAAGGAAGGCGCTGCTACTTTAATCCCGGCACAGGGCGGCAGGAGTGGTGATGCTTTTCCTGGCTGACCGTCGGGCGGCTGGCGGGACGGCCGGGAGCCGTGAGAGCAGAGAGAAAGGGCATCGCGAATGAGAAATCGTGTAAAAGAAATTTTTTCCTACAGTGATATGATCGGAAGCCTGGTAAAGCGGGAGCTACGGGGTAAATATAAGGGATCTGTGCTGGGATTTCTGTGGACGTTTATCAATCCGCTGTGCCAGATCATCGTGTATACAATCGTTTTTTCGATCATTCTGAACAATGAACTGGACCAGTTTTACGTGTATATCATTACAGGCATGATTCCCTGGCTGTTTTTCGACATGTCTCTGCGTCTTGGGGCCGGCAGTGTGCGCTACCAGGGGGAAATGATCAAGAAGATCTATTTCCCCAGGGAAGTGCTGCCCATTGCCTGTGTTACGGCACAGTTCATTAATATGCTGTTCTGTTTTGTCATCGTATTTGCCGTGCTGGCGGCATCGGGGAGAGGATTCTCTGCGGGAGCGCTTTTCTGTCTGCCGCTGATCATGCTGATCGAGTATGTGCTGACTTTGGGACTTACTCTGATCGTATCCTCGGTAACGGTGTACTTTAAAGATATGGAGCATATCATCACGGTGCTTTTGATGGCCTGGATCTATCTGACCCCCATACTATACTCCATCGATATCGTTCCGGAAAAGATGCTGTGGATCTTCAGGCTGAATCCCATGACAAGCGTGATAGAAGGGTATCATAAGATTCTGTACTGGCAGCAGATCCCGGAGGCCGGGCTGACTGCCTGGGGAGCTTTGTTCGCTTTGGCGGCGCTGGCGGCAGGCGAGCTGATCTTTGCCAGGCTGGATGCAAATTTTGCGGAGGAACTGTGATGGAAAACTGGGCGATCGAAGTCAGGGATGTGGAGAAATATTTTAAGGTATATACGGATAAGGGGAGTACCCTGAAGGAGAAGGCGATCTTTCTGAAACGGAGCAGGCATGAGAACCGGGCCGTGCTGAAGGGCATCAGCTTTCAGATACCCAGGGGACAGGCGGTCGGGTTTATCGGCAGAAACGGCTGCGGCAAGAGTACGACGCTGAAACTTCTCACCAGAATACTGAAGCCCAATACCGGCAGCGTGACTGTGAACGGGCGGGTGTCAAGCCTGATCGAACTGGGGGCGGGATTTCACCCGGATATGAGCGGAAGGGAGAATATCTATATCAATGCCACCATCTTCGGTCTGAGCCGGGAGGAGATAGACGGGAGGCTTGAGGATATCATCCGCTTTTCTGAGCTTGAGGAATTTATTGACAGTCCTGTACGCACCTATTCCTCCGGTATGTATATGCGTCTCGCCTTTGCGGTAGCGATTAATGTGAACGCGGATGTGCTGCTGGTGGATGAGATTCTTGCCGTGGGAGATATAAGCTTTCAGAAAAAATGTTTTGAGCGTCTGAAAGAAATTAAGGAGGAGGGCACCACCATTGCCATTGTTTCTCATTCAATGGAACAGATGTACAATATCTGCGACAGGCTGATCTGGCTGGAGGACGGAAAGGTCAGGGAGGACGGTCCGCCTCAGGCGGTGGGCATGCATTATCTGGACGCCATGGAGGATGAGCGCATTGCAAGGCTGGCCCGGGAGAGCCATGAGAAGCTTCAGGGGGACAGGGAGCGTTCCATACTGGAGCTGACGGAAAATGTGCATCCTGAGGCCAGAAGGACCGGAACCTGGGAGGTCTATTTTACAAAGGTGGAGCTGTTGGATAAGGAAGGCAGGCATTGTCAGATCTTTGATACGGGAGATGAGGTGACGCTTGTCTGCCATTACGCCACGGGACTGGAGCAGCCGGAGGTTAATTTCAATATGGACTTTGTACGGGATAACTGGCAGTACTGCTATGGAACCTGTTTCTGCAAGGCGGGGGATCCGTTGCCCAGACTGGGGCATACAGGCATGGTATCCCTGAAGATAGCCGGCCTTCAGCTGCTGCCGGGAAAATATTATCTCGATATCGGCATTAACGGCCCGGCGGGTGAGCTGTACGACAATGTAAGAAATGTTATGCAAATCACAGTGAGGGATTATATAACGGATGAATTCGGACCCTGCGTATTCGAACATGAATGGAAAATGGGACATATTGAGACGGAGAGGGGTTAACACACATGAAAATTCAGGAAATTCTGTTTCCGCAGATCGGCAGATGTACAGAGGAAGAACTGTATTTTCGCAAAACGGCCGGCGGCCGGCGCCCGGCAGAGAAAGGGTATGAGGAAATGGTTTCCGCCATGGCGGAGGCCTGTGAGATCTGGGAGAACCGCGGAAAGGTATCATATGACAGCGCCGGAGGTCAGCTGAATCTGGAAAAGGGCGGAAACGTTCGGTTTGACACCTATTTTAACGGATTTTCCATGGAAAAATGGAAAAAATATACGATCCTGTCAGACCTTTCTCTGGAGCTTGAATTGTCCGGGCATATCAAAGTGACACTGATCTCGGAGGAAAAAGTATTCGGGGATATCATCCGGACGGTTCTGGCGGAGTATACGGCGGAATCGGAGGGAAGGAAAACGTTTACATTTGCATTTCCGGAGGGAAACGGCAGAGGAATGTACAGCTTTGAGCTGGAAGCTTTGTCTGACGGATGCAGGATGTACGGGGGAAACTATACCACGGATGTGCCGGAGGACAGACGGAATGAAGTCAGGATAGGGATCGGTATCTGCACCTTTCGCCGGGAAGCGTTTATCGAGAAGAATCTGGGCATCCTGAGAGAGTGTATTCTGGAAAATGCCTCCAGTCCCATGCGGGAGCGTCTGGAGATCTTTATCTCTGACAACGGGAAAAGCCTGGAGCGGGAACGGCTGCAGACAGAGCATATCCATATTTACCCGAACCGGAATCTGGGCGGCGCGGGGGGCTTTACCCGTGACCTGATCGAGATGAGCGGCAGAAAGGATGAGCTGCGGCTTACCCATGCCCTGCTGATGGACGACGATATTGTGATTGAACCTCAGGCTCTGGTCAGAACCTGGACATTGCTGACCCTTCTGAAAGAGGAATATGCCGGGGCCTTTGTGGGGGGAGCCATGCTTCGCCTGGACAAGCAGAGCGTCCAGGTGGAAAACGGCGCAGCCTGGAACGGCGGCGCGCTGAATTCTCTGAAGCACGGCCTGGACATGCGGCTTCTGGACTCCTGTCTGTACAATGAGTATGAGGAATATACGGAGTTTAACGCATGGTGGTATTGCTGTTTTCCACTGAAGGTAGTGAGGGAGGACAATCTGCCTCTTCCCATTTTTATCCGCGGGGACGACCTGGAGTACGGCCTGCGCAATATGAAGACATTGATCCTGTTAAACGGCATATGTGTGTGGCATGAACCTTTTGAAAATAAATATTCTTCTTATCTGGAATACTATATCGTGAGGAACCAGCTCATCGACAATGCGTTTCATTGCCGGTGGTACGGGAAGAAACAGCTCCGCAGAGAACTTTGGACGCACTGCAAGCAGGAGATCATGTATTACCGTTATAAAAATGTGGATCTGTACATTCAGGGGATTGAGGATTTTCTGAAAGGACCGGGGTGGCTGATGGAGCAGGACGGGGAAATGCTTCATCAGCAGGTCATGGCTTCCGGCTACAGGGCGGAGGAGCCGGATAAGCTGGGATTTCATTTCAGTTATCCCATGTTTGAAGACAGCGTCTATCTGGAGGATACGAAGAAGGCGCGCTGGAAGCGGCTGATTACGCTGAACGGCCTGCTCCTTCCGGCCAGGGGAGAGGCGGTGGTGCCCATGGCTGCGCTGAAATCGGTGATGTTTTACCGGAAGCGCCGGGTGCTGCATTATGATGCCACATCCCGGAAGGGATTTGTCACGGAGAAAAACGGGAAAGAGGCCTGGCGGTGCATTTTCAAGACATTTCATATGTATATGAAGTTATCCGGCAGTCTGGAGAAGGCGCAGAAGCGCTATCGTGAAGAGGGGCTAAAACTGCGGACTCTGGAGTTCTGGAAAGGATATCTGGGGCTGGAAGAGAAACAGGTGGTTTTATGATGAAGAGAAAGCTGGCAGCGATTGCCGGAGGATTGTATCTTGCGGCGGCAATGGGAGTGTGCATATGGAATTCCGTCTCTGTAAACGCGGAGCTTCCCGAAGAACAGGGGGAGGAAGTGCGGGCAGAAGCCACCACGGCGCCGTCCATGAGGGATCCGGGGAGAAGCCTGCTGCCCATTGCCAACAGTCTGGCCTATGGGACTGCCGGGCAGGAGGAACTCTATATCGATTCCGGAGAGGTATATTTACAGGAGGGAGACACCGTGTCCCTTCTGGAAGCCTACGCCATGCCCCCTCTGGAGAGAATGAGCGGGGAGGATTTTCCGAAATATATGGACGGGCTCCAGGTGCTGGAGCGGATTGAGAGGATGGGGTTGGAGCCTGCCTCCTTTTTTACGCCGGAGTATGACTGGAAGGCGGTTTACGCGGATTCTTTGACAACGGTGAAGACAGCCCTGGATTTCTCTGAAGAAGTGGATTTCAGAGGAAATACGGCGTCACAGTTAAATGCTTTTTTGACAGGATGCGAACGGGTTTCAGTCAATATCAGGGCGGAAGAAATCCTGTTGGATGAGACGATCCGTGTGCCTTCCAATGTGGTGCTGAAGGGGAACGGCGCGTGCATTTCCGGAACTGCTGCCGGCGGCGATGATGTGGCTGCATATGCTTTTCTCCTGGAAGATGTGGAGAATGTGGGAATCTGTGGATTCCGGCTGGACGGCGGTTTCGGGCAGGGGATTTATGTGCTGAATTCCAAGGTTTGTCTGATTTGGGATAATGAGATAACGGATGCCGCTTACAAGGCGGTCTGTATCATGGCGGACAGCAGCTACATCAATCTGGTGAATAACCGCATCTATGAGAATGGAAACGGCGCTGTCTTTCTGAACGGAGATATCAGCAGTTGTATCATTCAGGGAAATGAGATCTGTCAGAACCGGGGAACGAGAAATCTGACGGCGGGCATTGTATTTGCGTCCATGGAAGTGGAGGATCCCTATACGCCCTATAATGAATTTAAAGACGAGCATCTGTATGATCAGTTAGACTCCCCCCACCATAATGTGGTCAGAGATAACCGCATCCGGGGAAACCTTTCCTCCGGCTTTTACTGTGACGGCGGCTATCTCAATTATATCCTGGACAATCTCATCGCAGATAACGAAAAAGAAGGCATGTGCCTTGACTATGGTACCTTCGGTGTCTATGTATCCGGGAATACCATCTGCAGAAACGGCAACAGGAAGCGTCAGACAGACGAGGATCTGGAGGCAGATTTTATCCTGGAGGCGGGAAGGCTGGAGGACGGCTCTTCCACAGCCAAGCTTCCGGGGATTTCCATTGACAATTCGGCCTACAATATCGTCATGGAAAATATGGTCTCCGATAATGCGGGCAGCGGGATCAAGATGGTGCGGAGCGCTTACCGGAACCTGATCCTGAGCAATCTCGTCAGTGACAATAACCGGGGGAAAAATGAAGCTTTTCATGGGTTTGGCATTGAGTTTGGCCATGCCAGCGATCCGGACGAGCCGGTGATTGGGCTTGACTTTACGGCGGATTATGAGAATATTGCAGCCAGGAATGTGATCAGCGGAGGGCATTATGCCGGAATTTTCCTTGCGGAGGGAAGCTACTGCAACGATCTCATTGATAATGTGGTGATGGACAGCGAATTTTATTCTGTGGAGAATCACAGCCATTTGTATAACAGCTCTGTGGGTAATACCGTGAACCGGGATGCTCTGAATTACGGATTGAACCAGTGAGCGGCATCAGGCGGACACCCTGGGCGGAAACAACGCGGGAGAGGAGGCAGAAAGGCGGACATGGAGAAGAAAAGGAGGGGGAAACGGGAGAGGTGCCGTAGAACAATACCCTGTTGGGCATGGGCATTTCTGCTGAATATGGCGGTGGCTTTGGCGGCGATCGCGCCCATGCTCATCAAAAACCATGGATATATGGCGATGTCTCATGATTTTTCGGCCCAGGAGATCACGTTCAACATGCTGATGAACGATACGGTGAAATCGGGCAATCTGCTGTGGAACTGGGGCATCGATCTGGGGGGCAATTTCCTGGAGACGTTCAGCTTCTACAACGTGGGAAGCCCCTTTTTCTGGCTGACGCTGATGTTTCCGGCGGAGTATATGTCCAGGGTCATGGGTTGGATGATCATCCTGAAATTTGCGGTGGCAGGCGCCACGTCCGCCGCGTACTTTACAAGGCATATCAGGAAGAAAACGCTGATCCTCTTCGCGTCGCTTTTATATGCCTTTTCCGGATTTCAGTGCGGCACGGTGGTATTTTATCATTTTCAGGATCAGGTGGCGCTTTTTCCGCTTCTGCTGATCGGGCTGGAGCAGCTGGTGGAGGATAAGAAACCGGGGCGGCTGGCTTTGGCCTGCGCGCTGAATGTGTTTACGAATTATGTATTCTTTGTGGGAGAGGTTCTGTTCCTGGCAGCCTGTTATGTGATGAAATATCTGATCCCTCAGATAAAGGCGGGAGAGAAGAAATTAAGCGTGTATGTCAGACCGCTTTTTAGCTGTATTCTGGAGGGAGCCATGGGCACGATGATGTCAGCCGTAATCCTGCTTCCATCAGTGAGAGGGATGCTGGCGAATTCCCGGGTTTCGTCCCATATCCTGGGAGAGGCATGGTTTACCATGACCAGCATGGATTGGCTTCTTTTGTTAAAGGCTTTTTTGATGCCTGCGGAGTCAATGAACTATATGTCTTCCATTGTGGGAGCGGACTGGATGAGCAATATGGCTTATCTGCCCATGGCGGGACTGCTTCTGGTTTTTGCATACGTTTTTACGAAAAAGGACTGGATCAGCGGACTGCTGAAGCTGAGCCTGGTGGTGGCGGCGGTGCCGGTGCTGAACAGTGTATTCATGTTTTTTAACAATTCGCCCTACAGGCGTTGGTATTACATGATCATCCTGATCATGGCGCTTGCGTCGGCCAGGGTGCTGGAGGACGCGGAGAACTATCGGTTGAAGAAAGCGGCAGTGTGTCTGGCTGTCCTGTACGGTATTTTCTGGAGTATGCTGAATATCGTCAAATGGAACGCGGAGGACATTTCTTTGGTCTTCCAGAGGAAATGGTTCTGTTTCGGCCTGCTGATGGGAGTGGGGGGCGCCGTGCTGACTTTCTTTATCGTAAGGTATGTCAGAAAGCCTTTGCGGGCGCGGTTCATGTGCGGAGCCACTGCCCTTTGCAGCTGTATTCTGCTGACAGCCACGGTATATGAGTATTCGGTTACCACGGATAATACCAGACTGGATTTTAAGACATACCGCAATACTTATGGTGAAAATGTATACAATTACCTGACAGAGATCCCGGGGATGCTGGACAGGGATGTGCTGCCCTACCGGTATTATTTTGACGAGTGGTTGGGTTATACTTATTACAATCTTGCCATGGCCAATTCCCTGCCTTCCATCAATTCCTTTATCAGCACGGTTCATCCGTCTATCATGGAATTCTATGATTATCTGGGGATCGGAAGGCTTACCTGGACCAATGCGGACAATACCGGTACAAGGGAGCTGCTGTCCGCCAGATATGTAGTGTCCACGGAGAAGCAGCCGGAATATGACTATATCACGGAATTGACCAACAGCAACGGACAGACCCTGTATCTCTATGATAATGCGGATGCTCTGCCCATAGGCTTTACTTACGATCATTACATTACCCAGAGCGAGTTTGTGCAGCTGGATCTGCCGGTGCGGGCCACGGCCATGCTGGGAACGCTGGTGGTGAGGGATCAGGATGCGGAAAAAGCCGCGCAGGTGCTGCCCCATGCTCCGGAAGATTTTCCGGAGAGCCTGGAGCAGGAGAAGAGAAAGGAATATATTGCGGAGCGCCGGGAGGAATGCAGCAGCAGTTTCCGGCAGGGGAGGAACCGTTTTGAAGTGCGGATCACGGCGGACGGGGATAAATACGCTTTTTTCAGTGTGCCTTATGATAAGGCATGGAGTGTGAGGGTGAACGGGCAGGAGCAGGAAATCCTGAACATAAACGGGTTGATGGCGGTAAGGGTTTCGGAAGGAGAGAATGAAATCGCGTTTCAATACATCTATGCTCCCTTGAAATACGGAGCTGCGATAAGCATGGCGGGGGCGGCCCTGTATGGTATTTATCTGGCGGCAGTAAGGAAGCGTCACAAATAACTGCTGCAGGTTTATGGCAATTTTTATTGTATTTCCGGGCTTTTGTCTGAAGCAACTGCGGCAGTTATACTGCATAACGCCAGAATTTACCGTACTGCACTGGTTAAACGCATATGGCTGGCGTTATGCAGTCGGGTTACTCGGAAATTATAACTGTTAAGCAGTATATTTTCCGACAATTATTAAGGAAGCTCTGGAAAAGCGGATATACGGAAGATCCGGGCAGGACGACGTTGCGAAGCGTCCGGGAAACGGATTACACAGGACAGGAAAGTCCGGTTCCGAAAGAGGGAGGATCGGAAAAATGATCGAAAAAAACGCGGCAGTGCCGAAAAGCAGGATCGCATGGATCGATATCGCCAAGGCGATTGCCATATTTGCAATGATTGAAGGCCATGTGGTTGCCTATGGCGGATATGCCAGAAATCTGATATACTCTTTCCATATGCCGCTGTTCTTTATATTAACCGGTTTCACCATAAAAGAGGTTACGGATTTCCGTGAATTTCTCGCGGCGGTGAAGAAGGATTTCTGCAGGATCATGCTGCCCTGTATTGGCACGCAGGCCATCAACGGACTGCTGTCTTACTGGATTTATGACGAGGCGGCAATGGACAGCCTTCGGTTACGGGCAGAGCAGTTTTTCTGGGGTTCTGCCATTGATGTCTACGGACATTCCTGTCTGGGGATGATCTGGTTTCTGGTGGCGCTGTTCTGGACGAAGGTTTTGTATTATCTGGTTCGCCTGCTTTTTCGAAACAAATGCAGCGGAGCAGTATTCCTCTTCCTGGCAATGGTGGGAAAGCTGCTTTCGGTATATGAAAGATACCTGCCGCAGTCCTGGGACATTGTATGTGTGGCTGTGCTGTTTGTGTATATCGGGCATGTTTTTCGGAAGATTTATCCTTATTTCGAGAAATATCAGCTTCCGGTGACGGCGGCTGCCTTTCTGGTGTGGATGGCCTGCTGGGAGAAGGGGATATTTCTGGAGTTGGGCGGGCACTGGTATCCGGACTTTGCGCCGGGCATCCTGGAGGCGATCTGCGGCTGTATCTGTGTATTTACGCTGTCCGGAGCGTTGGAAGGCTGTAAACCGCTGGCTTTTGTTTTGCAGAAGGTGGGGAGGCATACCCTGCTGATCCTGTGCTTATCACATATTGACTGGCTGACCATTTCGATCTGGGGATACAAGCCAGTGTGGCTTACGCTGATACTGAGACCCGGACTGGTGCTGGCGGGGACTTTTGTGATCACCATGGCGGGCGCTATGATGAAAAAGCTGCTCCGGGCGGCGGAGGAAAGGCGGCTGCATACATAAAATGCCGTTCAGATGCGGTAATAGAAAGGAATCTGTAACGTTAGCCAAATCTGTACTGCTTGTAAAAATTGTGTGGAAATTTTTGCATGGGTGGTATATAATCTAGGTAGAATGAGGCTTGGGCAAAATATGCTGAAACAGACGTAAGCCTCTGCCGGGAAGAAGACAAGGAATATTCCCTGCAGTATCCTAAGGAGAGGGAGGCAAGTGCTATGAAACGCTTGGTGCGGAATTCAATGGGCGTGTTCGCGGTTGTGTTGCTGGCCGGTGGTTTGCCGGCGCTGCCGGTGTCGGCAGTCACGCCCCAGTACGGCTGGTATGAAGAGAATGGCGGAAAGTATTGGTATGAGAACGGTGTCCGCCAGGGACTGACAGGCCGCGGCAAGGAAATCTATGACCCGTCTTCAGATGCCTGGTACTGGCTGGATGCCAATGAGCAGGGCAGGGTAGCGGTAAATAAGGATGTCTACCAGGAATCCAATGGCGGGAAATGGGTGCGCTATGATGCCGAGGGACATATGGTAAAGGGTGAGAGCTATGCCAACGGAGGGTGGTACCGTTTTGATGAGATAACCGGCGCCATGATCAAGGGCTGGTACACACTGGTCACACCGGAAGGTGCGTCATATCTTTATTATTATGATCCCAACACCGGGATCATGCAGAAGGGGGAGCTGACCATAGGCGGCGATAACTGTGTGTTTGACCAGGGGACAGGTATCGGCTATGATCAGCGCTGGTATGAGAAAAACGGCGCGAAATACTGGTATGAGGGCGCAAAGCGTCAGGGAACCACAGGGCGGGGGAAGGAAATCTATGATCCGGTGTCCGATGCCTGGTACTGGCTGGACGCGGTAAACCAGGGCGCGATGGCTGTGAGCAAGGATGTGTACCAGGAGTCCAACGGCGGAAAATGGGTACGGTATGACAAGGACGGCCATATGGTCAAAGGGCACAATTACAGCAACGGAAGCTGGTACTATTTTGATCCGGTGACCGGGGCTATGGCGAAGGGCTGGTATAATGAGGTGCTGGCGGACGGTACTGTGAACACATACTATTTCGAGCCTGCTTCCGGGAAAAGGATACATGGAACAGTCATCATCGATAAGGAGCAATGTGCGTTTGACAAAACCACCGGGATCGCGCTGGATAAGAAATGGCTTGCGCTGAACGGGGCAAAATACTGGTATGAGGGCGGAAAACGTCAGGGAACTGCCGGGAGGGGGAAGGAAATCTACGACCCGGCATCCCAGGCCTGGTACTGGCTGGACGGAACTGCGAATGGAGCCATGGCTGTCAATAAGGATGTATACCAGGATGCCAACGGCGGCAAATGGGTGAGGTATGACCAGAATGGTCAGATGGTCAAAGGCTGGAATATCAAAGACAACAGGAGCTATTATTTCGACCCGGTGACAGGCGCCATGGTTAAGGGCACGGCTACCATTGACGGAGTCGAGTATACTTTTAATAAGAACACGGGCGTACTGGAGAAATCCCAGGGGAATGTACCGCTGAATTATGTGTGGGATCCGGTGAATTACAAGTATATGAAGGCTGACGGTACCCTGGATCATTCCGTGAGCATTACCTATGACGAGAAGGGCAGGACCATCCGGGAGACAACCTATGACGCAAACGGGCAGATGACAGGATATGTGGCGTACGGGTATGATAACAGCGGGAACCTGCTGCGGGAGAATTCCTTTAACAGCAAAGCCGGAACCGTATATACGTATGAATATACTTATGACACTGCCGGCAGGGAGACGAAGGTAGTCTATAAGGACGGACAGGACGCTTCCAGGAGCTATACGCTCACATCGGAATATGCCAATGAGAATCTGTCAAAGCAGATTACCTATAACGGCGGCGGTACGAAGACGAAGGTGGAGAATTATTTCTATGATCCCGGGACAAAGCTGCTGATACAGAAGAATGTAAACAATGTGTCTAATAACGTGGAGACGCTGGCCTATGCCTATGCGTACAGGCGGGATGCCGTCGGAAACATAACAGAGGAAAAATGTACCCAGTTTGTGGGCAAACAGGAGATTCTGGTCTACCGTGACACTTTTGAGGACTATGACAGGAACGGCAACTACAAGCTTCATACAGAATACGACAAGAATAACAATAAGAGCCGGTATACTACATATTCCTATTATACATACGGCGGCACTTCATACGAGAGGCAGGTTATGACCTATCGGTTTGACGGAAGGATTCTCTCGGGCTACGAGTATGAAAGAAACGGTGCCTATCCGGTGAAGTACACAAAGTACAAAGCTGATAAGGTTGTGGAAACCTGGACGGATTATGACAAAACACCATATCCTACGGGGAATGCAGTGAGCCATATTACTACCGATCATATCTATGAAGGAAGCGGGACAGGGAAGCTGAAGGAGATCGTGGAGACGGAGTACAGGCTGAATGCTTATGAGGAGTGAACGCCAGGAGCAGCCTTATGAGGAGTGAGCGACAGGAGTAATTTGTGATACAAACCGGTGGATTAAGAGAGCATGATAACAGGCAGGGATGAGATACCCTGCCTGCAGCTCGTCTTATTCTGGAAAGACTTTGCTTAATTCTATAAAGCAGCCTTCAAGCACATTGACCTTTGCGACCTCCTTTTTGCCGTATTCCTCATGGGGCAGCAGCATTCCCTTGTGATCCGTTAAAAGTACTTGTACCGTTCTGTTCTCAGGATCTACGATCCAGTATTCACGGACACCTGCCCGCTGATACAGCCGCAGCTTTACGAGTCTGTCGGTTCGTAAAGAGGACGGGGAGAGAATCTCAACGATCAGATCAGGGGCTCCTTTGCATCCGTGTGAATCTATTTTGCTTCTGTCACAGACTACAGTGATGTCCGGTTCCACTACGGTATCGATATCATCGGGGTTATCGCCTTCTTTTTCAAAGAGTCTGACATCAAAGGGAGCCGGATAAACCCGGCATTCTTTCCCTTCCAGGTAATTGGCAAGCTGCCTGGAAATTTCCATACTGATTTCCTGGTGGATGCTGGAGGGGGCAGCCATCATAATGGCTTCGCCGTTGATGAGTTCTATTCGGTTACTTTCGTCCCAGGTGAGACAATCGGCAAAGGTGTATCGTGTATTCTCTGCGGGTAATGCCATAAGCCATTCCTCCTTGTGATTATAGGGGTTGTTGTCTTTTTTGGGCATTATAGCCTATTCGACATAAAATTTCAATACAAATAGCAGAAAGAGAATGAGGATATTTTTGTCAATTGCGGATTTATGGAAGAAGGATCTCTGCATATCGGCATTATCTGTATGCTATAATCTACTGATTAGCCATAGAAGGGCAGTAAGATATGATATGTCGGCTTTGGCAAGAAGAACGAACTCACTGCATTTAAAACATACAGTGAGCTCGTTGTGATTCAGGTGTATTAATTATCAGAGTCTGAAAGATCAAAATGATCCAATATTTTACCGACTATAGTACCGCTTCCGGATGTACCGCCGTTAAAGCTTGGTGCAGTAGGCTTTGGCTCTGCAGAAGGGGCGGCAGTGGGAGCCACAGTAGGGACCGGAGTGGGAGCCACAGTAGGAACCGGAGTGGGAGCCACAGTAGGAACCGGAGTGGGAGCTACAGTAGGAACCGGAGTGGGAGCCTCAGTAGGAACCGGAGTGGGAGCCTCAGTAGGGACCGGAGTGGGAGCCTGCGTAGGAGCCGTGGTCGGTTCCGGTGCAGCTTCACCGACAAAAATGCCAGTATTTTTGTCGAATTCATAACTCTTTCCGTCGATGATCCTGATACCCTTGGCCATGGTGCCGGTCACTTCCTCAAAATAATAAGTACCATTCTCATTGGTGTCCCAACCTTTCACCATGTGCCCGGCACTGTCATAACGAACCCATTTTCCGGTACCGTCCGCATTTTCCGCCCATTCTCCAGCGTATGATTCCTGATACAGATCCTTGGAGACAGCTTTCCTGCCATCATCTACGGCATCCAGCCAGTACCAGTAGCCGGAATCAGGGTCAAAGATTTCCTTGCCGCGTCCGGTTGTACCCTGGCGCTGGCCATTCTCATACCAGTACTGATTTCCATTTATGAATACCCAGCCGTTGATACCGTCCCAGCTGACTTCTGCGCCGGATCCAATGCCTGTTCCTTTGTCAAAACAGTAAAGCTTACCGTCAATTACGTGATAGCCTTTTGCCATTGTGCCGTATACCGGGTCAAAATAATAGGTACCGTTTGCATTGGTATCCCATCCCTTGACCATGTGGCCATTTGCGTCGTACCTTACCCATTTGCCGATGTTTCCGGCATCGTCAGCTTTCGATTCCTGATACAGATCCTTATTGGTTGCCTTCTTGCCGCCATCTATGGAATCCAACCAGTACCAGGCATTTGTGCCAGGATCAAAAATTTCCTTACCACGGCCCTCCAGTCCCTGCTTTACTCCATTTTCATACCAGTAGTAATTACCGTCAATGACTTCCCAGCCGAATTCCACGGCAGCCTGAGCGGGGAAAGGATTCAGTACGCCTGCTAACATCGTGGCTGCCGCTATGCCGCTCAATAAGTGTAATGCTTTCTTTCTCATGAGTATTCCTCCTGTTTTTGATTATGTTTCCGGATAGTTTTGCAAAACCGGCCGGTGTACATGAGTATCTGAGTTATGCCTGATTGCCGGAGGAGCAGGGAGTCCATAACCTCAAGCAACATAAGGCGTTTCTTATTATAGCCTATCCATTTTAAAATTTCAATACAAATAGCAGAAAGAGAATGAGGATATTTTTGTCAATTGCGGATTTATAGCAGAATGACGCTTGTTTACCGGGATTATCTGTGCTATAATCAACTAATTAGCGATAGAAGGGCAGTGAGATACAGATATGTCGGCTTTGTCAAGAGGTTTGAGGGATGTGCTGGAGAAGCGCGACCTGATCATGACACTCGCAGTGGCTGATTTCAAAAAAAGGTTCGTGGGGTCAGCGCTGGGGATCATATGGATGTTTATACAGCCCATTATTACGGTGCTGATCTATTTTGTTATTTTTCAGCTGGGTTTCAAATCCCAGCCGGTGGCGGATGTTCCTTATGTGCTGTGGCTGATCCCGGCTATTGTGCCCTGGTTTTTTTTCAATGATGCCTGGGGCGGTGCTACGAATTGTCTGTATGAATATCAGCATCTGGTGAAGAAGATGGTCTTCCGGGTGAGTATACTGCCGATCATAAAGATTACGGCGTCTTTTTTGGTACATTTGATTTTCATCTGGATTCTTCTGGCGGTATATCTTCTGGCGGGAGAGTCTCCTTCCCTGTGGTGGCTGCAGAGTCTGTATTATACTGCCTGTGCCGCCTTTTTGGTGTTGGGACTTGCCTATATTACGGCTTCGGTCAATGCCTTTTTTAAGGATATGGGGCAGTTTGTGCAGATTATACTGCAGATTGGTATGTGGGCGGCGCCCATTATGTGGTCAACCAGTATGTTTCCGGAATCTGTGGCTTTTATTTTCAAGCTGAATCCTTTTTACTATATTGTGGAAGGATACAGAGGATGCTTTATCTATCATGAGGGATTTTGGCAGCATCCTGGCCTGACTCTGTATTTCTGGTGTGTGGCTGTTGTGATCTTTTTGATCGGGACCGGTTTGTTCAGGAGACTGCGGCCGCATTTTGCGGATGTTCTGTAGGATCGCTATTTTGGAAGGATACTGAAAATCTGACAGTCCGCGGCACTGTTTGATGAGGAGAATTTATGAATGTTATAGATGTGCGTGATGTCACGAAGGTTTATAAGTTATATAAGGATCCGAAGGACAGGTTCAGGGAGGCTGTCAACCCCTTTCATAAGAAGTACGGCGAACCTTTTTATGCGCTGAACCATGTGTCCTTTCAGGTGGGATCAGGGGAGACAGTGGGGATCATAGGAACCAACGGTTCGGGGAAGTCTACCATACTGAAGATCATCACAGGTGTCATTCAGGCTACGGAAGGTTCGGTGGAGGTGAACGGTAAGGTGTCCGCGCTGCTTGAGCTTGGTGCCGGGTTTGATATGGATTATTCGGGAGTAGCGAATATTTTTATGAACGGAGCGGTGCTTGGCTTTTCCAGAGAAGAGATGGAAAAGAAAAAGAACGATATACTGGAGTTTGCGGACATCGGAGATTTTGTATATCAGCCGGTGAAGACTTATTCCAGCGGTATGCTGGTTCGCCTGGCATTTGCGCTGGCGATCAATGTGGAACCTGAGATTTTGATCATTGACGAGGCGTTGGCGGTGGGAGATGCTTTCTTCCAGGCAAAATGCTTCAATAAGCTGGAGGAGATTAAGAATTCCGGAACCACCATACTGTTTGTCTCGCATGACATTGTCTCTGTAAAGAAGCTGTGTTCCCGGGCGGTCTGGCTGGATAAGGGCAATATCCGTGAAATCGGAGATGCCAGGGAAGTGTGTGAAAAGTACCTTAGTATGCAGATTGAGGAGCAGAATCGGGAGAAGGCGCTGCTGGTAAGCCAGATGAAGCTGGACAATGTAGCCGGGCAGGTTGTGTCCGCGGAACATGAAAAGGCGGGTTTCAAGCGTGTGGATCTAAGCCATGCCGCAGGTGAATCGGGAACAAAGGACGGAGAGATCCTTTCTTTCTACATCCGTAACGAGGAAGGCAATGAAGTGTCAGTCCTGCAGACAGAGCACACCTATTATTTCGGATTGCTGACGAAATTCTATAAAGATATGGACAATGTACTGTTTGGCTTTGAACTGGAGAATACTAAGGGCGTGAAGCTTTTTTCAGTCAATAATTTTCTGTCCGATCAAGTCATTGAGCATGTGAAGGCGGAGGAAATATATGAAGTATCTTTTGAGATAAAATTGCCAAGAATATGTGCCACAGAGTATCTGGTGAGTCCGTCACTGGCCATGGGCAACCAGACGAATCATGTGGTTTTGCACCGGATTCATAACGCGGTGAAGATAGATGTGGATAATCAGGGGTATAATTTATCTGTGATCGAATTGGATGCCAGGGCAAATTTTGTGAAGCATGGGGAAGAGGATATTATCTTATATTAGTGAGCATGTCGATCTGACATCTTTTGTGCCGCGTTGCGGAAAGACGTACTTGTTATACGATATATCTGGCAAATTTGTTCATGAGTATATATTGAGACAGGAGAGGCATATGGGAGCGAGTGAACTGTTTACGGGAGAGAGATTCATACCCGGAGCCGGTGATGATAAATTGGGAATAGAGCATTATCAGAGATATCTCGGAGTCAGGGAGATGGTCCGCGGCAAGGTGGTTTTGGATGCTGCCTGCGGGGAAGGATATGGGAGCGATCTGATCGCATCTACGGCAAAGCAGGTAACCGGCCTGGATATAGACGGGGAGACGATCGCGCGGGCCAGGGAAACCTATAAAGAGAGGAAGAATCTGCGTTTTCTGCAGGGGAGCATAGAATCGATTCCTTTGGGGAATGCTTCGGTGGATGCGGTGGTTTCCTTTGAGACCATCGAGCATGTGCCGGAAGCGGTTCAGCATAGCTTTCTGAATGAAATATCCAGGATATTGCGGCCGGGCGGATTTCTGATCATGTCCACGCCGAATAAGAAGATTTATTCTGATCTGTATCACTATAAAAACGAGTTTCATATCAGGGAATTTTACAAAGAAGAATTTCTTGCCTTTCTGGGGCAGAAATTTCAGCACGTGAAGCTCTATGATCAGGCCTTTCGCGTTGTGTCCATGATGGACAGCGGAGACGAAGGGGAAAGGGCGCTGCCATATTATGTGTCCGGCGCTACGGGGGAGCGCGACGGAAAGTATTATATCGCAGTGGCATCGAATGTGACGGTGGAAGCGAAGGGACTGGCTTCCGTGTATCTGGGCGATGCGGAAGAATATACAAAGGTGCAGCAGAGGATATTGGAGCTGCAGAAGGAAGAAGAAGAGCGGAACAGGCATATCGGTGAGCTGGATGAGGAGATAAAGCAGGCTGGAGAGGCTATCCGCAGGCTGCAGGGGGAGAATGAGGAGCGGAACAGGCATATTCGGCATCTGGATCAGGAGATAGGAGATAAGGATGTTCGTATCCAACAGCTGAAAACGGAAGCTGATGACCATATCTGTCGATTGAATCAGGAAATTGAGGCACGGGACGAGCATATCCGGCAATTGGATCAGGACTGGGAGGAACAGAATAGTCATATAAGAGAAATGCAGAGCGAAAGCCGGGAGCAGAAAGAAGAAATTGCACGGCTGAATCAGCTGGTTGGCGAAAAAGAGGCTCTTTTGGAGACAAAGAGGGAAGAAGAAGCGGAATTAAGGCAGATTATCAGAAATAAAGAGGGCCATATAGAACTCCTGTTGAATGTAGAACGGGCATATGAACATGAAAAGAATACGCATGCATACAAATTTGGAAAAAAGCTGCAGCGCCTGGGAGACTTTGTGCTTCCGCCGAATAGCAGGAGAAGGTTTTTCCTGCATGTTTTTTTTCAGCTGCTGAAGAATCCAAAGTTAATGATCCATGTCATCAAACCCAGGCGTATCAGAAATTATCTGAAGTATATAAAGCTGGAGGGCATGGAAGGGGTACGGAAGCGATATGCAGAGGCTGTAAAGATCGAGAAATCATATGTTGAACCGGCTTCCAGACTTGAGTTGGGGAATATTATACCAAATGCCGGTGAAGAGGCTGGCAAAAGTGTTGTGGAATACGAGAAGCTGACTCTTCCGGCCTGGAACCGGCCAGGGGTTTCTGTCATCATTCCTGTATATAATCAGTTTGATTATACTTATAACTGTGTAAAATCCATTATAAAGAATTCAGGTGATATTGCATACGAGATAATTATTGCGGATGATTGTTCTACAGATGTAACCCGGGAGATAGAAAAGGTAATTGAGAATATTCGTGTGGAGGTTACGGAGAAGAACGTTCGTTTCCTGCTGAACTGTAACAATGCTGCAAAGCACGCCAGGGGAGAGTATATTCTGTTCCTGAACAATGATACGCAGGTACAGAAGGACTGGCTGCGGCCATTGGTTGAGCTGATCGAACGGGATGACAGTATCGGTATGGTAGGTTCCAAATTGATCTATCCGGACGGATTTCTTCAGGAAGCAGGGGGAATTGTATGGAAGGATGCTTCCGCATGGAATTATGGCAACAGAAAAAACCCGGAGGATCCGGAATTTAATTATGTGAAGGAAGCGGATTATATTTCCGGTGCCGCCATTATGATTCGGCGCAGACTATGGGAAGAAATCGGAGGATTTGATGAGCGCTTTGTGCCTGCTTACTATGAGGACACGGATCTGGCTTTCGAGGTCAGGAAGCATGGATACAAGGTTTTATATCAGCCATTGTCCCAGGTGGTTCACTTTGAAGGTGTTTCAAACGGGACCAATGTACAGGCCGGATTGAAACATTATCAGCAGGTGAATTTCCGGAAATTCTATGATAAGTGGAAGGATGTCCTGGAGGCGGGGCATGAAGTGAACGGGGAAAATGTGTTCACTGCCAAGGACAGAAGCAATCACAAAAAGCATATTTTGGTGATTGACCATTATGTACCTCATCATGATCAGGATGCCGGTGGGAAATGTACTTTTATGTACCTGCGCACTTTTGTGAAGATGGGATTTCAGGTTACTTTTATTGGGGATAATTTTTATAAGCACGAGCCTTATACCACGGAACTGAATCAGATGGGGATAGAGGTTCTGTACGGAAATCATTATTACAATAACTGGAAGCAATGGCTGAAGGAGAACAGCCATTACTTTGATTATATATACCTGCAGCGCCCGCATATTTCCATAAAGTATATTGATATAGTCAGGAAATATTCGGATGCCAGGATTTTTTATTTTGCCCATGACCTGCATCATATCCGGGAATACCGGGAGTATGAGATGACCGGGGATCCGGAGAAACTGGAATCTTCGCAGAAATGGAAAAAGATTGAGTACGAGCTTTTTGAAAAGGCGGATGTGGGACATGTAGTGGGAAGCTTTGAACAGCAAAAAATGCGGGAAGTATTTCCGGATAAGCCCATTCGTAATATTCCGCTGTACATTTATGAGAAGCTGCCGGAGGATATCAATAAGGACTTTGCCGGGAGAAATGACCTGCTCTATGTAGGCGGTTTCGGACATCCTCCTAATATAGACGCGGTGCTCTGGTTTGCGAGAGAAGTATTTCCGCGGGTATTAAAACAATATCCTCAGATAAAATGGCATGTGGTGGGAGGAAAAGCCCCATTGGAGATACAGAATCTTGCTTCGGATAATATTATTATCGAAGGCTTCCTGCCGGATGAAGATTTGGAAACACTGTATCGAAATTGCCGTATGTCGGTGGTTCCTTTGCGGTACGGCGCAGGAGTGAAAGGAAAAGTTGTAGAGGCAGCATATTATCAGATCCCTTTGCTGACTACGTCTATCGGAGCAGAGGGGCTGAGTCGGGAAGAAGCTTTTATGCGTGTGGAAGATACCGCAGAGGGAATTGCGGCGGCTATCTGTTCTCTCTATGAGGATTACCGGACATTGCGGGAGATGTCGGATAATGGCATAAGGTTTATCCATAACCACTTTACGTTGGAAGAAGCGGAGCGGGTGCTGCGGCTGGATATTGATATCTGAGAACAGCCAGAGGTATTTTCGGAGGAACAGGATGAAAAAAGTTGTGAAGCTGCTGTGCGGTGCTGTTTTTCTATTGTGCATCTGCTGGTTTATAGGACAGCAATTGAAGACGGCGCGGCTGAATCAGGAAGAGCAGGCAAATTCAGGCTGGAATCTGGTGGACTATATTGACACGCCGGCTGTCGTGCTGAATGGCAGAACGGAAAGCGCAGATTATCCGTACGGCTACAATTTAGGTGCCATTGAGGATGATGAGGTGGGAAGGGCAGTTTTTTTGACTGCAGGTACGGCAATTGAGATAGAGGGTAAAGTAGCAGAAGGAACTGTTCTGGATGTGAATTATGAGATTCATCCATGGGTTGCATCAGAGTCTGACGGAGCCCTGTTGAATATTGCAATCATATCAGGCGATGTAAAACAGGACTATGTGTATACAGTTGATGGAAATGTGCAGAGGCAGACGATTTCGATGGAACAGTTTTCTGACTGTGAGGTGCATATTGAGATGTCAGTGTCAAATGAGGAAGGGAAAAACGAAAATTGTGACTGGGTGGTACTGAGACAGTTTTCGTTTGCTTCAGGAGGATTTGAGGGAAAGCGGCCAACACTGAACGGCGCGGGGTATGTGAGGTCGGCTACGTATTTTGCGGATGAATGGCCTCTTAATTTCTGGAACAGTGAAATGGATTCCCTTGATGCTGATATGGAGCAGATTAAGGGAGACGGTTTTGACAGTATTATTCTGGTGATTCCGTGGAGGGAATTTCAGACCGGGATTTCTCCTGTGGAATACAATGAATATGCGTTTGGCAGACTGGATGAAGTCATGACGGCAGCCGGGAACGCGGGATTGGGCGTTTATGTGAGGGCAGGATATGAATCGGATTTCCGGGACAGCATTGAGCAGAATGAGGCCAGCCGTTACTTACGTCTTATGGGAGACCCGGTTGTAGAGAATGCGTGGTACGAATATTTGGAGAGGATGTATACTTCCCTGAGTGCTCATAACAATTTTTGGGGAGGTTTTCTGACATGGGAGGACTTCTGGAATAACCTTGGCGTATGCGACGAGCCTGACGAGAAGGCAAGAGTGGAATGGGCTGATTTTGTTGGATATCGCAGGTGGGTAGAAGAACATTTTGCTTTGGAAATATATAATGAGAATTATGGAACACAGTATGCATCATACTCTTCCATACCTGTTCCGCAAAGGACAGAACCTGCAATGGAGGCGATGTATGCGTTATATGATGATTTCCTGAATAATCTCCTGGGAAAGTCGCAGGAAAAGTTTCCTGATCTATCCATGGAAGTACGTATGGACTGGGAGGTTATTTACAGGGTGGATGGGACTGCGGATTACTATAAGCATACGATAACTTATCCCTGTATGAATTCTTCTTATGTGGCTACTATGTATGGAATTCCGATAGGTTTTGAAAATGTGGGAGAACGTGTGGGTTATCAGGAAGCCATGGAAAAAACGGGTTATATTTTGCGTATGCTGAAAGAGCAGAATGGCGGAAAGCCGGTTTACATTGATCAGTTCATATTTGCGGATAATACCCCGGCCTTTCAGAACAATGCACAGATAAAAGAGGAAGAAATGAACGATTATCTGGAAAATGTCGCGGGGGTATTACGGCAGTATTCTGAGGGATATGGTATCTGGACATATCGGGATTATCGCGCCAATCTTCTCTATAACCCGCAGTTCGTTCTGGAAGCGGATGGATGGGATACGGTTGGGAAGGTTTCCTGGGAGATGGTGGAAGATTCTGCCGCGTGTACTTTGGAACCGGGAGCGATGATACAGCAGGTGATCCCCGGGGGAAGAAATCACTTTGGCACCGGTGCCTATACACTGGAGGTTGATGTGGTGAAGGTGGAGGAGGCAGGAACTTTATCCGTGTGTATGGGGGAAGCCTGTGAAAGTGTGGAGATTTCAGAGACAGGAAGGATCAGTCTGGTTTTCGAGGCAAACAGTTCCCTTGATGTAACGTTGGAATCGGTGGATTGCGGGATCTCCATAGATAATGTAAGATTATATAATTATATACAGCGGGGCTATCTGTATGATGAAGATAATAATGAATTGCAGTGTCTGGAAGGTGTGCGCAGTTTGAACAGGCAGCTTCAGCAGGTTCATTGATCGGGTCAAAGGAGAGATTGAATGGAGAAAGAAAATAACTTTTCTGCCATACATTTGGGAGCGGCATTACTGGTGGTGTTAGGGCATCAGTATGTTCTCATGGGCAGTTCGGTACCGCTTATATTTGGGGTAGATATTAATGGATTTGGGGTCAGGATTATCTTTGTCATGAGCGGTTATCTGATTACGGAAAGTTATATGCGAAGTAAAAGCGCAGGACAATATATGGGTAAAAGGCTGATGAGAATATATCCGCCGCTGGCCGCATGTATATTTTTAACAGTCGTAGTAATTGGTCCGATATTTACAAGATGCGGTTTAAAGGAATATTTTACGGGATCCATTGATTATGCGGTAAGAAATATTGCAATGTATCCGGTGTTCAGCTTACCGGGAGTATTTCAGGATAATGTGAACCAGACGGCAGTTAATGGCTCTTTATGGACGCTGCCTGTTGAGATGATGTGTTATATATTGCTGATTGGCTTTATGAAAATATATGATATCCTGTCTAAAAAGAGCCAGGCTGCGGCGAAGATTTTTTATGCGTCAGTGGGTATCGTTTTATGGATCATATATGTGCTGCGTATAACCGGGGTACTGCAGCATTCATTGGTATTTTGGGGAACTGACTGGTGCAGTGCGATTGGGGTGGCTGTATATTTTTTGTGGGGAAGCATATTTTCACGTCTGGGTTTGAAGAATATCTGCAATTTACAGACAGCAGTTTTTTGGGGGATGATATGTGGCTGTGTTGATGGGCCGCTCCGTGCAGTTTTGCTTTTGCCTTTTGTAACATATATCACAATAGCGTTTGCGTTTGCAGATAAACCGATTTTTTCAAAATTGATGAAAAATAATTATAGTTATGGAATTTATTTATGGGCTTTTCCTATTCAACAGTCTGTGATCCAGGTGATAATGATCAGAGGGGGGCAGTATTATTCTCCGCTTGTTATGTTTTTGATATCAATGGTATTTATTTGGATGGCAGCATGCCTGTCGAATGTTTTGATAGAGAAACCGTTGCTGAAGCTGAGCAGGAGAGGAAGGGACAGTAGATAATACTATGGGGATACGAAATCGGTTCAGGGATATAAAACCGTGTTTGGGGAAATTAACTGAGACAATTCTCTTAATATCATTCACATCTGTACTGGTTTTCTATTTTGTGGAAGCTATTTATTTTCAGAGTTTTTCAACAGCATTACGTTATATTCTCCTGGAATGGGGGTCTGAGATTAAATTATTGAATCTGGGCATCGTCATCTTACTTGAAGTGGCGATGTATGTATTTTGGCATAATGTGGGTACCTGCTTTGCGGTTACATCTGTATTCTGCTGTGTTCTGGCCATTGTTAATGAGCTGAAGATGAATGCCAGGGGAGAGGCATTTACATTCAGTGATATTGCGGTAGCAAAGGAGGCTTTATTAGTAGCGGGAAACTATGATTTGAAGCTGAGCAGTATAGACTGGCAGGTTATTTTGCTGATTCTTGTGATGACAGTCATTCTCATTCTTTTTAAGAAGTCCGATGTGAGAAGCGGTATACATGGGAAAAAAATATTTATTAGAATTGCAGCCGGGTTTCTCTGTATAGGAATATTGATTGGTGTATGCAGGAATATGGGGGACATCATGGCGGCTGTGAAAAATGGGGGAGAGCATGTTTATGTAGTGTCTCAGTATTATAATCAAAATGGCTTTCTGGTCGGCTTTGCAAGGACAACATTTAATCAGGTTCAGGCACCGGAAAATTATTCAAGACAGACAGTTGATGCAATCTATGATAGTGTAAACATGAAGACCGATATTGCGGAGACTCCAAACATTATTTTTGTAATGAATGAGTCCCTGTATGATGTCAGTGTGCTGGACGGGGTTAAACTGAACAGGGATCCTTTGGCAGAACTTAGGAAATTGCAGGAAAAATACACCTATGGAACCTTTGTCAGCCCTTCTTATGGAGGAGGGACATGCAATGTTGAGTTTGAGATTCTGACGGGATGCCCGATGGATGAAGTGGGGCTGAGCACACTTCCGTATTCGGAAATGCTTCATCATGAAATTGATTCCCTGGCAAGCCTTATGAATGAAAACGGATACTACAGCGTTGCTGTACACCCCAATACCGGTACATATTTTAACAGAAGAAATGTATACCGTTATATGGGATTTCAGGAAGTATTCTTTACGGAGGAAATGGGAGAACTTCCGACTGAGGGCCAGTATGCAGGAGACCAGGAACTATATGAACGGGTGATAGATTTATATGAAGAGAAAGGGGATAAACCGTTTTTTGCATATGTCATCACGATGCAGAATCATGGCGGATATGAATATCAGTATGATGAAAGCGGTATTGAGGTGTCAGAGGGAGGCAGCTGCGGAAATGAGCGTGCGCTGCAAACATATTGTAATCTGGTTGATTCCTCTGTCGAAGCATTCCAATATCTGATTCGTTATTTTGAGACTGTAGACAGACCCACAGTGATCGTAATGTTCGGGGATCATAGTCCGAATGTGATGGGAAGCTTTGAGTATAGTGCGGAGCTTCTGTTAGGGGCATCAAGTATTCCTTTATACAGGACGACGCCGCTTGTCGTTTATTATAATTATGATTTGCCCTATGAAGACTGGGGGTATATCAATGGATACAACCTGGCTTCAAAGGTGATGGACTATTGCGGAATCAGTATGGACAGTTTCTGGGCATATGGCCTGGATACGGCGAATGTACCTAAATTGGGGAATTACTATTATGTTGATGACGAGTGGGTCAGCGAGGGCAATATTGATTCCGGGTATATAGAGTACAAGCGGAACATGTGGATCATGGCATATGACAGAATTTTCGGAAGGAATTATTATGGGGACAGGCAGGATAAAGGAATTGTGGAGTAAACTAAAGAAGAAGCGGCTGTCAATGCTGCTGGGATGTGCTGTAATATACAGTGCTGTGATTTTTGTGATTCTTCCTGTATATGAATCACTTATTCCGGAGATTATCAAGATGGAAGGTAAATTGTATGCAGGGGAAAGAATATCAGAACCGGCATATGGAGTAATATTCTGGGGAAATAATTTCAGTGGTGTTGATACCGTCTACATTAACGGGACAGAAAATACAGCCTGCCAGATAATTGACAGTTCAAGCCACAGGATTGTGGTGGATATTCCGCGGGATGTATATTATGGGAAAGAAGCATTTGATATCCAGGTGGCGAAAAGGATAGGCGGAGTATATGTATGCAAGGCAAAGAAATATACGATAAATGTATCGGAAAATACGCAGAAAGTACCTGAAATTATTGAATTGTCCAGCGATGTAATTTACCGTGAACAAGAGCCCCAGAGCCTTACTGTAACGTTGGGAAATATGGAGGAGAGCGAGATATATGTGAACGGAACACGGACAGCATCAGTTGCTTATCCGGATAATAATGTGGAAATATCCATTACTTCCGATATGTATCAAGGGAGAGAAAGTATCGAGATAATGCCGGTGACAGATATTGGAGGAGGGCAGAAGCTGTATGGAGATGCCGTTGTGCTGAAAGTAGAGGATGTGGAGACTGTAAAGTATGAACATTCCTGTGAGTTGGCGGAGAAGAATACAATTATACTACAGGCAGCAGGTATGTGGCAGGGGAATAAGGGCACAAATTGTATGGAAGCTTTTTTGGAGTATTACGGGAAGGGAAGCAGAGCTTTCGAAGTTGACATAGCTGTAACCAGTGACGGAGTGCTTGCGGGATATTCTGACTGGTTAGAACAAAACCATGGGGAAGTACTGTTGGAAGAGTACCAAAAAAATAATCTGCCAAAATCATTTGAGGAATTATGCGATATCTATGAGGGACAGACGCCTCTGAGATGGGAGGATATGTTAGGCTGTCTGATCATGGATCCGGAGTTGTATTTTGTAGTAGACGTGAAATATGATAATGAGGAGGCGATAGAATATATCTTTGGAAGAATGGTGGAAGAGGCAAGGGCACAGGGAGCGGAAGCCGCATTGGAGAGGGTTGCAATACAATTTGGAAGTCCGGATATGTATGATAAGGTGATGGAAGTCTATCCTTTTTCTACAGTTATCTATGCTTTACCGCAGTCGGCAGAAAACATGGAGGAAGTGCTGGAATTTATAGAGAATTCGAATGTACGTATGATAACATTGCAGCAGGGAAGCGCCTGGGATCAGAATGCATTTTTACAGGAATTGCTTCAGGATGACTGCTATGTTTATATCCATACGGTGAATCGTATATTGAAGGTGGCAGAATATATGGAGAGAGGTTACAGGGGTGTTTATTCTGATTCTGTTACGGCGGAGCAATTGACAGACGCAGAAAGAATAGCAGAAGAGCAGGAGGAAAATAAGCAATTTTTGATAAACTATCTCCAGGAAATAAAAAACGAAGACTATCTGGTTCTTATGAGTGTTCAGGATGAAGCGACAGCAATGGTGGACGATGATATTGCGCGGGCACTGGAAGAGCTTGGTGTCTCAAAAGATTATAGATTCGCATACCATCAGAGCTATCTGGGGATTATGTCGGGAGGAAATATGATTTATGAGGCATTTTCGGATGAATTGCTGGAGTATGAACATGTGGAAGGAAAAAATGTCTTCCAGATGAAGAGCGCGGGAGGCAGAGTCGAGGCAGTATCGGAGATTACGGTGAATGGAGAGAAGAATGACATATATGAGAGGGGACTGCATATTACCGTCTTTAATAAGAAACTGGGAATTGTACAAGATAGGATTGTGTTTGATCTGTACAGAGATTTGGGACATATGAATTATTGATATAAGTATGACTGCAAATTCAATCGGTGTGCAGTATAAACAGGAGAGAAGCAATATTGTGATGGAAGGAGAGGGGCAGATGAAGAATGAGAGAAAAAGTATTTTATTGCAAATGATTCTATCACTTACAGCGGTTAGCTTTATAGTCATCCCTGCCTTTTCCGCATTTGTAGAAGGGGATCTTCGTGAGTTTCTGACAAAACCGAATTTGCAGCGTGATGCAGTAGAACTGGCAGTGTATGCTCTGGCGCTCTTTTTTTTATCACTGTTGGCGAGACGGAAAAAAGGAATTATTATACTGGCGGTTGCCATGATTTATTTATTATCCATGGGAACTTTATCACAATGTATCGTATCCTATGTATATATTGAGATATTACTTTATATTGGCAGGTCCTTTTTAACATTGTTTCTTAAAGGGGAACGGACTGAGTCGGCGGGTGTCAGTTTTCTGGCAGGAAGCATGGTCTGGGGAACGGCTGCGGTCATAATGTCGCTTCTGGGTGCAGGGACGATAGAAGAACTGAGAATACTTACCATAGGATTATTTCTCACAGCGCTTCTGAATCCCGGAAGCCGGATTGCGATCGATGATATTCTGGTGGTGAGATATATAAAATATCTCAATGATAATAAAGGAATTGAATTACTGGCAAATCTGTTTTTTATACTGATAATGATGATATCCTGTGCACGCGTAAATACTTATGTGGATTATGACTCTTATTGGTATGCGCTGTATACGGATAAATGTTTGTTTGGGGATAATTCTTTCTATGATTTTCTGGGATATATGGATTTCGTGTATTATTATCCCAAATTTAAGGAGCTCCTTATGGCTCCCATATCAGGCCTGGGGCTGCCGGGATATTTGATTTCAGTTAATCTATGGATCATGGTACTCTGTGTTATAGAAGTGTATCATTTTTTGACGGAGAGTATCAGGGAAAATCGGATTCAGATATTCTCCGTGCTGTATCTGCTCTTTTCGACAGTCTGCATTGTAGGAATTTCGGGAACTGCAAAAAGTGATGCATTGAGCTATTTGTACATGCTCATTCTGATTTTGTATTTTGTCAGATATAACAGGACGGGTACGCCCTTCTTCTTATGGATATCGTTTTCGGCGGGGCTAATGTCATATACAGTGAAATATACCAGCTTTTTATTTTCCACACTGGTTTTTATTGTTATATTTATTGTGATGGTACGCAGGGGAGCTTCAGGTAAAATAAAATTAACCGGGATGAGAAAGTCCGGGATTGTTCTTCTGCTGCTGGCAGCTTTTGTTTTAGGCGGGATCCTGTACAGAACATACATTCTGACCGGCTATCCCACATACAGGGAGGCAAAAGGCGTATGGGATGCGGCGGGATTTCAGGCAATGCCGTATTTTGGGGCGGAAATCAGTGAGAAGCCGGAGAATGTTTTTCTTCCGGGCAGGATTCTTACCGCGCTGTTTGATGTGGGAAACGGGGGGAAACTCCGGCACACATGGACAGGGAATTATACATTTTTTCTGATTCTGTGCCTGATAGTTCAGTGCAGGAAGAGAGAGAATGACAGCAACAGGGTTCTCTGTGCCATAACGGCAGTGCTTACGGCAGCTTCATTCTATTTTCTGGTTACGATGGCTTCGCCGGATGGCAATTATTTCAGTATTCCGATCATTGTATGCACTTGTTATGTATTCATCAGGATGACGGAGAGCGTATACTGGCAAATTTACAGAAATTGGTTTACGCTGATCCTGGGGGGATTTCTGCTGCTGAATCTGGTGTTTGTATTTTTTACACATCCGAGCAGCAGGCCTGCAGTCCGGTATTGGGAGGATACTGTTTCTGTTATGAAAACTGAAGGAGAGAAATATGAGACTGATGAGACTGAATTAAAATCGCTTGGAGTATATGAGCTGAATGAGAAGCTGAAAGACACCGATGGGAAGCGCCTCATTCTTGCAGACGGAGATGATACCAGAGCATGCATGATGAATGCAAGGGTTCAGCTGGCATGGGGAGTTTTTCAGAAGTATCTCTCAGGTGCGGGAATTGAAAGCTATGAAGATTTTGTCGGGTATGTTGACTATGTGAAGCTGGATGGGGTCCTGGTTGCGAAGGATGGAAGCGATTTGCACCAGTTTCTGCGTTTTCGGGAGTATGTAGCCCGATACATCGCGGAGTATGGCTGTGTTGAGCAGATGGATATGGAAAAGTATGTGTTTTACAGGCTTCGTTAGAAAAATCACAACTGCCGTTTTTCACAGAATTTACACATTTTTACTGCCTGAATTCGGGGTTTGTCGGTTGACGCGGAGAATTCTGTTGTGTATAATGTAAAGAGCAAGTTGGCTGCGTCTTTGGAAAAGTGGAGGATATTATGAAGATTAAACTGATAAAGGCAATGGGCATTTTCATGACAGCCGGGATGTTGGCGGGTACTGTAAATCCTGCTACTGTCGGTGCGGGAAAGCTGACCGGCAGTGATAGTATAGATATGGAAAAGTCTGTAGAGGAGGAGAATGCTTCCGAAGCAGCAGAAGTTTTTTCAGAGTCCGCTTCTGGTGAAGAGAAGAAGGCAGAAGGGGGGGACGGTAAGCACTCTGCTGCGGGAGAGACAGCAGAGCCTGAAGCATCATCGTCATCGGGTCATGAGGGGATATCAGGGTCCGAATCAGATGCGGCGTCACAGCCTGACCTGTCTTCAACTCCGGACCCGGAAGAGACGGTAAAACCCGATATATCGTCATCGCCCCAGCCGGCAGAGACGATGAGTCCCGGTACGGCATCCCCCGGGCCGGATGAAACCGTAAGACCCGGTACGGCATCCCCGAGGCCGGATGAAACCGTAAGACCGGGTACGGCATCCCCGAGGCCGGATGAAACCGTAA